>JAXIPC010000198.1:0-8689 GCA_045403135.1 Gemmatimonadales bacterium | reverse complement strand
CAAGCGCTTCCCCAAAGAGGGCAAGGCCCTGCGCACCGCGCGGGGAGCCGAACGGGTGGTGGCCGTGGACATCTTCCGGGAGCGGGTCTTCCTCCGGAGCGATGAGCACGGCCCGCGCATCGTCACCCTGATCGATCTTCGTGAGGAGCTCGAGGGTCTGGGTGAGCCACCGCCGGAGGCTCGGGGAGTGCGGCCTGACGCTGGCGTCATTGCGAGGGGCCAAGGGCCCCGAAGCAATCTCCCCGAGATCGCCACGAGCGCTCCGCGCTCTCGCGATGACAGACCGCCCGAGCGTAGCGAAGGGGCGGAACCTGACCCTGGCTCCGCCCCTTCGGCGGCTCTGCCGCCTCAGGGTGACACGCACGACATCAAGCGCAAGCGCCGCCGCCGCCGGAAGCGGAGGGGCCCCCGCGGGAACGGCGGCCCGCCGCCATCGCCCCCACCCTCCTCGCCACCGACGTAAGTGGGCAAATTCTACCTCACGACCGCCATCGACTATTCGAATGGCGATCCTCACCTCGGCCACGCGCTGGAAAAGGTCGGCGCCGATTGTCTCTGCCGCTATCGCCGCCTGCGCGGTGACGATGTTCATTTCCTGATGGGGATGGACGAGCACAGCCAATCGGTGATCCAGGCTGCCGCCGCCGCCCAGGTCACTCCGGCGGTCTGGGTCGAGCGAATGGCCGCGCGGTTCGCTGACTTCTGGCGCCGTCTCGAATGCAGTAACGACGACTGGATCCGCACCACCGAGCCGCGCCACCACGCCGCGGTCACGGCCCTGCTCGAGGCCATCCGTGGGCGCTCTCCCGACGACCTCTTCGAAGGTGAGTACCAAGGCCTGTACTGCAACGGGTGCGAGGAGTTCAAGACCGATGCGCAGATCGTCGGCGGTCGCTGCAACGAGCATCCGACGCTCGAGCTCGTCCCGACCCACGAGCGCAACTGGTTCTTCCGGCTGAGCGGGTACGCCGAGCGCCTGCTCGCGCTGATCGGTTCCGGTGAGCTCGCGGTGGAGCCCGAGATCCGGCGGAACGAGGTAGTCCGGCTGATCGAAGGCGGGCTGCAGGACGTGTCGATTTCCCGGCAGCGACTGGAGTGGGGCATTCCCTTCCCCGGCGATTCCCAGCAGACCGTCTACGTGTGGTTCGACGCCCTCATCAACTACCTCACCGCGACCGGGTTTCCTGCCATCGGCTACGAGCGGCTCTGGCCGTCGGATGTGCACGTCATCGGCAAGGGCATCACCCGCTTTCACTGCGTGATCTGGCCCGCCATGCTGCTCGCCGCCGGGCTTGCCTTGCCTCGAAAGGTCTGGGCCCATGGCTACGTGCAGTGGGGCGGCGCCAAGATGTCCAAGACGGCGGGAACGGCGGTGAGCCTCGACACCGCGATCGAGCGGCACGGCCCCGACGCCCTGCGCTATTTCCTGCTCCGCGAGATCGGATTCGAGGGTGACGGGAATTTCACCTGGGACCGCTTCGACGAGCGCTACACCGCCGACCTGGCCGACGGCCTGGGGAACCTCGCCTCACGCAGTCTCGCGATGCTCGCCAAGTATCGGGCAGGCGTGGTGCCTGCGGAGAAACTCGAAACGCCGCTCGACACGGCGGGCGCCCGGGCGCTCACCGCATATGCCGAGGCGATGGATGCCTTCGACGTCAGGAGGGGCGCGGAAGCGGCGTGGGGTCTGGTTACGGATGCGAACCAGTACATCGTGAAAACCGCTCCGTGGGCCCTGGCCAAGGCGGAACAAGAGGCCGAGCTGGACCGCGCGCTCGCGAGCCTCGCGCGTTGCCTCTACCGATTGACGGTCATGTCCGCACCGTTTCTGCCCGACAAATCCGCCGTCCTCTGGCAAGCGCTGGGCAAACCGGGGCGGCCCGAAGGGGCGCTGTGGGACTCCCTGGCCAGCCCACCGGTGCAGGGCGACCGCACCAGCAAACCGCCAGTGCTTTTCCCCAAGCCCGAGCCACCCGCGGCCTAGTGTCGTAACCCACTACATCGTAAATATTTAGACACAGTCCCCGCGCTTGACAGTGGCCGATTGGCGCGGCATTATAGTTGCGAGCCTCGCAGTTCGAGGCACGCCCGCTCGTCGGTCGCTGTTCTCACCGGCGATTCTGAAGCGATCAAAGCATTCCGCAGGTGTCGGATGTCTAAACGTCGTTGGACCGTCGTCATCGTGCCGCAAGGCTCGAGCGCCTCGAAAATCCTCGAGGTGTCTCATACTGCCCTGAAGCTGGTCGGGAGTCTGGCGGTGGCCGCCAGCCTGCTGGCCCTGCTGCTGGGGTACGCCACGGTGCGCCGCACCCTCAATCTCGCTCGGGCGGACCGGCTCGAGTTGGAAAATGCCCGACTCGCCGACGAGCTGAACCTGCTGCACGGGAGGCTCGGCACGCTCACCGACACCATGATGTCCCTCGAAGTGCGGGACGCCCAGCTTCGGCTACTCGCCAACGTCGATCCGATCGACCCTCAGGTGCACGCTGTCGGGATCGGCGGTCCGTTGCTCGCGGAGCCGCCCGTGCCGCCGTCCGGCGAGCTGCTGGGGCGCGCCGGGCAAGTTCGAGTCGACCTCAACGCGCTGATCCGCCGCGCCAACCTGCTCTCGGCGTCGTTCAAGGAAGCGGGTGACAGTCTTTCGCAGCATCGCGAGCGCCTGGCCGCGACGCCGTCCATCATGCCGACCAGCGGCTGGCTCACCAGCGCCTTCTCGCGAATGCGCTCGCATCCCATCCTGCACGTGGCCCGGGCGCACGAAGGGCTGGATGTGTCGGCGCCGATGGGCACGCCGATCGAGGCGCCCGCCAAGGGGACGATCGTCGAGGCGGGCTGGGAGGCGGGGTATGGCAATACGGTAACGATTGATCACGGCTACGGCATCGTCACCAAGTTCGCCCACGCGTCCCGGATCCTGGTCACGAGGGGCCAGCGGGTGGACCGCGGCGACCGCATTGCGCTGGTAGGAAACACCGGCCTCTCCACCGGCCCGCACCTGCACTACGAGGTCCATGTGAACGGGCGGCCGGTGAATCCGATGCGGTATATCCTGCCTGGGGTGGTTACCGATTAGGGAGCTAGGGAGCTAGAACTTCACCTTCGGCGTCTCCGCCGCGCCCGGCGTGGTAAGCTCAAAGTACTCCCTCGGCTTCCCCAAGCCGAAAACCTTGGCGGTCAGGTTGTAGGGGAACCGCCGGATGTACCCGTTGAAATCTTCCACGGTCTTGTTGTAATCCTGCCGCGCGACCGAGATTCGGTTCTCCGTCCCCTCGAGCTGGTTCTGCAGGTCCAGGAAATTCTGATTCGACTTGAGCTCCGGATAGGCCTCGACGATGGCGAGGAGCCGGCCCAGCGGCGCGTTGAGCGCCTGGTTGGCTTCCGCCATCTGCTGGAGATTTCCGGTCTGGACCGCGCCCGCGAGCCGGCCCCGCGCGTCCGCCACCGCGGTGAACACCGTGCTCTCCTGCCGGGCGAAGCCCTTGACGGTTTCGACCAGATTGGGAATGAGGTCGGCTCGCCGCTGCAGCTGGGTCTTGATCTGGGACGCGGCGGAGTTGACGGCCTCGTCCTTGGTCTGGATCGCGTTGTACCCGCAGCCGGTGGCGAACGCGGTGATGGCGACCAGCGCGGGAAGCGTACGCCGAAGCGAGCCCATCACAGACCTCCTCGAGTGAATTGATCGGTGACGCGGACCGCGCCCGCGACCGCGGAAAGATATCCCTCGAACAACGACGGGGGACAGGCATGGTCCCCCTTGCGGCGGCGGGCCCAGAGCTCCGCCACCGGCGCGGTATCGACGCCCAGCGCCTGGCCCGCCGCCCCGAGACAGGCCGGGGTCGCTGCCGGCACCGGCTTGCCGGCGAGGACCAGGCTCACCCGGAGCAGCGTGGCGACCGAGCTCACCGTCCCGGCGGCCACCCGGGACAGCACATCGGGATCGGCGGTGCCGGCAGCGTAGGCCTGACGAAGTCGCAGCAGCTTGGCCCGGAGCTCGGCCTCGAGCGCGCGCCGCAAGTCGGCCGGGTCGACCCGGCGCCCCAGCACCGGGTCCGCGCCGCGCAACAGGATGTGGGCCACTTGCATGTCGGTGATCTCGATGGGGAACACATCGGTTGCCCGCTCCCACTCCTCCCGCTCGATCAGCAGCGGTGGCGGCTGTCCGGCGCTTCGCAGCTCCCGAACCGGGCCGCCGAGCCGATCGAGCGCGGCGACGTCGAGCGCCTCGCACACCACCAGGAGGTTCACATCGGAAATGCCCGGCGCAAACTCGCCGCGTGCGCCGGATCCGTAGAGCACCGCGGCGTATCCGCGCGGCAACACGGCGTCCAGGCTAGTCAACGCGGGCGTTACGATCTGGTCGATAGCCTGCTGCATCAGAATCTCCCTCCCGCGCCGCCGCCGCTGAACCCTCCGCCTCCCCCAAATCCGCCGAAGCCCCCGCCGCCACCAAATCCCCCAAACCCACCGCCACCAAACCCACCGAAGCCGCCAACGCCTCCGCCGCCCCAGAGAATTCCGCCCCTCCGGCGCCGGCGCCGCCCCCCGCGTCCACCGCCGGAGCCGGACGCGGCCGCGATGAGCAGGATGAGCATCACGACGATGATCATCGTGACGACACGCGAGGATGAGACGCCTCTCACCGGGCGCGCCTCGGGCAGGTCACCGGCAGCGAGCGCGGAGTCGCTGACGCCCATCCCCCTCGCGATCATCGCGGCGAGCGCCCCGACACCTGACTCCAGGCCACCGCCGTAGTCTCCCCGCTGGAACGCGGGGCGCATCAGATCGCGAACCCGTCCCGCCTGAAAATCGGTGACGATGCCTTCGAGGCCCTGCCCGGTGGCGATGAATATGTGGCCGGAATTGGGGTCGTCGGCCCGGCGGGGGACCAGCAGGATCACCAGACCGGCGTTCCGTCGCTGGTCGCCGATGTCCGCCCGCGCTCCGACACCCCACGCGCGGCCGATCGCCACCGCCACATCGACCGGCGCGTACTCGCCGATGGTCGGCAGCACCACCGTAGCGATTTCGGCGCCGGTGGCGTTCTTGAGCCGCTCGGCGAGCTCGGCAATGCGGCGGACGGAGCCCGGTTCGAGGGCGCCGGTCACGTCAGTGACGTAGCCGGTAGGGCGCGCGGGAAAGAGCCCGGAGAGGCTCTTGCCCTGCGCGGCAAGTGGCAGCGCGGCGCCTTGGAGCACCGTCGCCAGCAGGATAGCTTTGACCAATGTCACGCGTGCCCGCACTCGCACTCCTGGTTCTCACCGGCTGTAGCGGTCCGCGCCAGGTCGCGGTACAGGTCCTGGTGCCCGATCTGGCCGGTGTCGAAACTCCGATTCCCGGCGCAGTGGTGGCTGCGCTCCCCTACGACCGCGACAGTCTGATCGAAACGATGGAGCGCCGCGTCCCCACCGGACGACCTCATACGCAAGCACTCGACAGTCTGTTTCAGGCCTTTCACGGGCCCTTCCTCGGCATGAGTCGCGCGGCGTGGCGGGTGGAACAGACCTCGCGGCGGGTCGACTCTCTGGACACCGCCCTGAAGGCGGCCCCACCGGGTTCTCCCGCCGCGCAGGAACTGGCCGCTGCCCGGCGCGGCATCGCGGACTCCCTCGCCGCGCAATCCGCCGCGCTGGAACGAGCGCGCACGGCACTGGGCGCGGCGCGCGACACACTGTGGCCGCGGATCGAGCGGCTTCGGGCCGAGGCGCGCGGGTGGGAAAAAACTACCTACGCCGGCTACGACACGCTCACCCGAAGCCAGACCACCGGGAAGATGCGGATGATCTCATCCGACACGACCGGAGCCACCGGCTGGGCCACGCTGCGCATTCGGCCCGGGAGCTGGTGGATCCATGCCCGCGCGCCCGATCCGCAAGACCCGAACGCCGAGTGGTACTGGAATGTTCCGCTCGCCGGAGACACCGTTCGCCTGAATCCGGCCACCGGCCGGCTTCGTCCGAGGTACTGACCCGATGCGCCTGACCCCCGCCCTCCTCCTGCTCGGCCTCAGCGTGCCCGCCGTCGCCCAGAGCGATCCGCTCGTGGCGCGCACCAAGGGCAGAGCCGGGGCACCGGTGACCGTCTACGAGATGTCCGACTTCCAGTGTCCCTTCTGCAAGCGGCACACCGAGGAGACCCTTCCCACGCTTGAAAAGGAGTACATCGAGACCGGCAAGGTGCGCTGGATTTTCATCAACTACCCCCTCACCTCGATCCACCCCAATGCGGCCGCCGCCGCGGAGTTCGCGATGTGCGCGGCGCGCGAGGGAAAGTTCTGGCCGGCCCACGACCTGCTGTACCGCCGCCAGGAGGTGTGGGCACCACTGAAAAATCCCGCCGCCTTCCTGATTTCCCTGACGGATTCGCTGAGGCTGCCGAAGGCCAAAATCACCACCTGCCTGGAAAAAGCCGAGACCCGTGAGGAAGTCCGCAAGGACGCCGAGGGCTCGGCGCAATCGGGCGCGATCAGCACACCCGCATTCTACATCGAGGGTGGACTGCTGGCGGGATCGTGGCCGCCGGAAGTCTGGCGGCCCATTCTGGATTCCGTGTACCGCATGAAGACGAAGAAGCCGTAGCCCGAGGCCGCATCGACTCGGTCTTCCTGGATTTCCAGACCGCCCTCGCGGGGCGGTACTCGCTGGAGCGGGAGCTCGGACGAGGCGGGATGGGCGTGGTCTATCTCGCCCGCGAAGTCGCGCTGGACCGCCTGGTCGCCATCAAGCTCCTGCCCCCAGCGCTGGCCGCGCAAACCGATCTCCGGGAACGGTTTCTCCGGGAGGCGCGTACCGCGGCCCAGCTCTCCGAGCCGAATATCGTCGCGATTCACACGGTGGATCAGATCCAGGGCTTCGTGTTCTTCGTCATGGCCTACATTGACGGGGAGACCCTGGGCGACCGGGTGCGGAGCCGCGGGCCGATGCCGCCCGGGGAGTCGGCGAGGATCCTCCGGGAGATCGCCTGGGCGCTGTCCTATGCCCACGCGCAGGGCGTCATCCACCGCGATCTCAAACCCGACAACATCATCCTCGAGCGTGCCACCGGGCGCGCGGTGCTCACCGATTTCGGCATCGCGCGGCGGCTCGAGGCCACCGGGCTCACCGCGGGGGGCGAGCTCATCGGCACGCCGGAGTACATGAGCCCGGAGCAGGCCTGCGGCGACGCGCTCGACGGCCGCACCGATCTCTATTCCCTCGGCATCGTCGGGTACTTCGGGCTGGCGGGACGGTTGCCCTTCGAGGGTGGCAGCGTGCCGGAGATCCTGGTGAAGCAGGCCACGGAGGCACCGGCACCGGTGTCTCACCACGCGCCGGGCACGCCACGCTCGCTGGCCCAGGCGGTGATGCGCTGCCTGGAGAAGCGGCCTGAGGACCGCTTCACCGATGCGAAGGGGTTCGCCGACGCGCTGTCCGTATCGCTCGAAGCGCGGCGGGAGATCCCGGCGCCGGTGCGCGCCTTCGTCAAGGACAGCCTCGAGATCAAGGCCAGCGGCTGTCTCTACACCGTCGGGGCGCTCTACCTCGGCCCCATGATTTTCGTCCCGCTGTTCGCCGGGCTCAGACTGGTGTCGGCCGGCGGGGCCATCGCGCTCTATCTCCTCTACCTCGCCATCTCATTCATCGTGGTGCCGGTCGCCTTGCACCTTCGAGGCATCCGGCGCCTGGTGCGGGCCGGCTATGGCGTCGAGGACGTGCTGGCCGGGTCGAAGAGCGAGAACGACCAGCGCAAAGAAGAGCTGGCGGTCACAGTGGGGCGTGAGGCGTCACGGCTGGAATTGGCGGCCACGGCAGCCGGCTGGGCCGGATTCGCGGTGAGTGTCATGGTCGTCGCGGGACTCATCACCGGCCTCGCGACGCTGCGGGGCGGCCCGCAGCTCTTCCTGGTCGCCATGGGCGGCATCGTGCTGTGGGTCGTGGGGCTGGTGGTCGGCCGCCGGCGGCGCGACCTGATGGGCGAGCGCCGGATCAAGTATTGGGGGTCGAAGTTCGGGCGCTGGCTGTTCAAGATTGCCTCGAGCGGACTTCAATCCCGTGCCCCCGGGGCCGGCGCCACCCACCGGCCCACCGAAATGGCGATCGCCTTCGCGGCCGACGATCTCTACGCCAGCCTGCCGAAGCCGATGCGCGCCGCCCTGCCCGAGCTGCCTGCCGTGCTTTCACGACTGGAGCAGCAGGCCCGCGTGGTGCGCGCCCGCATCGAACAGCTGGAGCAATCACTGGCCGACACGGAAGCGGCCGCCTCGCCCGGAGCAGCGGCGGCGCATCGTGCCTCGCTCACAGCCGATCTGACCGCTGCGCGCAA
Organism: Gemmatimonadales bacterium; assembly: GCA_045403135.1. Lineage (GTDB taxonomy): Bacteria > Gemmatimonadota > Gemmatimonadetes > Gemmatimonadales > GWC2-71-9 > JABFSM01. Next base: position 391 of record JAXIPC010000198.1, on the reverse strand, counting down.
CGCGGCCAGGGCCCGCCTGGGCGAGACCGTCGCCGCCCTGGAAACCATTCGGCTCGATCTGCTCCGGCTGCGTGCCGGCGTGGGCACCGTCGACCGGATCACCGCCGACCTCACCGCGGCGGGAGACATCGGTGCCGCGGTGGACCGGCTGCTGGCGGCGAGTGTTGAGGTGGATGAGGCGCTGCGCTAAGACGCTATGACGCTAAGACGCTATGACGCTAAGACGCTATGACGCTATGACGCTATGACGCTATGACGCAAGGTAGTTTCTTAGCGTCGTAGCGTCCTAGCGTCTTAGCGTCTTACTGGCGACACTGCCCGTTCGGATCCGGCTTGGGCTGATCCACCACAATGCGGTGATCCAGGCTCGCCACGGCCGCCGCCAGGTCCG
>JAXIPC010000036.1:0-1924 GCA_045403135.1 Gemmatimonadales bacterium | reverse complement strand
AGTTCCGGCCGAGCCGAGCCTGGGCGCCGCGGAACCTGGCATAACGGAGGAGCTCCTCGTCGTGGTGAGCGGTGAGCGGTGACCGGTGAGCGGGAAGAGCCGCGCGAACTTCCGCATCTGCCCGGGTTACGTCGAGCGTTGGACCGATGCTCGTCGGGCGATGCGCGTCCTCGAGATCGAGGATCAGCTCGGACCAGAAGAGCCGGCTCACCGGGGAATAGGGGCTGGGCTCGGGCGGCTGCGAATTGAAAGTGGGAAGCAGGGGCAGGACCGTGACCAGGTCTCCGCCCCGGTTGCGCACCCAACCGCAAAGCAGCTGGAGGTCCCGGAGGTCGCCCAGGGAGCGGCTGCGTGCCGAGCGGAGGGCCGCGAGGTGGGTACCGACTCCCCAGCTGCGGGCGGGCCCGGGTTGGCGCCACGCCTGCTCCGGTGCCGAGATAACCGTGCACGACTCGACGCCGGTTTTTGCCTCGATCGTCAGGCGGTGATAGCCGAACGGTAAGGGGCTCTCGCGTTGGACGAGATCGCCGTTCTCCAGCCGGAGCTCGGCATGGCCGGCGTCGAGAATTGGGAGGGAGGGCAGGGTCCCATCCCAGGCAACCAGCACGGGTGGCAGGATGCCGGCCTTCTTGCGCGCACGGTGTGCCCGCAGCGCTTCGGCGGCATCATCGGGGCGGGCGACGGGAGCGCCTACCGCCGCACAGACCCGAACGAGCGTCTCGGGGGCGACGGTGATGCGCTTGCCAAGGCCATCGGTGTACTGGGTGTGGACCCCCAACGCCTTCGCGAGGGAGCGGAGCGCCTTCATTCAGCAGGGCGAATGCGGACGGCCTGGCCACCGCCGGGTGCCAGGACGAGGCGCAACACGGTCGTTGCGGTCACTGCGCGCCGGCTGATGGCGACAGGGAGCGGATTATCCAGCCAATGCGCCTTCGGGCCGTCGGCATAGATCTCTGCTATGTAACGCCGGCCCGGCGTCAGGAACGAGAGCGGGACGTCCAGGGTGCGGCGTTCCTCGTCTGTGATGGCACCCAGGAACCATGTTTGTCCGCCGCGCTGGCGACGGGCGACCACCATGTAGTCGCCGATCCGGCCGTCGAGCACACGGGTGGTGTCCCAGTCCACGGCGACGTCGCGGATGAACTGAAAGGCGGGCTGCCGCTCGTAGTTCTCGGGCAGGTCGGCCGCCATCTGCAAGGGTGAGTAGATCGCCACGTAGAGGGCGAGCTGCTTGGCCAGCGTGGTGCGCACCCGGGGCTCGTCCGGGCGGCGCGGGGTTCCGGAGCCGCGCTCGATCAGGATGTCGAAGATCCCCGGAGTGAAATCCATCGGCCCGGCCAGCAACCGGGTGAAGAACAGGATGGTCTCGTGTTCGGGCGGGTTGCCGCCGTCTCCGCTCCACGCGTTGTATTCCTGCCCCCGGGCGCCCTCGCGCGACATCATGTTGGGCCAGGTGCGGCGCTCGCCGGTGTCGTGCATGGGCTCGTGGGCGTCCAGCATGATGCCGTACCGCGCGGCGGTCTCGATCACGCGGCGGTAGTGCTGGACCATGTACTGGGAATAGTGGGAATGGCCCTCGCTGGTCAGATCGGTGACGTACCCGGACTTGATCGCATCGAGCCCCATGGACTTGTACAGGACAAAGGCGCTGTCCATCTGGCGCTCGTAGTTCTGGATCCCGCCCGAGGTTTCGTTGTGGACGATGAGCCGGACGCCCTTCTGCCTGGCGTACGTAGCCACGGCCGCGAGGTCGTAATCGGGATAGGACTGGGTAAAGGAGAAGGCGTCCCGATTGGCGATCCAGTCGCCGTCCCAGCCGGTATTCCACCCCTCCACCAGCACGCCGCCGAAGCGATTCGCCGCGGCAAAGTCGATGTATCGCTTCGCGGTGGCCGTGGTCGCGCCGTGCTTCGGCCCCGAGCTC
>JAXIPC010000178.1:0-4254 GCA_045403135.1 Gemmatimonadales bacterium | reverse complement strand
ACCGGCGGACGTTTCTCTGCTCCTTTGAGCCAACTCTTCAATACCTACATCGTCTTCGAGGGCCCCGACGCGCTGGTGATGGTGGACCAGCACTCCGCGCACGAGCGGGTCCTGTTCGAGGAGGTGATGGCGCAGCTCAGCGGCGGCGGCGCCGGGAGCCAGCGGCTGCTGCTGCCGGAGACGGTGGAGCTGACCGACGAAGAGCTGGACGCGCTGGAGCGGCATCGCGAAACCATCGAAGCCATAGGATTCCAAGTCGAGCCGTTCGGCGGTCGGTCGGTGGTGCTCCACGCGGTGCCGGCGCCGCACCGGCGCTTCGACGCGATCGCCTGTTTCCACGAGCTCATGGCCGACCTGGCGCGGGGACGCTTCGGCGGGTGGGCCAACCGGCTGGAGCGCTTTGCCGCCACCTACGCCTGCCGGGCCGCGGTCAAGGGCGGGATGCCGCTTGCCGAAGACGAGATGCGAGCGCTGCTTTTCCGGCTGTTCGAAACCAGGCTGGCACCCCACGACGTGCACGGACGCAGCACCATCGTGCAACTTCCCCGCGAGGAGCTGGAGCGCCGGTTTGGACGACGCTAGCGTCCCGGTCCTGGTGGGCCCGACGGCTATCGGCAAGACGGCGGTGGCGATGGCGCTGTCGGCCCATCTGCCGATCGAAGTGATTTCGGCCGACTCGCGCCAGGTGTACCGCCGGCTCGATGTGGGCACCGCCAAGCCGACGCGCCGGGAGCGCCAGCGGGTGCCGCATCACGGCGTGGACGTGGCCGACCCGGGGGAGCGCTACAGCGCGGGGCGTTACGCTCGTGAAGCGGCAGGGTGGATCGCGGAGGTGCGCTCGCGGCGCCGGCTGCCGGTCATCGTCGGGGGCACCGGGCTCTACATCCGCGCGCTGGTGGACGGGCTCTTCATCGAGCCGCCTCTCGATCCCGAGCGCCGCCGCGAGCTGGAGCACTGGGTGGGTGGGCTCGCCGCCGGAGATCTGGTCCGGTGGGCCGCCCGTCTTGATCCCGGATTCGCGGGGGGCGGGCGGCAGCGAGCCACCCGGTCCATCGAGATCGCGCTGCTGACCGGCCATGCGCTGTCCAACTGGCACCTGCGCGCCCGAGGCGAGGGCACCGTCGCCCCATGGTACGTCCGGCTCACCGCGCCGCGCCCGGTGCTGCACCAGCGGATCAAGGTGCGGGCCGAAGAGATGGTGCGCCGGGGCCTGATCGAGGAGGTCGCCGCGGTGCTGAGCGAAGGACACCCCGGCGATGCCCATGGCCTCGACGGCGTCGGCCTGCGCGAGGCGGTGCAGTACCTCCATGGCAAGCGGTCGCGGGACACGGTCGCGCACGCGGTGGCCACCAGCACGCGGCAGTACGCCAAGCGCCAGGAAACCTGGTTCCGGCATCAGATCCGCGGGCCGGTGCTGACGCTCGATGCGACCCGCACGCCGGAAGAAATCGCCTCAGAGATCGCGACGGCATGGGCGAAACGCTAGTCCCACAAGGAACAGCAATGAAAATCGGAATCACCTGCTACCCCACCTACGGCGGCTCGGGCGCGCTGGCCACCGAGCTCGGCCTCGATCTGTCGAGGCGGGGGCATGAAGTGCATTTCATCACTTACGCGATGCCGTTCCGGCTCCGCGGGTACACCGAGCGGGTGTACTTCCACGAGGTGGACACCAGCACCGGCCGGTATCCGCTCTTCGAGCATTTTCCCTATACCCTGGCGCTCGCGTCCAAACAGCATGAAGTAGCTCTGCGGGTCGGGCTGGATGTGCTCCACGTGCATTACGCGATCCCCCATGCCACAACAGCGTGGCTGGCGCGCGAGATGCTCGGCGCAGAGCGCAAGCTCAAGATCATCACCACGCTGCACGGCACCGACATCACCCTGGTGGGGCAGGAGGAAGGCTTCCACGCCATTACCAAGTTCTCCATCGAGCGTTCCGACGCGGTCACCGCCGTCTCGGCGTTCCTCCGGGACGAGACGATCCGCACCTTCGGCTGCGGTCAGTGCCGCATCGGGGTGATTCCCAACTTCGTGAATCTGAGCGAGTATACCCCGGCCGCCTCGAGGGAGCACGACGGGCTGTGTCCCGCGGACCACAAGCTCATCACCCACATCTCCAACTTCCGGGAGGTGAAGCGGGTCAAGGATGTGATCCGGGTCTTCGCGCGGATCCGCCGCGCCCTGCCGGCTACCCTGCTCATGATCGGCGACGGCCCCGAGCGCGACGACGCCGAGAAGGAAGCCCGCGAGCTGAGCGTCGCGGCCGATGTGCGGTTCCTCGGCCGGCTGGATACGGTGGCCGAGCTGCTCCAGAAGACCGATCTCTTCGTGCTGCCCACCCAGAGCGAATCGTTCGGCCTGGCCGCGCTCGAGGCGATGGCGTGCGGCGCGCCGGTGGTGGGGTCCCGCGCCGGCGGCCTGCCGGAAGTGGTGGAAGACGACGTGAGCGGGATCCTCGAGCCGCCCGGCTCGGTGGAAGCGATGGGGCGCCGCGCGGTGGAGCTGCTGCGCGATCCGGTCCGCCACGCGGCGATGTCGGTGGCGGCCATCGCGCGGGCCCGGCTCTTCGACTCCAACCGCATCGTGCCGATGTACGAGTCGCTCTACCGGGAAATCGCTGGATGATGCTTTCCTGGTGGCAAGGGCTGATCCTTGGACTGGTGCAGGGCCTCACAGAATTCCTTCCGATCTCGAGCTCCGGCCACCTGGTGCTGGCGGAACGGCTGGTGCGGTACCAGCCGCCGGGCGTGTTCTTCGAGGTCATGGTGCATCTGGCCACGCTGGTCTCGGTGGTGGTGGCCTACCGGGCCCGTATCATGGAGCTGCTGGGTGGGATGATCCGACGCAGGCCGGAAGCCTGGCGGTACGCGGGGCTGTTGTTCCTGGCCTCCATCCCGGCGGCACTGGCGGGGATACTCCTCAAGGACTACTTCGACCGCACCTTTCATTCGATGCCCGCGCTGGGATGGCAGTTCCTGGTGACCGCGGCCCTGCTGTGGAGCACGCCCTTCGCGCTGCGCCGCGCTACGGACCAGCGGGTGACGCTGCTCCAGTCGCTGCTGATCGGCATCGCCCAGGCGCTGGCGATCATCCCGGCCATCTCCCGATCCGGCGCCACCATCGCGGCGGCGCTGTGGAGCGGCCTCGAGGCCGAGACGGCGGCAGAATTCTCCTTTCTCATGTCCATCATCGTGATCGCCGGATCGGGGCTGCTCGAGGCCCGCCACATGCCACAAGGTGCCGAGGTCTTTTCCGCCGGACTCCTCTGGGCCTTCATCGCGGCGGCGGTGTCGGGGCTGTTCGCGATCCGGCTGCTGGTCGGCTTGCTCCGCCACAAGAAGTTCCACCTGTTCGCTCCCTACTGCGCGGTGCTCGGAGTGGTGTGCCTGGTGTGGTTCGGATGGCTGGGCAAATGACCGCCGCACCGATCGAGTGGCACGAGGAACTGGGGTCTACCCAGGACGAGGCGCACGCCCTGGCAGTGGCCCGTGCCGCCCACGGCACCGCTGTCGCAACCCGGGTTCAGACCCGGGGCCGCGGCACCCGCGGCCGCGAGTGGGTGTCCGGCGAGGGTGGGCTCTGGCTCAGTGTGGTCTGTCGCCCCGATGGCGCCGCCGCCGCCGAGGTCATTGGCCTCCGGGTGGGGCTGGCGCTCGCCGATCTGGTCGACAAGCTGCTGCCGCCGGGACATCACGTCTCGATCAAATGGCCCAACGACCTCTACCTGATGGAGCGAAAGTTGGGCGGAATTCTGGTGGAAGCGCGCTGGCAGGGTGAAACCCTGGGGTGGATGGTGATCGGCGTGGGCCTCAACGTGCGCAATGAGGTTCCAGCGTCGCTCGCCTGGTCCGCCGTGAGTCTGGCAGATGCCGGTGTCCTCGTGGATCCGGCCGAGCTGGCCGCGCCGGTGGCGCAAGCGGTGGCGCGGGCGTCCCGGGCCGCGTCGCCCCTCAATCCCGCCGAGCTGCGCAGCTTCGGGGATCGCGACTGGCTGCGGGGCCGGGCCGTCGCGTTCCCTGCACGGGGTGTGGCCGAAGGGATCTCTCCCGAGGGGCGGTTGATGGTGCGCACCCTGGCGGGAGCACTCACTGAGGTAACGACGCCCGTGCAGCTGGACTCCGAGGTATGACGGATCGGCGGGCGCTCGGCTATCGGCTGCTGGGCAAGGGATTCGACTACCTGCTGCACCTCCGCCCCGCCGAATGGCCGATTCTCGCGGTGCACCTCCTCACCGGGAGCGCGCTCAGCATC
>JAXIPC010000200.1:0-5465 GCA_045403135.1 Gemmatimonadales bacterium | reverse complement strand
AGCCAGGCTCCCGCCCCGCGGCGGACGATGGACGAGTACGATCTGCTCGCCAAGCTGGCGAACAACGAGAACCCCTACGGGCCGCCCGAATCGGTGCTCAAGGCGATGGCCGACGCCATGAAATACGCGAACCGTTACGGGGATCCGGACGGCGGCATCGTCGAGGAGATCGCCAAGCACCACGGCGTCAAGCCGGAGAACGTCATGATCGGCGCCGGCTCCGGCGAGATCCTGGACGTCGTCGGTACCACGTTCCTCCAGGACGACAAGAAAATCGTTGGCCCCGAAGTCTCCTACGACGTGCTATACCAGCACGTCACCGCGCTCAAGGCGGATCAGATCAAGATCCCGCTGCTGCCGGACTTCCGGCAGGACATTCCCGCCACGATCGCTGCGGTCAAGGCGAACTACCGGGAGGTCGGGTTCGTGTACTTGTGCACGCCGAACAACCCGACGGGGCGGATCGTCACCAAGCAGGAGGTCGCGCAGCTCCTCGACGGGATTCCGTACGATGTGCCGGTGCTGATCGACGAGGCCTACCACCATTTCGTGGACGACCCCAACTACGCCACCTCGGTGCCGTATGTGCTCCAGGGCCGACAGGTCATCGTGGCCCGCACCTTCTCGAAGATCTCGGCCCTGGCCGGAATGCGGCTGGGCTACTGCATCGCGCCCCCGGGGCTGCTGCAGCGGATGCGGCCGTACCGGGTCGGAAGCATCAACGCGATCGTGAAGTGGGGCGGCGTCGCGGCACTCAAGGACACCGCCTCGATGGCCTGGGTCAAGAAGACGACGCTGGAGCTCCGGGCCAAGACGGCCGCGGAGCTCACGGCGTACGGCTATGCGGTGGTTCCCTCGGATGCGAACTTCTTCATCGTGCACCTCCGCCGCCCGGTACAACCGGTGGTCGCGGAATTCCGGAAGAAGGGAGTCCTGGTGGGCCGGCCCTTCGCGGCGATGCCGGAACACCTGCGGGTTTCCATCGGAACGGCCGACGAGATGAGCCGGTTCATGGTGGCGTTCAAGGAGCTCTTTCCCGCCACCAAGGCCGTGAACGGATAGGCCTTCGCCGCGGAGCTCAGTTCCTGGTGACGTGCGCCGAGACGGCGAGCCAGCGGCCGTCCCGGCGGGCCCAGACGTCGGTGTAGCGACCCGACCCGGGGCGGCCGTCGGGGGCCGTGTAGCTGGTGCGGCCGTGAATGATCGCGACGTCTCCCATGAGTCGCACGTCGACGTCGTGGGCCTGGAGATGGGAGATCGTGACCGGCCTGGCAGTCTGTTCCAGGAAGCGGGCCCGATCGATCAGTGATCCGTCGGGCGTGGAGCAGAAGAAATCGTCGGCCAGAATCTCATCGAACCGCCGGACATCGGAGGTCTGGACCGACCGGATGTAGTCCTGGTTGAGCTCCAGCAGGGTGTCGAGATCGGACGTCACCGCAGGAGCCTGCGCAGGCCCAGGACCGCCGCGTCATCGAAGCGCAGCACGACGGTCGTGTAGCTCTCGATGTCGGCGAGAATCGCCTCCCGCGGCCCCTTCTTCCATTCGTCACTGCCATAGAACGCATCTTCGCTCTTCTGACGGTCCTCCAGGCTTGGGACCGAGCGCATCAAGTACCAGGAATTGTCGTCGTGAGCGACGGGCCGTAGGCCACGACATCGACCTTCCAGCGGCGCAGCATCGGCAGCGCCTCTCGCAGGAACAACGCATGGAAGCGATCGCGGGTCCCGGCCTTGAGGTTGTAGGAGCGGATCTCGACCACGCGCTCCGCCTGGGGCGCCCGTCGCTCGGCCAGGGCGGCCAGGACCGGCCACGCCAGCAGAGCTGCCGCCACCAGGGTGACGCTGCGTACCCCGATCCGGCTGATCATACTCCCCTCCTCTCCCTCAGGGCAGGCGCAGCGCGACCAATGCGGTGTTGGCCCCCGCTCCGGTCGCGAACACGATGTACTGCTTCCCCTGGTGCATGAAGGTCATCGGCACGGCCGTGGTGCGCGACGGGATCTCCACCGCTCCGACCTGCCGGCCGGTCGCCTTGTCCGCCGCGTAGATCATCGGTTTGGCATCGGGGACCCCGCCGCTCCGTCCGGTGCCGTAGATGACCAGGGTCTTGGTGGTGATGATCTGGGCCTGGCCCCGGCTGCCGGCCGGCGGCAGCTCGACTCCGGCGAACAGCGGGTCCTTACTGGTGACGGGAGCCCGCCCGCCGTTGGATGCCCACCAGGTCTTGTTTCCGGTCGTGAGATCGTACGCCGTGATCCCGCCCAGCTCCTTCGGCTTCAGAATCGAGACGCCTCCGATCTGCGACGCGGCGCCGCCGCGACCCCCGAACCCACGGCTCGGGGCAGGGGGCGGCTGATAGCCTGGCGGGGGCGGCAAGGCTCCGATGAGCCCGCAATTGTCCCGCGGTGAGCTGTAGCGGAACTCCGAACAGGGGTCCTTCTGGACCTGGATGGTGCTGAGGCCGCTCTGCCCGCCCACGTAGATCATCCCGGTCTCGGGATCCACCGCCGCTCCGCCGTCGATATTCACCCCGCCGGAGGCGCCCGGCGCGTACCAGGCGCACTTGAAGCCGCTCGGCGTGCTGCCGTCGGAGAGCGGGGCGGGGATATAGTGCGGCCCCATCCGGCACAGCTTGGCGAGCTTCAGGGCCGAGTCTCTGATGGCCGGCGTGTAGTCGATGAGGTCCGCTTCCTGGAGTCCTTGTTGCGAGTAGGGCGCGGGCCGGCTGGGAATCGGCTGGGTGGGCGATGTGCGCTCCCCGGGGACGTCGCTTTGGAGCACCGGCGTCTCCACGATCGGCCAGATCGGCTCGCCGGTGGCGCGATCGAACACGTACATCCAGCCCTGCTTGGTGGTCTGCGCGATCATCTTGCGGGGCCGCCCGTCGACCGCAGCATCGATCAGGTTCGGCGCCATCGGCGTGTCGTAGTCCCAGATGTCGTGGTGCACCATCTGGAAGTGCCATTTTCGCTGTCCGGTCTTCACGTCCAGCGCCACGATGCTGTTGCCGAACAGGTTGTTGCCCGGCCGGTGGCCGCCATACTCATCCAGGAGGGGCATGCCGACCGGGATGTAAGCCAGGCCCAGCTCGGGGTCGGCGGAATAGGTGGCCCAGGCGTCGTTCTTACCGACCCCTTCGGTGCCGATCTTGGAGCCGTTTAGCCACGTCTCGGCGCCGTACTCGCCGGGCTGGGGAACCAGATTGAATTTCCAGAGCTGCTTCCCGGTCCGGACGTCGAAACCGCGGATGTAGCCGGGGATGTTGCGAACCCGGATCGGGTAGTAACCGTGGATGGAGGAGTTGCCCACCACGATCACGTCGTTCACGATGATGGCCGGCGAGCTGTTGGCGATCTGGCCCAGCACAGGGTCGATGCCGAGGGTGCCGTCGGCGCCGGTCTTGGTGACGGGGTCCCAGGTTTCCCCGGGACGGGCGCGGCGTGCCGGCGCGGCGTCGCTGATGATGAGCGAGCCGGAGTCGTCCACCGCGAGCGGAACCAGCGGGAGGCCCAGGCCCCCCATCAGGTCCACCACCCCGTTGGTGCCGAACTTCGGGTCCGGGATACCGGTCTTCGCGTCGAGCGAGGCCATGTGGTAGCCCGGCGTGACGACGATAACCCGCTCGGTCCTTCCATCAGTCCAATAGGCGAGGCCTCTCCCGGCGAACTGGCGCGGCGCTTTCTGCCAGCGGATCCCCTCGTCGAGGCGCCACATCCAGAGCGTCTCGCCGGTGGCGGGATCGAGGGCCGTCGCCACCCGGCGGGTGGTGGCCACGGTGAAGAGCCGGCCATTGGCGTACAACGGCGTGGTGCGGTAGTACTCGTCGCTCCCGAACGCTCCCGAGTTCCACTGCCAGGCCAACTTGAGCGAGCCGAAGTTGGACGCGTTGATCTGCTCGAGCGGAGAGTACCGGGTGCTCCACAGGTCGGCGCCCCACACTCGCCACTCCCCGGGGACGTTGCCTCGGGCACCGGCGGGGGCCTGGGCGGCGGTCGCGCCCGCAAACAGCGGCCCACCGAGGGCACAGATTGCCACGATTGAACGGCGAAGGATGGGACCGGTCCTCAGACGCTGCATGATCGGATCACCTCTGCTGGGAGGAATCACGCTTCAAATCCATTCTGACGCGGGTGAGCGCCGTCGAGTCTGCCGGCAATTCGTCGGACCCCGCCGGCAGACCGTTCATCTTGAGCAGATACGCCAGGACCGAGAGGTACTCGCGGGTCGTGAGACTCCCCGGTTCGCTTTTGGGCATCGATTCCCTGACGTACTGAAACAGATCCCAAAACAGCCGCCCATCCCACTTCGCGACGAATTCGGGCCCGGCATGGGAGGCGGGGGTGTGGCAGCTCATGCAATTGAGCGCGTAGATCTCGCGCCCCCGGGCCGCCTGGGCTTCGTTGTAGACGCCGGTTCGGGTCGAGCGCATCGAATCGGGGGCAGTGGACTGCGCCGCGGCGGCCTCGGGCATGATGGCCGCGGCGAGCGCCACGGTGAGCGGTAAGCGGTGAGCGGTGAGCAGGGAGCGGGCCGCCGTGAGCAGTGATCGGTGAGGGGTGAGCGAGGCCCGTTTCATCGGCTTCCGGCTCCCACGGCGGACTGGTCCACTGGCCGCGGCCGAGCCAGCCGCCGGGACAGTCCGAGCATCAGCCAGCCGAAGCCCACGACGATCAGGAGCAGCATCAGCCCGCGCATCGCCGCGGCCAGCAATGCCGTGTCGAACGCCGGCCACTGGAAGCGGTATTGCCGGAGGGTGGAGGCACGGCCGGTCATCCAGTGCCAGGCCGTGTGAGCCACTAGGGCCGACAGCAGAATGATGCCGATCCGTTCGGGCACTCGCCGGAACAACCACACGAGCACCGGGATGGCCACGGCAACGACGAGCAGCTGTCCCAGCTCGACGCCGAGGTTGAACGCGAGCAGCGACGTGATCAGGTGGGCGCCGGCAAACTGGAGCGAATCCCGGAGGAACAAAGAAAAGCCGAAGCCGTGCACCAGCCCGAAGCCGAACGCCAGCATCCAGCGCCGCTCCAGGCGCGCCCCCACGATATTCTCGAACGCCATGTAGAGAATCGAGATGGCGATCAGCGTCTCGATCAGCGGCGCGAACCAGAGGCCGGTCGGCGCCAGGCCGAGTGTCGCCGCGATCAGGGTCACCGAATGCGCGACCGTGAACGAGGTGATGATCGCGATCAGCGGGCGGAGCTTCCGGAACGGAATCACCAGGCAGAAGACGAACAGGAGATGGTCGATCCCGTCCAGGATGTGCTTGAAGCCCAGCTTCACGAAGCGCAGGGCGGCCTGGTGCCAGCGGGGATCGAGCCGGAGCAATCCGGGGTCGCCGATGAACTGGTAGGCGCGTTCCCCTCGTCCCGGCGGCAGGAACCGGAGCACGGTGCTGGTCCGCTGGCCGAGGCGCGCCAGGGTGGGCCGGATCGAGAAGCTCGACCGGTCGGACTGAATCG
>JAXIPC010000199.1:0-26455 GCA_045403135.1 Gemmatimonadales bacterium | reverse complement strand
ACCACCGAGCCCCGGTCCAACTACGCCGTGGCGCGCGCCAGCCAGGACCTGCGCAACGGCCAGACCAGCCTCGGGATCATCGGGACGATGGTGAACCGGTCGCTGGACCAGTGGACCGAGTCGTCGCTGCGGTCCACCGCGGTGGTCGGCGGATTGGACTTCCGGCATCGGTTCGCTCGGAGCCGCTACGAAATCAACGCCCGGATCGCGGGCTCGCGGGTGGCCGGCAGCGAGGAGGCCCTCGAGAGCACCCAACGAAGCTCGGTGCATTACTTCAACCGGCCCGACGGAGAGCTGGATTTCGATCCGACCCGGACGTCGCTGAGCGGGCACTCGGGCCAGCTCAAGTTCGGCAAGGTGGGCGGCGGCAAGATCCGGTTCGAAACCAGCTATCAGCGGGTGTCCCCCGGCTTCGAAGCCAACGACATCGGGTTCCTGCGCCGGGCCGACTGGCAGAGCCAGGCCACCTGGGGCACGATCCAGTTCAACAAGCCGGGACCGTTCTTCCGGCGGCTCTTCTGGAATTTCAACGAGTGGAACGACTGGACGACGAAGGGACTTCCGCTCGAGCACGCGGTGAACACCAACGTGCACTTCGAGCTGCCCAACAGCTGGTGGATGCACGCAGGCGGCACGCTCGGCGGTCTGGGGACGCAGTACTGCGATCGCTGCGCCCGGAGCGGTCCGGCCCTGCGGACCGACCGGTTCATCGCTCCGTGGGGCGGAATCCAGGGCGACAGCCGTTGGCCGGTGGTGCCGTTCGTCTGGGTGAACTACTACAAAGCCGACGGCGGCCGCTCCCACTCCTTTAACATCAGCCCGAGTCTCGAGTTCCGGGCCGCCGCGGGGTGGACCTGGTCGCTGGGCATGAACTTCAGCCGGAATACCGACGACCGGCAGCACTACGGCAATTTCACTGATGGGTCGGACGTCACCCATTACACCTTCGCGCATCTCGAGCAGCGTACCACGAGCCTTTCGGCTCGGGTAAACTTCACGGCGACCCCGACGCTCACGCTGCAGGCGTACGCCGAGCCGTTCGTCAGCAAGGGTGAGTTCAGCGATGTCCGGGAGCTCAACGAGCCGCGCGCGAGCAGCTACGACGCCCGCTTCAAGCCCTACGGCGACCCGGTGGTGGCGAACAATCCGGGCGGGTTCATCGCCAAGCAGTTCCGGTCTAACGTGGTCTTGCGGTGGGAGTACCGGCCGGGCTCGGCGCTGTTCCTGGTGTGGCAGCAGGGCCGGGAGGGAGACCCGAATGATCCCCGGGATGTCTCCTTCCGAAATGACCTCAGCAAGCTGTTCAACGCCCCGGCCAACAACACCTTCCTGGTGAAGGTCAGTTACTGGCTGGACCGCTGAGCAGGTTCCGGCCGAAGTGGGGTCGCTCCGCCTCGGCCAGCGAGGTCATCCAACTGGGCCACCGACCTGCCAGGGCGTCGGCCCAGGCTTTTTCGCGGACGGCGAGCTCGGCGAGGTTGTCAGTCAGCTCGCGGAAGCGGGCCGCGTCATCCCGGCTCAGAAACACCGGCTTGCCTTCGCGAATCGCGAATGACTGCTGCCGCTCGAGGAGGAAGGTCGCGAGCATATCGAGCGTCAGGGCTGCCGTGCGCTGAATATCCGCGTACACCGTCAGGTCCCGCTGCCAACGCACCAGCACGTCTTCCACCGCCCCCATCAGTCCGGTAAGGCCCGGGTCGGCGGCCTCGGCGGAGTCGGCGCGCTGCACCAGCATCACGGCCAGATTCCGGCTTCGCACCAGGAGACTGTCGACCTCCTCGCGGTACTGCCCGGCGGCGTGACGGACCCCGCGCAAGGACGATCCGGCGCGAAGCGCCTCTCCACGGAAGCGTTCCGGCAACCGCTGCCGCTCGAGCCAGCTCGCGAGGCGTTGCTGGGCCACCGCAGCCGAGTCGCCGAATTCAGTGGCAATGCCCGCGATGGCCTTCTGGGCGACCCGGGCCGGACCGGCCGGGGCCGCCGCGGCCGCGGCCGTGTGCTGCCGGTCGAGGGTGTGGATCCGCCAGCCGGCAAGAGCCACCAGCAGAACGGCCGCCCCGATGCCGATACGGGCGCCCGAAGCGGCACGCCTGGGAGCGCTGGTCCTCGCGGGCGCGCGGGCGACCCGCGGACCGCCAGTCCGGTCCACCGCCACTGCGGCCTGCTGATAGGCGACCACCAGCTCGGCCCGTTGAAAGGTGCGATCGTCCCCACGGGCGAGGAGCGTATCAGGTGTGACGACGCCGTCCCGAATCGCCTTGAGCAACGCGGCGACGTCAGGCAGCGTGGTCACCTTCCCGCGATCGTCCTTGTAGCGAAAGCGCATATCTCCTCCGACTTCCCTAGGGGCAAACGTCATACCGGGTCTGCGGGATTCAGGGATCGGAGGTTAGGGCTCCTGAGGTCCTCTAACTCGAAGCAGTGTATATAGATGTATCAGGGTCTCCGAAGGAATTTGACAGTGTCAGATTCCCGATTCCCGCAGGGCTTCGGATTGGGTGGCGCAGAGTGCGACTGGGCCAAGGAGCGGGACCCGCGACGCAGGCGTGTCTGGCCCTCAGTGTCCGGGCGTCGCCGAGGTGCAACCGATGCGCGCAATGGTGGACCGGGCCAAGGGCCCCACCCGGTTCGCCCTGGTGCTGAGTGGTGCGGCAGCGCACTTCCGCGTGCGGATGGCGCTGGGCGCCCAGCGGGGCAACATCTTCCAATTGGTCATCGGGCAGGGGATGCGTCTCTCGGTGGTGGGTATTCTGGTGGGAGCCGCCGGTGCGCTGGCGCTGACCCCGGTGATGTCCACCATGCTGGTGGGAGTATCTCCGACGGACCCCGTGACATTCGGTTCGATCGGGCTGGTGTTTGTGGCCATCGCGGCCGTGGCCTGCTGGCTACCGGCCCGGCGGGCGGCTGGCCTGGACCCCACCGTCGCGCTCCGGGAGGACTAGGGCCCGGAACCCCGGAACCAGCCCCCGGTTTGCCCACTTCGCCTCGGAGCCGTATGTTCGACCGGTTCGGGAGCGGGGCCCCGCTCCCGTGTACCCCAAACGCCGGAGCGTGTAATGCGATCTCTTCACTTCGTGCTCGGTGCAGCCCTGCTGGCGGCCTGCGCCAAGCCCGATGCCCCGCCCCCTGCCGTGCCGGCCCCGCCGGCGGCGGTCAACCTGGCCGACTTCGCGGGGACCTGGACGATGCAGGTCATGGGCGAAACCAGCGACAGCGTCCTGGTGACCAACACCATTGTCGCCTCGGCCGATCCCGCCAGTTGGACCATGACACTGCCAGGCCGGGCGCCTATGGCGCTCCGGGTCTCGACGTCGGGCGACAGCGTCGTCACCGAGGTAGGTCCTTTTGAGAGCGTGCTCCGGCCGGGCGTGCAGGTGTCCACCCGAAGCGCGATGAAGCTCGATGGCGGCATGCTGATGGGGGTGACCGTCGCGCAGTACGCCGGCGGCGGCGCCGATTCGGTGCGGGTGCTGCGGACCCGGGGAACCCGGAATCCGTAACGAAGGACGGACAGTGAGGACGGTGGGGACAGTGAGGACGGAACTGACCTCACTTACCTCACTGTCCCCACTGACCTCACCATAGAATGGGCAAACGAGTGAAGCAGCTCACCAAGCGCGGGAAGTCCGCCGCGCGTAAGGCCTTCGAGAAACTCGAGGCCAAGGTGATGGCCGCGGTCGGCCGGAGGGCGGTTAAGAGCAAGGTCCGCGGGGTCAAGGCGGTAGCCAAGAAAGCCGCCAAGCGGGCCTTGATTGCCGGCGGCGTGGCGGCCGCCGGTGTCGTGGTGAAGGAGATTCAGAGCAGGCGGCGGAGCGCCAAGCCGGCTTGACGAGCCGCCGCTACCAGCGGCGCTTCTTTTTCGTCGCCTTCCGGACAGCCAGCCCCGCCGCGGCAACGGCCACCGCGCCGGCCGCAATCTTGGCGGTGCGCGACTTGGAGTAGCGCTTAGCCGCTTGGCGTGCGGCGCTCTGCGCTTGTTTGGCAAGCCGCCCCGCGAGGGCGGCCAGCTTCCGGAGGGCCTTGCCGGCCGCCGCCGCGCGGGAGCGAATTTCAGGGGTAAGCGCCTTCTTCGCTGCCGCTGCCGACCGGGCGGCAGTCTTCATTTTTCTGACCGCCTTGCGCACGGCGGCCTTGCGTACCGTCTTGGCCATGTCGTGATCCTCGGGTGATGGTACCCCGGGATCGTAAGCCAGGGCGGGGGGCAGGCGCAATGCGTTCCCCAGGTTCCCCGAGCTGCCCACTTGACCGTTGGACTGCCGGAAGCGACCCTTCAGCGTCGTCTGCCCCCCCTCTCGCTTGGAGGACTCATGAAACGGTTTGCTCTTCCGACGGTTCTGGCCGCGGTTGCGGCGCTTTCGGTGACGTCCCCGGCCGGAGCGCAGTACGTCTTTTTCGGGGGAGGCCCGACGTTTCCCAGCGGCGACTTCAAAAACGTAGACAACGCCAAGACCGGCTACACCTTCCTTGCCGGGTTCGGCGCCGACATCGGTTCGAAGGGGCTCTTCATCGAGGCCGAGATCGGCCGCGGCAGCAACAGTCACGAGGCCGCCGCCGGCAGCAACCTCAAGGAAAAGACCAACGTCATCTCCGCCTTCGCCGCGCTGGGCTACAGCTTCGGTGCCAGGGAGAAGAAGGTGAAGCCTTATCTGCTGGCGGGCGCCGGCCTGGTCGCGCATCAGTTCCGCACCGACGCCCCGCCGCCGAACGGCGAAGGCACCGAGTCGAAGTTCGGTGCCACCGGCGCCGGCGGGCTCACGATCATGCTGAACGAGAGGGCATCCGTCTGGCTGGAGGGCCGCTACATCGGCTCGTCCGGCACCAATCTCATGGCGGGCCTGTTCGGGATCACCATTAATTTCGGGAATTGAGCACCAACTCGCGTTCCTCCCCCAACCGAAGGGCCGGCACCCGCCGGCCCTTCGTATTTCTCCCCCGTTACCAGAGTAGATTTGCCGCGCCATGCTGACATTTTCGCTGCTGGGCCTGGTGCTCCTCCAGGACTCGTCCGCGGCCCACAGTGGCCGCGCCAATCGCATCCACGTCCCGCTCACCCGGCTCGAGCAGCCCGTCACCGTCGACGGCCACCTCGACGAACCGGTATGGTCTCGCGCGGCGCGGCTCACCGATTTTTCCCAGTATCAGCCGGTGGACGGCCGCCCCGCGGAGGATCCAACCGAGGTGCTGGTGTGGTACGGCCCGGACGCGATCTACTTCGGGCTCAAGGCCCGCGAGCTCCACGGCGATGTGGTGCGGGCCACCCGGGCCAACCGCGACAATATCACCAGCGAAGACAACATCCAGATCCTGCTGGACACCTACAACGACCGGCGGCTGGCTTTCCTCTTCGGGGTCAACGCGCTGGGGGTTCAGCAGGACGGTACCCGGAGCGACCAGTTCGGCGGCGGCGCTGGGGGCCGGTCCGCCACCGGCGGAGGCAATCAGAACATGAATCCGCTGGACGGGAACGTCGACCTCAACCCCGACTACATCTTCGAGTCGCGGGGACGGCTGGTACCGGGCGGCTACGAGGTCGAGATCCGGATTCCGTTCAAAAGCCTGCCCTACCAGGACAAGGCCGAGCAGACCTGGGGCATCAACGTGCTGCGCCGGGTGCAGCACAGCGGCTTTCAGGATTCCTGGACGTCGGCGGTGCGGGCCAACGCGAGCTTCCTGAGCCAGTCGGGCACGCTCACGGGGATGCATGACCTCCGGCGCGGCCTGTTGCTCGAGTTCACCCCGACGGCCACCGGGCGGCTCGACGGGGCGCGGGTGGCCCCCGGGTGGGATTATGAACGCGCCGGCGAGCTGGGTGCCGACGTGCGCTGGGGAATCCGGCAGAACCTGACCATGAACGGCACCTGGAACCCCGATTTTTCCCAGGTCGAGGCCGACGTCGGTCAGGTGGTGCTGAACGAGCGGTTCGCGCTCTTCTATCCCGAGAAGCGCCCCTTCTTCCTGGACGGTCTGGAGTTGTTCGACACCCCGAACCAGCTCATCTACACCCGGAGCATCGTGGCGCCGCGGGCCGGCGCAAAGCTGGCCGGCAAGCTCGGCGGCACCAACCTGGCGGCGATGGTCGTGGCCGACGACAGCCTCTACTCCGCGAGCGGTGGCCACACGCCCGTCTTCGGCGTCTTGCGCGCTCGCAGTGACCTGCCGGGCAGCGGAACCCTGGGCGCCGTGTTCACCGACCGCGAGGACGGGCCCGACCATTCGCGGCTCGGAGGCGCCGATGTCCGGCTCTACCATTCGAAGCTTTACTACGTCGAGCTCCAGGCGGCACACTCCTGGACCGAACGGGGCGCCACCCAGCGGAGCGGACCGCTGCTCCAGGCCACCTGGGACCGGACCGGACGCGGCTGGGGGTTCCACTATACCGTGCAGGCGATCAGCCCGGAGTTCGACGCGGCCGCAGGCTTCGTCAATCGTACCGGAATTGTGAACGGGCAGATCTTCAACCGGCTGAGCTTCTACGGAAAGCCGGGCGCGCTGGTGCAGACCGTCGGGGGGTTCGCCGGCTTCAATCGGATCTGGCAGTACTCCGACCTGGGCGCCGGCCCGAGCGAGGGGGGCGAGTTCGTGAGCCCGAGCGCCACGCTGCGGGGGGGCTGGCAGATGGGCGGCACCCTGTCACGAAGCTTCTTCAGCTACGACCCGGCTCTCTATAGCGGGCTCGAGGTGGAAGGGCCGAGCGGACCGGTTCCGTTCGTGGTGCCGGGCCCGGAGCGCAACCAAGTCACGGGCTCGTTCCGGGTGACGACGCCGACCTTTCGGCGCTTCACGGCGACGGCGGGCGTTGCGGTGGGCACCACGCCCGTTTTCCGGGAGGCCGCCCCGGGCAAAAGCTTCCGGCTCGATGGGTCGATCGACCTCCGGCCCACCGGGGCGCTGCGCGCCACCCTGCAGGTGACCCGGCTCACCCTGGACCGGCGGCGGGACGGATCCAGGTTTTCCTCGGAGACGATTCCCCGCCTCAAGGTGGAATACCAGGTGAGCCGAGCGCTCTTCCTCCGGTTCGTCGGCCAGTACGCCGCCCGCTCGACCAACGAGCTGGTGGACCGCAACGGCAACCCGATCCTGAGCGGGGGGCAGCGGGTAGCCGCGTCGGCCACCAACGAGCTCCGAGCCGACTGGCTCTTCAGCTACCGCCCGGTGCCCGGCACGCTGGTCTACCTCGGCTACGGCTCGACGCTCGAGGAGCAGCCGCGCCTTCCCGGCAGCGAGCTCCGACGCATCAATGACGGATTTTTCGGCAAGGTGAGCTATGTCTTCAGGATGTGAGAGGCTAGGAGGCTAGGACGCTTGGAGGCTAGGCGGCTGGAACGCTCAGCCGCCATCTGTGGGACAGATGGCAGTCCGGTTCGTCCACACCTTTGTGGAGCGCGGATTTCCGCGAGCGGACCGAGAACCAGCCAGGGGGAGCCATGATCAGCAAACAGACCAAGGCAAGAGCCAAGGCCAAAGTAGCGGCCGTGATCGCCAGCGTTGCCGGGAAAGGCGTGCGGGACAAGGTGGCCAAGCGAATCGTCGAGGCGAGTGATGCGGCGCTGGTCAAAGTCGGCGCGGCGGCCCGCAAGCGGCAGCGGAGCCGGGCGACGAAGAAGGCCCTCAAGGGCGTCGGCAAGGCGGTACTGGTGACCGGTGCAGCCGCCGCCACCGTGCTGGCGGGGCGCGCGATCATCAAGCGGAGCCGCGGATCATGAGGCGCGGATACCTCGCTGCGATCGGTCTGTTGCTGGTGCTGGGCTGCCCCGGCACCAAGCCGATCAAGGAGCTGCTCGACGATCCAGCCAGGTACGACGGCCAGAACGTGCGGGTCGCGGGCGAGGTGAAGGAAGCGGCGGGAGTGCTGGGCTACGGCGGATACACGATCGACGATGGCACCGGCACGCTCACCGTAGTGACCCAGGGAGGGGGAACTCCCCGGGTCGGCGCGCGGATCGGTGTGGAAGGAACCTTCCGCGCCGCGTTCACCATCGGCGCCCGGAGCGTGGCCGTGCTGATGGAGAAGCAGCGGCGCGGTCAGTAGGTCAGTTCATCATCGGTCCGTAGCCGGACACCCGGCTCGAGATCACCCCGAACACGGCGTAGATGACGATCGCCACCAGAATCACAACCACGGTGTACGCCACCGACTTGTCGGGCGGCGACTTCATCATCACCGGCAGGCCCAGATACAGCAGGTAGAGCGAGTAGATCCCCACGATACTCAGGATGCTCAACGCGGGAATGATCAGGAAGATGCCGGCCAGCCACGAGGCGGTGCTGGAATAGGCCGCGAGCTTGAGCGCCTGGATCTGGCTCTTCTGGCCGCCGAAGCTCGGGGCTAGCGCGTCGATGATGAGGGCCAGGACGAACACCCCCGCAAGTGCCAGAACGTAGACCACGACGGCGTTGGTCAGGCCGGTGCTCACCGGCACTCTCACGCTCATGCCAAGTACCCTTAGCCCGAACATTGACATCCCCACGAACCCCGCGACGGCTGGGATCGCCGCCAGCGGAATGATGTATCCGGTGTACAAGGAGGCCGGGGTCGCCGATTCGGCCTCGATGACCGGCCATTCCTTCTGGGGCGTGACGAGAATTGCCTTGACGCGGTCGACCAGACCCATGGGTGACTCCTTGTGGAAGGGGGCGGAGGAAGGCGAGCAGAAGGTACCGCCGCCCGTGGAGGACGGACAGAGGGGACGACCTCACTGCATGCTTGAGCCGACCTCCAGAACAGACTGAGCATGCGCCGACCACCAGCCACGTATCTGCTTCTCGTGGCTGCGCTGGGGGCCTGCCGCGCCCGGCGCCCGCGCGGGCGGGCCAACAGTCGCCGACCCCCGGGTCCACCCGGGGGGTGGTGAGCGCCGAAACGGTCGCGAGAGGCTTGGAACACCCCTGGGGCTGGTGCTTCTGCCCGACGGCAGGATGCTGGTGACCGAGCGAAGGGGGAGGCTTCGGATCGTCACCCGCGACGGCGTGCTCTCCGCGTCGCTCACCGGCGCCCCGGCGGTGGCAGCGGTCGGACAGGGCGGGCTGCTCGACGTGGCCCTCGATCCCCGGCTTCGCCACTAATGCGCTGATCCACCTCTCCTATGGGTATCCGCGACGTGCAGCAGGGGCCGGACGGTTTGCTCTACCTGCTGACCGACAGCCCGAACGGGCGGGTGCTTCGGGTGGTTCGGGCGGCGCGACCCTAACCCGCCCCTCCGTCGCGACCCGACCCGATCGGCGAGTCGGGGCCACTCGTCAACGCTCCGGCAAGCCCCTCAGCGGAAGCATCGTGCAGACGGTCACTTCCCCGTCTCGGAGAGTCCCCGGGAACACCCTGGCGACCTTGCATTCGGCATCAAGCATCCGCATCAAATCGGGTGCATCGCCGGCGATGTAGGCTTTCAGCGTGAACAACACCCAAACGGGCCTCCCGCGCGACCGAACCGCCTGGAGTTCCTCGAGGGACCCAACCCCTTCCCAGCCTGGCCGATAGTACGCCGAGTAAGGGTACCGGGCCCCTCCCGCAGTCACGACCGGCTCGCCCGCCGCTTTGCTGGTTTCGACGAAACGCATCGCTCCCTCAAAATCCTGTTTGGGATATCGGGATTCGATCGCGATTGCGGACACCGACAGAAGTGACAACACGACGACCAGCGCGATGCCCGGCGATGAGACCCGGGACGGTCCACCGCCACTCCGATGGCTGAGCCATCGTCCGAACTCCAATGCCCCGCGCACCGCGACCAGGAGTCCGAAACCAGCCAGGAAGAAGAAAAAACGGGGTCGAACGGGCCGATGCAGCACCATCATGGCGGCCGCTGTCAACAGGCCCGGCAGCAGAAACAATCCCAGGGCCAGCTTGCTTTGCTTGAAGTAGCTCACGAGTCCGAAGGCAAAGAGCCCCAGCCCTATCAGCAGACCGACCATGCTTCCCAGTCCGATCCGGAGACCGCGCAACAACTCCATCAGGGCCGATCCCGAACTCGCCCCCGCCGGCGGGCTTGATTCGGCGACCACAGCCCCCTGAACCTGGAGCAGCACCGGCGCATACAGGAGCAACGAGAGGATACCGGCCAGCACAAACCCCACGGCGGGCAGGCGCCAACGTCGCAGCCTCTCGGATCCCAGCGGAAGTCCCAGATGTGCGACGCAAAGGATGGCGTGGCTGACCACCAGGAATACCATGGTCAGGTGTACGTACACTCCGAGCGCGGCCGCGACCGCATACCCGATCCAGTCGGAAACCCTGCCCCGCCGCAATCCGCGAAGCAACAGCCAGCTGGAGATCAGCGTCAGGAACGCGAGCGTCGTATACCCCCGCGCGTTCTGGGAGAACCAGACGTGGTGATACGCCGCCGCCAGCAGGAGGCCCGCCAGGAGCGCTTCGGTCCGTCCCACGAATTCGCGGGCGAAGAAATAGAGCGCCGAAACGGTGGCCACCCCGATCAGCATGGCCGGCAACCGGAGGCTCCACGGATGTTCGCCGAACACGCCGATCGAGAGATGCGCCAGCACCGAATACAGGGTGTGCTGATTGTCCCGCGGGAATTCCGTGACGATCCGGGAGAGGGGATGGCGCACGCTGTCCACGAGCGTACGGATCTCGTCCCACCACAGCCCATCATTCAAGCCCGGGATGCGCAACAGCACCGCGAGCGCCGTCAGGAGCGCGAGCCATGCCCATGGTACCGGTCCGTCATCCGATTCCGCTGGAGTGCTCCAGAGCGGCGGGCTCATTGGCCAGGGGATGAGTGTGGGGAGCATGCAACAGATGGACGCTCCCCCGCAGCATCGTGCCCGGAGTCGTTCCTCATGACCGACTTGGAGCGGGAGGACGCAGCTGGGCGCGCCAGCGCTCGATCCTGTCGGTCGGCAGGGTGAAGCGGGTCTCAAACGGCTCGGTGATCAGCCACGTGAGCCGGTCGGCATCGGTGCGAGCGACGGTGGGGAGACCCAGATCGCTGCTCATGGCGCGGGCCCGGTTGTCGATCTCCACAATCACCGCCCGGTGCCCCTTCTGGAGCGCGCGAATGCCGGCATGGAGGCGGTTACCGACATAGTCCAGGTCAGGCTCGTCGCGCAGCAATCTGTCGAAGCTCGCCAGGCTGGGCTCGATGAACACCATATCGGGATCGAGCTGGCGGGCGTAGCCGTGATCCTCCCAGGTCTGGGTCCAGAAGAAGACCCGGGCATAGTGCTGCTTGAGCGTCCGGAGCAGAAGCCGGTCGGCCTCCGGATGGCGGATATACGTGTTGAGGGTAGTGACGACACTGGCCGCCTTGCGTCTCGGCAGGGCGGCACAATGCTCGGGGGAGAGGGTCCAGACCGTGGGGCAGCCGGTGTTGAGGACGTTGGGAACCCCTGCCGCCGTGAGCATCCGCTCCGCCTGGCTGTCCCGGACCGAATGCAGAAGTTTCCGGCTCAGGATCCGGCGGAGCATCCAGCGGCTGTAGAAATCGGCAGGGGACTGATCCTGGTACCAGCCCACACCCATGAGGACGGTCTCACCGCGCCGGAACGCCTGGAGCGGCGAGACTTTCCAGAGCGGGTTGAACCACATGCGCGAGGTGAGCAGGTTCGACCCGCCCACGATGGCCAGGTCGGCGCGCGCGAGCAGCGACCGGCTCCGCCGCCCCATCCATTCGTGGCTGACGATGCTGTACTGATAGGCGTCGGCGCAGAGCACGTCGATCTCACGCCGTACCGCCTCCATGATGATCTGGTCGCCCAGATTCGTGGAAGCGGTTGCAGTGTCGAGCAGGGTTATCCGGCGCACAGGGGATCCATGCGGCTCAGGTATCCGATGTGGCCCGCCGAAGGAAGATCTCTCCCCCGCGCTCGGAAACCTGATACTGGCGCAGCGTGAAGGCTTTGCAGTGGGACGTGCCGTCCACGAGGGAAAACGCAACGCCGTGGCCGGGACAGTAGATCTTGCGATCGTCGTGGTAGGCGGCCAGCATGTCGAAGCTCAGGTGCGGGCAGATCCGGTCGAGGGCACGAAGCCGACCGTTCACCCGGAAGAGCACCACCTTCGCGTTCTCGAAGTTGACGGCGAGCTTCCCACCCTCCTCGAGGTGGGCCGATGGCCCCACCTTCCGGTCTGCTTCGTGGTCCAAGCACCCCTGGATCTGGATCAGCCGGGTCTCGGGGGCGGGCAAGCCGGGCTTGAATTCGAACGAGGGTTTGCCGCGGTTGTCTTTGGCCGGAAAGACGGTCACCGCGGAGAACCGGCGGCGCTCGAGATCGTCCGAGGAATACCAGTGCTCGAAGCTCCAGGCGGCGCTCAAATCGAAGCGCGGCTGCCCGGGGTTGAGCCGCGTGGTGATCACGATGCGGGTGACGTCGGAGATATTGACGTGGGTCCCGTGCAGCATCTCCGGGTTGAACACCAGGAGCTGTCCCGGCTCGGTCACGATGCGGTGAGGCTCGGTGACCGGCACTCCCTCCGCCAGGTACATGTTGGCCGGGTCGAAGGGGAACTTGTAGCCGAACATCCCGGGGTAGAGGATCACCGTGTTGTCGGCCTTGACCCCGTCGATGGACCACCAGAGATTGACCCCGTCGTAGGAGTGTCCGTACCAGGTGTCAATGTGGGCGCCGTGGGCGCGCGCCACTTCCGGCAGCCGCTGGTGGTAGGTCTCCGGCTTGTACGCGCTTTTCTGCTTCCGTTGTTCCCGCGCCTTGGAAATCTCGTTGACGATCAGCTTCCAGTTCTTGAGCGCCGCAATGGCGAGCCGGGTCTTTTCCCAGAGCGGATACTTGGGTTTCTCGACCTGCTTGGCTTCACGCGAGATCAGGAAGGGGTAGTAGATCCGCATCACGATCAGGTGGTCCACGTAGAACGTGCCCTTGAGGCCCAGATCATCCCGCCCCACCCGGAACGACCAGTAGAACAGATCCCGCTGCAGCGTCTTGAGGAGGTAATCCTCCAGCAGGAGGAGCTTGGTGACCGGGAAGTACTCGTGCATCCGCGAGAGCCCCGCCGCTTCCACGTTCCGGCGCGTCGCTGTGCCCGAGATCTTCTCGATGCCGTCGAAGAAAGCCCGCTTGACCTTGGCGTACATCTCTTCACGCAGGGCATATTCGTCAAGGACGAAGTACTTCCCGTCGCGCATGATGGCGGCGGTGTCGACGGTGCGGGTGGCGACAGTCACAGGTGTTCTCCTGGAAGGTCGAGCGGATTCTTACTCAAGATTTCCTCGAGATGCAAGATCCATTCCGGCTATACCATCAGCTCCGGAAGGGCCCCACGCCGGAATCGAATCCCGCCGGCCAGAAAGAGCGCCAAAGCGTAAGCTACGCCCCCTGCGGGGATAGCGAGCCAGAGCGACGGGAAGGGAACAATCGCGACCACGGCCGCCATGACAGCGCCGGCCAGCAGGGTCCGCCCGAATCGCCGAGGGGGTGCCATCGGAAACCCCGACCGGGCCAGCAGTCGCAGCAGCGGGATGGTGCGGATCGATTCAGTCACCACCGTCACCATCGCGGCGCCGATCATCCCGAGGGCCGGGATGAGCATCAGGTTGAGCACGATGTTGCTGGCCGCCGCCAGCGACGAGGTCTTGAGCATCTGAGTCTGCCGGCCATGGGCGATCATCACGCCCTGGGCCACGTTGCGCAGCAGGGCGACCGGAAGGGCCCAGAGCAGGATCTGGAGCGCGGCGACCGAGGGGAGGTACTCGCGGCCAAACACCGACGGGATCAGCCGCTGGGCCACCAGGCACCCACCGAGCGCCACCGGGAAGATTCCAGCAAAGGCCTGGGCGATGTAGTTGTGATATAGCCCGGGCCCGCGGTCGGGCTCGCTCAGAGCCCGGGCCACCGCCGGCATGAGACTCACCTGGTAGGACTTGCCGATGTTCAGAAAGAAGCTGACCAGCGCGTACGCCGCGGCGTATTGGCCGACCGTGGCGGAGTCGCGGTAGACCCGCAGGAAGAAGAAGTCGCTGTTGAAGATCACCAGGCCGAGCAGGGCGTTCAAGACGAGGGGCCAGGAACGGCGGTAGAGGGTTGGGACGACGGCCGGCCGGAAGAATTCCCGAACGGTGCTGGTGGCCCTCGGGAGGGCGCGCATCAGGAGAAAGGCGGCCAGCGATTCCCCCAGGATCTGGGCGAGCGGAACCCGGGCTACATCCCCGGCCTCTTGAACCATGATGACGATGACGAGCGCGCTCACCAGCTCACTGGCGGTGCGCGAGATCGAAACCGTACCGGTGTGCTCGAGGCCGAGGTGGACCCAGCGGGTGCTCAAAGCCATCGGCGCGAGCAGGAAAACGTAGGCAGCGAGAATGGCGCCTTCAGGCTGCGGGAACAGCAGCAGCCCTGCGCCGACCACGAGAATGATCAGCACCGCGGCGAGAAGCAGCCGGGCACCCAGATACGACGGGAGGAGAGCAGGAAGCCTGGTGGGGTCGTGCGCGACGTCGTGCACGCCGAGCAGCTCGACCCCGGAGTCCATCACCGGACCGATGTAGGACAGGATGGCGGTCGCCAGCACGATCATCCCGTAGACGCCGGCGCCCAGCTCGCGGGCCAGATACACCGTGGCAGTGAAGGCAACCAGCCGGGCCAGGGCTTCGCCGATGCCCAGCTTGAAGAAGCGAGGACCCACCGCGGCGGCGGGCCCGCTCACTCAACCCCCCGAGGCGGCCGCATCACGTTCCGGTCCATGGTCTCAACCGGCTCGCAGGTGGTCCGAGAGTCGGATGGCCAGGGCGAGTAACGTCATCGTGGGATTCGCGTAGCCTGCCGTGGGGAAGACCGAGCTGCCGGCGACGTACAGGTTGTCGATCGCGTGGGTCCGGCACTCGCGGTTCACGATCCCGGTACGCGGATCGTCGGACATTCGGGTGGTGCCCATGTGGTGATGGCCGCCGACCAGATCGGTCGGCCAGACGCACTCGTCCGACGCGAGCCAGGGGGCCATGCGGAGCTCGCCCAAACCCAGCCGGCGAAGCTCCCCGTCGAACGCCTCGGCCGTCACCCGCATGGTGAGCCGGTCGCGCTCCGTCAGCTCCCAATGCAGATGCGCTCGCCGCTGTCCAAGCGCATCGGTGGCGTCGGACAAGGTCACCCTGGAATCGGGGTTGGGTGCCTGCTCGGTGCGGACCTGAAGCTCCAGGGAATCGAATCTAAACCGCTTCGGCCTCCCCCTGGCGTGGCGCAAGAGGTTCACTGCGATCCCCAACGGATCTCGCGCGACGTCACCGAGGCGTTGCACGAACCACCGCGGCTCGTGAAACCCCGAGACCTCCTGGTGCACCCGCCGGTGCCTGACGAACCAGAGCAGCTCTCGCAGCGCCTGGGTCGAGTCCCGTCTGAGCACCGGGATCGGGCGCGCCACAGCGTTCAGGCATTCCCGGGCCTCCTGAATCTGCGGCGACAGCCCGAGGCCCACCTCCACGAGACGGCCACCGACCAGGCCGGGAGAGAAGACATCATGCAACTGCTGGGGCTGATCGGACACGATGGTTCCGGCGCAGACGGTAGGATGCTCCATGAAATAGCGTCCGACCACATCATGGGCATTGCAGAGTCCGCCCGGATGGACTCCATTGGACAGGAGCAGGAGCCGGGCATTCTCGATCCCGCCGCACGCCAATACGTAGTCGCGCGCCCTGAGGGTGTATTTCTGCCCCGTCAGCGCGACTGCCTCCACGTCTTCGACATGGTCGCCCCTAGCGTTGCTGCGGATACGCAGGGCGTTGGCATGCAGATAGACTGTGACGTTCCCCGCCGGCCGCAACTGTTTCCCAAATACCTGTCCCAACAGGAGATTCGCCCCGAATTGAAAGGCGGCATACTGGAAGGCGGCGGAATCCACGGCGGGGGGGGAGCGATGGAACGCCTTCCACACGTCGGCGTCGTAGCTGAAGGGTCGGTGAAGCCCCACGAGCTCCACGACCCGATCGTAATAGGGCTCCAGTGTGTCGAGCGAGATCGGCCATCCGCTGTGCGCCACCCAGGGGCGGCGGGCAAAGTCGATCGGCTTGAGGGGGGTGCTGCGCGCACCCCAGCGGAAGGTGCTGCCGCCAAGCAACCGATACCGCGTGGCATTCAGCGGAAAGTAGGGGATGCCCGACTGGTCCCCGTCGGTCAGGGCCTGGGTCTCGTCTTCGAGAGTGAGGCTGCCACTCTCCAGGATGGCAACAGTGAGCTTGCTGTTCGCGAGCTGCAGTGCCATCGCGATCGCCGCCGGACCGCCGCCGAGGATACAGAGATCCGCCTCGACGGCGGTACCGTCCGGCACGGTCCTGATGTCGATGATCATGTCGGGTGACGACCCGGATGATCCTCCCAGGATCTGCTCACTCCACCGTTTCCGATCCTTCAGGCGCGGAGGAGGCCTCCCGTCCATTGGACATGATGGAGCTCTGGCGCCGGATCGATTCCCGGTGAATCACCTCGTAGATGGCCTTGGTGTAGCCGGGGTCGAGGCCGAGCCGCCGGGCGCGCTCCATCCGGTCCTTGAGGAGCGCGCGCCAGCGGTCCACCTGGAGCGTGGTGACATTGTTGAGGCGCTTCTGTTCGCCGATCAGGTCCACGATGCCCATCCGCTGGGCGAGCAGCGCCACGATGTCGCTGTCCACCTGGTCGATCCGCTCGCGGAGCACCTCGATGAACGTCAGGTACGCGGCGTCGTCGGAGCCTCCCTTCCGGACCTTGAGCTCGGCGATGATCTCCCCCAGGCGTTCCGGAGTTATCTGCTGTGCCGCGTCGCTCCACGCGTTGTCCGGGCGCGGATGCGTCTCGAGCATCACGCCGTCCATGCCCAGATCCATGGCGCGCTGGGCGATGTCCTGCAGCAGGTCCCGTCGCCCGCAGATGTGACTCGGATCGGTGACGATCGGCAGCGCGGGGAGGATTCTTCGCAGCTCGATGACCATGTTCCACATCGGCGCGTTGCGGTACGGCGCGGAATCGGCGACCGATACGCCCCGGTGGATGGCGCCGAGGGTGCGCACCCCGGCCTGGGAGAAGCGCTCGATGGCCCCGAGCCAGAGGGCCAGGTCGGGACTGGTGGGATTCTTGATCAGGATCGGCACGTCGGAGCCGCGCAGCGCGTCGGCCAGCTCCTGGACCGAGAAGGGATTGACGGTGGTGCGGGCGCCCACCCAGAGCAGGTCGATCCCGGTTTTCAGCGCCGCTTCGACGTGGCGCGCGTGCGCCACTTCGGTGGCCGTCTTCAGGCCATACTTCGCGCCGGCGCGCTTGAGCCAGGGCAGCGCGGCGTCTCCGATCCCCTCGAAGGCGCCGGGTCGGGTACGTGCCTTCCAGATGCCGGCACGGAAATAGTCGACGCGAGTCCCCCCTAGGCGCCTGGCCGTTTCGTGGACCTGCTCTTCGCTCTCCGCGCTGCACGGGCCCGCAATGACCATGGGGCGGCCTTCCACCCCGGACCAGCGGACCAGCGGCACAATCGGTATGTCCATTGCTCTTCCTGGGCCCGTGATTGCGGGGGTGGCGCACCCCGGAGGGGTTCCTAATGTATTATTGAGGCCTGCTTTTGGTGTCAGATTCTCAAACGGGGAGGTTTATGCAAGTTCAATGCCCTGCCCGGGATACCGCGCCTCGGGCATTTCTGCCCGCCGGTCCTGAATGGGGGATGCCATGAAGGTCGGACAAGAGATCGAAACTCGCCGCGCCGACTGGACTTTCGGGGGGGCGGTGGCGGACACCTTCGTAAGTCACGTGCGGCAATCGGTGCCCTACTACGATGCCGGGCACGATCTCACCTGCGTCCTGAGCGACTATTTCTGTCACGGCGACAGCGTGTGCTATGAAATCGGCGTGTCGACCGGCCAGCTGCTCCGGAAGCTCGCCGAGCACCATGCCCACAAGCCGGGGATCAAGTGGGTCGGCATCGACCCCGTCGAGGCGATGATCAGGAAAGCGGAGGAGCACTGCGCCGGCATTCCGGGTATCGAGCTCGCCGTCGGTGATGCGCTGACGTTCGACTACGCCAAAGCCGACCTGGTCGTCGCTTACTACTGCGTCCAGTTCATCTGGCCCCGGCACCGGCAGGAGCTGATCAATCGCATCTACGAGCGGCTCAACTGGGGTGGCGCCTTCATACTCTTCGAAAAGGTGCGCGCTCCAGACGCCCGATTCCAGGACATGATGAGCGCACTCTACAACGACTTCAAAACCAAGAACGGATTCAGCGCCGAGGAGATCCTCAACAAGACCACCAGCCTCAAGGGGGTCCTGGAGCCGTTCTCTACCGACGGCAACCTCGGCCTGCTCCGCCGGGCCGGATTCACCGACATCACGACCGTCATGAAGTACCTCTGCTTCGAGGGCTTCCTCGCAATCAAGTAGAGGGATCCCTCCGGCATGAGCCGCTCTCTTCGCTTTGCGATGGTCACCACCTTCTACCCGCCCTATCATTTCGGCGGGGACGGCGAGGCCGTTCGGCGCCTGGCCCATGCCCTCGCCCGGCGGGGTCACCAGGTGGACGTCATCCACGACATCGATGCGTACCATACGCTCACCCGGCGGAAGCCCACGCCCCTGGTGGAGCCGGAGGGGGTACGGGTACACGGACTCCGGAGCCCGCTCGGAGCGCTTTCCTGCCTGGCCACCCAGCAGCTCGGACGGCCCCTGGTCCACGGGAGGGAAATCCGCCGGATTCTCGACCAGGGATTCGATGTGATTCACTTCCACAATATCTCCCTGGTCGGCGGTCCCGGAATCCTCTCCTACGGGAGCGCGATCAAGCTCTACACTGCCCACGAGCATTGGCTGGTGTGCCCCAGCCACGTCCTCTGGCGCCACAATCGGGAGGTCTGCACCGGCCGGGAATGCTTGCGCTGCGTGCTCCATTACAAGCGCCCTCCCCAGCTCTGGCGCAACACCACTTTCCTGGAGCGCCAGAGCCGCCATGTCGATGCCTTTCTAACGCTTAGCACGTTCAGTGCGGAGAAGCACCGGGAGTACGGATTCGACCGACCGATGACCCTGATCCCGGCGTTTCTGCCGGATCAGGACACGGCCGGGCCGCCCTCGGGCGCTGCGGGGGCCGGACCGTCCGGGGGAGCGTCGTATTTCCTGTTCGTGGGTAGGCTCGAGGCAATCAAGGGCCTCCAGGACTTGATCCCGCGGTTCCGAGGAGACGGGTCCGCCGAGCTGTGGATCGCCGGGCGCGGGGCTTACGAGCCGGAGCTCCAGCGCCTCGCCGCCGGATCGACCAGGGTTCGATTCCTCGGGCAGCAGACCGCCGAGCAGCTCCGCGTTCTCTACCGCGGAGCGGTGGCGGTGGTGGTGCCGTCGGTATGCTACGAGGTGTTTCCGATGGTCGTGCTTGAGGCCTTCCGGGAAGGCACGCCGATCATCGCGAGGGCGCTCGGGCCGTTACCCGAGATCGTCACCCGGAGCGGAGGCGGTCTGCTCTTCACTTCGAACGAGGAGCTGGACGCCGCCCTCGCCACGATGGCCCAGGATCCCGGGCGGCGTGACCAGCTGGGCAAGGCCGGCGCCCGCGCGTTCAACGACCACTGGTGCGAATCGGTAGCGATGGAGAGTTACTTCGGAGTGATCCGGGGAGTGGCGCAACGCCGCGGCCTCACCGGTGCAGTGCTCAGCCCAATTTGAAGCGCCGGAGATCGGCGTGCTTACCGGGTACCGCCTGCCTTAACCGCCCTGACCGTCACGATCACCTCGAAATCAGGGTCCCGCTGATCAAGCTCGGCGGAATCGAGCTCCTCCGCTGCCAAGCCATGCAGAAAACTCATGGCCGCCAGGACGTTCCCCGACGAAGACACCTCGACCAGCGCGCCGGGAAAGAAGTCCCGGAAGAGCGCCTCCGCCGCTTGGGTGGTGAAGTGCCAGTACTCGCCCCAATCATCGCGGCCCAGCCGCCGGCCGATCTTGCTGAGCCCGTGGGTCGTCAGCAGGAGGACGCCCCCGGGCTTGAGAATGCGGTGCAGCGTCCGCAGCGCGGCCTTGAAATCGTAGATCATCTGGAGCGACTGGGTGAAGACGATGCAATCGAACGAGTTCGACGGGACGTGCCCGGCGTCGGTCAGGTCGGCGATGATCGTGGCCCCAGGACTGCCGGCGATCACATGGAGTACGTCGATACGGCTGACCTGGCCCGCCCCAAACTTGTTGATAAAAAACGCGTCGCCCAGCTCGAGGGCGTGGCCGCGAATGTCCTCGGCGTGCTTCCGCAGGAAGCCCTCGATGTAATAGCGATCGATGGGCAGCCCACGGTCTATCCCGAAAATCGGGC
Organism: Gemmatimonadales bacterium; assembly: GCA_045403135.1. Lineage (GTDB taxonomy): Bacteria > Gemmatimonadota > Gemmatimonadetes > Gemmatimonadales > GWC2-71-9 > JABFSM01. The sequence continues at coordinate 6,240 of JAXIPC010000199.1, read as the reverse complement.
TGATCGGGGTGAGCCGCCGGAACCCGCCGAAGTCCACCGAGCCGGCGCGGGGCCACTGCAGCCGGTGCTCTCGCTGCTGGCGCACGACCCAGGCCCGCAGCTTCGGGGGGAGCAGCGCCTTCGCGAGGCCGATCGTCTTGTCGCGCAGCGACATCAGTCTGGGTCCGCGGATTGGGTCGGAGTGGGGTGCCGGACTACCAGCGTCGGATGAGGTTTCTCACCGCCCGGAGCGCGCGGCGGGATTCGAAATACCATTCGGCGTGCCCCTCGAGATAGGCACGCCAGCGCGGGAGATTCCGGAAGTAATGCATCTCGATGCGGGGGACATCGAAGCGGTCGCTATCGCGGCCGGCCCGCTGCAGGCGGGTGCCGACCGAGATCCCGTACCACCGGGCGATCGCCTCACGCACCATGGCACTGGAAGCCCCATAGGGCGGAGCAAAGCTGGACGGCTCCCGGCCCAGGCGGATTCCGATTTCTTCCTGGCACTGGCGGACTTCCCGGACCAGTGCGTCGGGCAGCAGCGCAGTCAGGTTCGGGTGGGAGACACTGTGGCCGCCGAACTCGATCCCCTGCCCCGCCAGCTCCTTGACCTGTTCCCAGCTCATCAGCGCTCGGGCGGGATTGGCGTTCGCTCCCACCCAGTCTTCCTGCCCGCCCATCTTCCCGGTAGGGAGAAAGACGGTGGCGCTCCAGCCCCGGGCCAGCAGTACCGGTGCGGCCTGCTCCGCGAAATCGGCAAAGCCGTCATCGAAGGTGATCACCACGGACCGCGACGGCGGCTCAGGACCGCCATTCAGCCAGTCCGCCAGCGACGCCAACGGCACCGGGCGATACCCGGACTCGGCGAGCGCGTCCATGTGGCCCCGAAAGACCGCGGGCGGAATGCTGGTCGGCCCGGGCTCGGTGGAGATCGAATGGTAGGTGAGAACGTTGAGGCGAGGTCCCACGATCGCGGCCGTCTACCCCGGGGCTCGTACCAGGCGATTGTAGACCGAGCCGATGATCCGGCCAAGGGCGTAGCCGACGACGAATCCGTAGATGAATCCGATGAAGCTCCCGACCACCGAGACCGAGTAGCCCGGGAAATAGGCCCGCAACAGCCCGAGATGCTGGCCCACGTTGGGCCCGCCCTTCATCACCAGAATCAGGGTAGCCAGGAACAGTCCGCCGCCCATCAGCAGACCGATCGCGATGCCCCAAGCGCGGGCGTTCAGCCGGGCGAGGGTCCGCTTGAGCTCCTGACTCTCGTCTTGCGTGGTAGTCATGTACGTGGCCTTGAGGCTCAGATGTGGTCGAGGAAGTCGCGGGTTTGCGACAGCTCGGCACGGCTCCGGATCACGAAGAGCGAGACGGCGACCATCAGATTTCGGCAGAAGGCCAGGAACCATCCGAAGACAAACCCCATGAACGCGCCCCAGCCGGCCCCGATCAGGGCGCCGGTCCAGGAAACCGAATATCCCCGGAAATACACCGCGAGCAGCCCCAGGTACGGGCGCTCCGTCCTGGGGACGTAAATCGTGCCGACCGTCACGAAGAACACCAGCAGGGCAACCGCCACGCCGAGGGCCGCGCCGAACGCCGCCTTGTCGAGCGGGGCGAAGGCGAGCAGGAGTTCGGATGGCAGCCGGCTTGCCGGCGCTGGGTCGGGCGCTTTCGCGGTCATGGGACTCACCTCCCACCCTGATTGGTGAAACCTACACCGTGCGCTGCCGCTTCCCGAGGTGTGAGGGCGGCCGGCGGCTCGACCCGGGGGCGGCCGTGGAGCAGGTGGAGCGCGAGGCCAGCGACGACCGCCACCCCGCTCAGCAGGTAATACCAGAGATTAAGAGGGATGACGCCAAGCGTGAAGAGCGGCCCCTGCTCCCGGGCGAACCACCGGATCAGCGCATGGTTCGACGCGACGACCATGCCCCATAGGGCGGCGGTGACCGCCAGCAGAACCCATCGTCCGGTCAGGATCGCCAGCGGAATCAACAGGAGACCGACACCCGCCATGGCGGCCTTGAGCGGCTCGCCCCGCTTGAGGTTCAGGTTGGCCGGTTGGGCCAGCCGTTCCCGCTCGAGCAGCAGGCGAACCCAGGGAATGGCGCGATCCAGCAGATCGGTCCGGACCGATCCGCCGAACCGCCACCGCTTCAGATGGGCGCCCTGGATCTCCGGACGGATCACGATTCGAGAGCCCCGGTCGCGAAGCCGATAGCCCAGCTCGATGTCCTCGATCTGGGGCCGGGGATAGCGCGCGTCATTGAAGCCCCCCGCCGCCAGGAACGCGGAACGGCGGACCGCGCCGCAGCCGGCCCAGAAAGTGTCGGTCTCGCCGGCGCCGGCGAGGTGAACGTAGCGATGGAGCAGGTTGCGGTAACGGGAGAGAAACCCCGGCGCGGGGGGGGCGTCGTCGTACGCCCCGAACATCGCGTCCAGCATCGGATCCCGTTCGATGGCCTCCGCGACGCGGCGAAGCGTGTCGCAGTGCACCCGCACGTCGGCATCGATGAAGACCACCCACTCGCCCCGGCTCACCTCCACTCCGCGGTTCCGGGCGAACCCGGGACCGTGCGGCAGGCCGGGAAGTGTGAGCACCCGATCGGCCCAGCGCGACGCGACCTCGGCGGTCCGGTCCGAGCTGGCGTCGTCCACCACGATCAGCTCCCACTGATTCCGGGGCAGATCGCTCTCCGCCAGAGCGCCGAGCGTGACCGGCAGGAGGCGAGCCCCCTGGTGGGCCGGGACGATGACGGAAAGCAGCGGCAAGGCTATTCCTTGGCGCTCAAGGCGGGTTCCGCGCGGGGTGGCTCGAGCTTCTGCTCCTCATGATACTCGAAATCGGTGTTCACCTCCCAGATGTCATGCTTCGCCCCCTGCATGTTCCAGATGGCCATCATGGCGGTGAGCATCGAGTGGTCCTGATTGTTGTACTTGTGCATCCCGTTCCGGCCGACGGTGTGAAGGTTCGGGATCGGATCGATCGTCTCCCGCACCTTGTCGAGGCAGTCCCGGTACTGCGCGTCGTAGATCGGGTAGGCCTTGGGCATCCGGATCACGGTGCCGTCCACCACCTTGATGTCCTTGGCCAGCTTGAGCTCCTGGAGCTCCCGCGTAGCGAGCTCGACCAGCTCCGCATCGGTGCTGGACCAGAGCCCGTCGCCCTTGAAGCAGAAATACTCCAGCCCCAAGCAGGTCCGCCCGGCATCGGGGACCATCGCCTTGCTCCAGTTGTTGAAGTTCTGGATCCGGCCCACCTTGACGCCGGGCGTGTGGATGTAGATCCAGTTGTCGGGGAAGAGGTTTTCCCCCTCGAGAATCAGGGCGACCACAATGAAGTCCCGGTACCGGAGTCCCTCCGCGGCCGTGCGGGCCTCCATGGAGGCCGGGGGCTCCAGCGCCCGAATCAGCGATCGCACCGGCATGGTCGAGATCACATGCTCGGCCGCGAATCGTTGCTCGCCGGCAGGAGTCGAGGCCCGCACCCCGGTGACGCGCCGCTCGCCGGTCAAGGGATCCACCTCGCATTCGATCGCGGAGGCGTAGGAGCCCATCAGCACCCGGTTGCCCATCGCTTCGATCCGGTCGCGAGCGGCCTCCCACATCTGTCCCGGTCCGAGACGCGGGTAGCGGAATTCATTGATCAGGCTTTTGATCTTGGTCGAGCGCTTGTTGAGGGCGGCCGCGGAAACGATGGCGCGAGCCAGGGAGAGGCCTTGAATCCGCTGCGCGGCCCACTCGGCCCGGATCTCGGTGCACGGAATGCCCCAGACCTTCTCGGTGTAGGTCTTGAAGAAGATCTGGTACAGCCGACCGCCGAACCGGTTGGTGACCCACTGCTCGAAGTTCTCTTCGATCGGGCTCGGCTGGAAACGGGCCTCGAAATAACTCCAGACGATCCGGATGGCGTTGATGACGCCAAGTCCGCGGAGCGCATTGGACGCCTTGAGAGGATAGTCGAAGTACTTTCCGCCGTAGTGGATCCGGGACATCCGGGGAACCGAGATGAACTCGGACGCCAGCAACTCTTCCCACAGCGCCTGGACCGGCTCGATTTTGGTGAAGAAGCGGTGTCCCCCGATGTCGAACCGGTAGCCCTTGTACTGCGCCGTCCGCGAGATCCCCCCGACGATGTCGTCGGCTTCGAGCACCGTGACCTCGTACCCCTGCTTGCTGAGCAGATACGCCGCGGTCAGGCCGGCCGGTCCGGCGCCGATCACCACCACGCGATCTCCCTTGACCAGCGGTGCGACGATGCGGGCACCCGGCGTCATTCGTCCTCGGTTCCGCGGTGACGCTGGCTCAGGAATTCGGTGAGAACGGCGCAGGCGTTCTCGGACGGATCGCTGGGGATCGCAGTCGAGAGAACGAACGCGCCGGGCGGGAATCGCCCTTCGACCCTGAGCTCACGGCAGGAGAGCAGAAGATTCCTCGCCACCGGCCCCAGCCGCCGACTCAACAGGACATAGCCGATCCCGCGCTCACGGAGCACCCGGGCGGCTTGGCCTTGGGGAATTCGATCGACCAGGCGCGAGTACTCGGTCAGGTGTCCGCTGACGAAGTTCACCACGGGAGGATAATAGGTTAGCACCACCGATCCCGAGGGCGCATGCTGGCGGAGGAACAGGGCGGCCGAGGCAATACTTCGGGTTTCATTCCCGTAGCACTGGTCGCTCGGAATGGGGTTGCTGCGGTCGCACGCCCGGGCGCGGGCATCGCGCGCGAGAGCCCCGCGAACGGCGCCAACGCTGAGCAGAAGCACCAGAGCCGTCAGAACAGCATTCCGCGCCAGCGCCGGGAGCGAGCGGGTCAGGTCATGCGCGCCGATCAGGAGGGCGGCCAGCAGGTACGGGAGCACGGGAATCAGGAGGCGGGAGATCGGCCACGGCCAAACCAGCAAGAGACCCCCGTAGCAAACCAGGAACAGCGCGACGACTCGGCTCTTGCGCCACAATATGACGGTACCGGCCGAGAGCAGGAGGATCTGCGCCACCAGCCACACCACATTGTCGATCGCCGTATCGGCAAGCCTGGGGATTCCCAGGGAACTGGGGAGGTATCTGGTGCCATAGACGACCGCGTTGACCCAGGCGGACGGAACCATTCCAGCCACCCGTTCGGGATCGATTCCCAGTTGTCCGGAGACTTCCGCCGCGTAGGACCAACCGGCGCTGGCCGGGGGCACCGACGCCGTGTAGGCAAACCAGCCACCAACGACCAGCGCGGTGGCCAAGGCGTACGCCAGCTGTTCGGTCCGCCGGCGCCGGTGCAACAGCCAGATGCCGATCGCGACCACGATCGTGATTCCCGCGGTCCGGGTTAAAAAGGCTCCGAGCGCGAATGCCATGGCGAGGTAGGCATGGCGAGAGGTGGCCGGCTCGGTCTTGATGGTGCAGACCAGCGCGCAAGCCACCATCGCAAAGAACAGCGGCTCGGAAAGCAGACTGCCGCCGGAATTCAGCAGGGCGGGGCTCACCGCCGTCAGGAAGGACACCGTCAATGCGATGGGGACCCCGGCCACCTGGCGCACGATCAGGTACAGACACACCAGGGAGAGGATGACGAGCCCGAGGTTCACACCCTGCAGCAGATCGAGATTCTCACCGGTGACCTGCCGCACCGCCGCCAGCCAGGCAGGATATGCCGGCGGGAATCGAACGTGGAACGGGGAGCTGGCCATGAAGATCTCGCGGTACGAACCGGCCTCGATGGAATGGCTCAGCGCGAGATAGGTGCTTTCGTCGTTGGTGCTGACCAGGACGGGCGCCCGTCCCCTCCAGCCCAGGATGAGAAACACGAGCATGGCTGCGGCCAAAAAGACGTACTGAAAACGGGTGACCAACCCCAAAGCGCCCGACGGGGTCGGAGTGCTGCCGACTTCCTTGGGCGGGACCTCAGGCACAGGGGGCAACCGCATCTCCGTTCTGCGTCTTATGCGACGGGTGGGGACGATATCCCCTGACGATCGTTGCGTCAACGCGACACCTTTCGTCCGACATCCGGGCAGTGAGATGACGGACGTCCCCTGGCACCACGGGCAGAGGCCATCCGGAACTGTACTTACGAGCTAGATGCTTTGCGGACAGATGGTTCCGCCGGTTGGACACCCCCCCGGATCCTCACGAATCATGCCACCCGTTGCGCTGGTTTGTCGGGCGGGAACGCGACAAGGCGGGCCCGGGAGGGACCCGCCTCGACGGCCACGCCGGGGTTGGCGAGCTAGGGAGCCTGCCGTACCAGGTGGAAGTCGTATTC
>JAXIPC010000224.1:0-4775 GCA_045403135.1 Gemmatimonadales bacterium | reverse complement strand
TGCGCGCTCGCGCCGGGGCACTCGGAATCCCCCCGACCACGTTCGCCAATTCGGACGTGCACCTGCACGTCCCGGCCGGGGCGGTGCCGAAGGATGGGCCGCCGGCCGGCGACACAGCAACGATGCCAGCGCCGTGGCGATCGTGATGCCCGCTGACGGCCCATCCTTCGGCACCGCGCCGGCCGGGACGTGCAGGTGCACGTCCGAATTGGCGAACGTGGTCGGGGGGATTCCGAGTGCCCCGGCGCGAGCGCGCAGCAGACTCCACGCCGCCTGCGCCGATTCGCGCATCACGTCGCCCAGCTGGCCGGTGAGAGTGATCTGGCCGCGCCCGGGCATCTGGATCGCCTCGATGAACATGATGTCGCCACCCGAAGGGGTCCAGGCGAGACCGGTGGCGACGCCGACTTCCGCCGCCCGTCCCGCGACCTCGTTCTGCACCTTCGGCTGGCCGGCGAATTCCTCGAGGTTCTTGGCCGAGACCTTCACCGCGGCGCGACCGTCCTCCACCACCTGACGCGCCACTTTGCGCAGCACGCCCTGGATCTCGCGCTCCAGCTGGCGCACCCCTGCCTCGCGCGTGTACTCGGCGCTCAGCCGCTCGAGCGCGCCATCCGCCAGGTTGGCGAGGTCGGCGACGAGCCCCGTCTCCTTGAGCTGGCGCGGCAGCAGGAACCGCTTGGCGATCGCAAGCTTCTCGGCGGGGGTGTAGCCGGCCAGTGTCAGCACTTCCATCCGGTCGAGCAGCGGATCGGGGATCTGAGCGAGGCTGTTGGCGGTGGCGATGAACAGGACCCCCGAGAGATCGAACGGAATCTCGAGGTAGTGGTCCACGAACGTTCCGTTCTGCGCGGGATCGAGCACCTCGAGCAACGCGGCGGTCGGATCGCCGCGCACATCGGCGCCCATTTTGTCCACCTCATCGAGCATCAGCACCGGGTTGCGTGTTTCGCACCGCTCCAGCGCGTGCAGGATCCGCCCTGGAATGGCGCCCACGTAGGTGCGCCGGTGGCCCCGGATCTCCGCCTCGTCGCGCACCCCGCCCACCGACACGCGAGTGAACTTGCGCCCCAGCGCCTCCGCGATGCTCTGGCCGAGCGACGTCTTGCCCACACCGGGAGGGCCCACGAAGCACAGGATGCTGCCGCGCGCGTCGGGGTTCAGGGTGCGGACGGCCAGATGCTCGAGGATGCGATCCTTGATGGTGGCAAGGTCGTAATGATCGCGGTCGAGCACCTCGCGCGCGGCCTTGAGGTCGAGCCGATCGGGTGACACACGTTCCCACGGCAGCGCGGCGATCACCTCGAGGTAGGTGCGCGCCACGTGGTACTCGGCCGACTGGGGGGACATCTGCTTCAGCCGCTTGAGCTCGCGATCGGCGATCCGGCGCGCCTCGGTCGAGAGCCCGGAGCCGTCGAGCTTGGTCATGAGATCCTGTAGCTCGTCGTCCGAACCCTCCTCCCCCAGCTCCTGGCGGATGACGCGCAGCTGTTCGCGCAACACGTATTCGCGCTGGTGCTCGTCGAGCTTCGCCTTGACCTTCTCCTGGATCTGGCTGCCCACCTCGAGCACCTGCAGCTCCTCGGCGAGGAACTCGGCGAGGCGCTCGAGACGGCGGGGGATGTCGCCGAGAGAAAGCAGCTCCGCCTTGGCGGGGAGGGACAGGTCCAGATTCGCGGCGACGAAGTCGGCGAGTTTCCCGGGGTCGGTGATCCCCTCCAACACCTCGTGCAGCTCGTCGGCGAGGTAGGGGGCCAGGTCGATGACCCGCCCGAACTGCGCGACCACGTTGCGCTTCAGGGGCTCGACCCGTGCGTCCTCCACGCCCACCAGCGGCAGCGGCTCCCAGACGGCGCTGAGCCACTCACCGCTCTGCTGCAAGTCGGTGAGCCGGACGCGATCGATCCCCTGGATCATCACCCGCAGCGTGCCGTCTATCAGCTTGAGCAGTCGCACGATCGAGCCGAGCGTCCCGACCTCGTACAGCTCCTCGGGCCGCGCGTCCATCACGGGACCCTCCACCGGCTCGCGGCTGCCGCCGGGTTGGATCACCCCCAGTAGCAGGTGCTTATCGGCCTGGACCACCTCGTCGAGCAGCCGCACCGCCTGGGGGTCCGTGATGGCGAGCGGCACCACGACGTGGGGGTAGACGACGAGCTCGCCGAGCGGGAGCACCGGGAGGCGCTCCACGTCAGGTGACCTTCACCGAGTGCGGACCAGAGAGCCGCGGGGGCAGCTTGGTGAGACGGACTTCGAGGAAGCCGTGCTCGTAGATGGCGCGCAGGCTCGTCGGATCGACGGGGGCCGGGAGGCGGAGCCGTCGCTCGAACGGTCCGACCTGCACCTCCATCGAATGGTAGTGCCGTTTCCCCTCGCCCCGTGGCGGACGCTCGCCGGTGATGGTGACCACCCCTTCGGCGAACTCGACCGTGAAGTCCTCCGGCTGCATCCCGGCGATGTCTACTTGGACGACGATGGCGTCCTCCGTTTCGTAGACGTCCGTCGGGGGTTTCCACTTGGGGGAAGCGACGAAGCCCACCGGCCGGCCGTGGGCGACCTCGTTGAAATAGACCTCCAGCTCGTCGGCCATATGGACGGTGTACGCGCCCGAGCGGGAGGAGCGATGGGAGCCGCTATCAGCCATAAGGCAAGAAGATAACGCTCACCAGACGGCCGCGCCGCACGGTCAGGAGTCCGGAGGTGTCGTCCGAGGTCTCGGGGTGCTGCGCCGGCTCAAAACGCCTGATCCCACCGAATGGACAACCGGACCGCTGAGCCGATGATGCCCACCATGCTGTAGGTCTGGACGAAGTTGCCCCACTGCTCGCGGGTTCGCGGATCGATGTGCTCCGCGAGCAAGCCGTGGTGGTTGCGGCACGCGAGCAGGTTTTCAAAGAGGGCGCGTGCCTCATCCCGCCGCCCGAGGGCCGCGAGGGCGTTGATGTGCCAGAAGGTGCATACCAGGACCGCGTTTTCCGGCTTGCCGAAGTCGTCTTCCTCGATGTAGCGGAACACGAAATCACCGTGGCGCAGCTCGCGCTCGATGGCGCGCACCGTGCCGGCGAACCGCGGATCGTCCGCCGCGAGGAACCCCACCTCGTGCATCCGCAGCAGGCTCGCGTCGAGCGTGTCGCCGCCCATCGTGCCCACGAAGCTCTCGCGTTTCGGATTCCACGACCGCTCGCACACGACCTGATGGATGCGCGCCGCCTGGCTGCCCCAGTAGGCGGCACGGTCGGCGAGGCCGAGGTGCGCGGCGATGCGAGCCAGCCGGTCGCACCCGGCCCAGCACATCATGCTGGAAAACGTGTGCACGCGCGCGGCCCCGCGCAGCTCCCAGATGCCGGCGTCCGGCTTGTCGAACAGGCTCGCCGCGCGCTCCCCTAGCGCTTCGAGGCGACGGAACAGCACTTCGTCCCCGCGCTGCACCAGTCTCCGGTCGAAGAACACGTGCGTCGCCGCCAGAATCGCCGAGCCGTACACGTCGTGCTGCACCTGGCGGTGGGCCTGGTTGCCGATGCGGACCGGGCCCATGCCGCGGTACCCGGAGAGCGAGTCGATCGTGCGCTCGTCGGGCCCCGCGCGACCGTTGATGCCGTACACCGGTTGCAGGCTACCGTCCTCCGTCCCGGCGACGATGTTGACGATATATCCGAGATAGCGCTCCATCGTGCGCGTGGCGCCGAGCCGGTTGAGGGCGTTCACCACGAAATACGCGTCCCGCAACCAGCAGTAGCGGTAGTCCCAGTTGCGGCCGCTGCCGGGCGCCTCGGGAATCGACGTCGTCATCGCGGCGACGATGGCGCCGGTATCTTCGAACGCATTGAGCTTCAAGGTGATGGCGGCGCGAATGACCGCGTCCTGCCATTCGAAGGGGATCCCGAGGTAGCGCACCCACTCCCGCCAGTAGGCGGCCGTCTCCTCGAGAAACCGGCGACCGACCTCCGCGACGGAGCCCTGCAGCGTCTCGTCCGGCCCGAGCAGCAAGGTGACGGCGTCCTCCAGGAAAAACGGGTTCTCCTCCCCGATCGCCGTGATGGAGGCATCGGTCGTCAATCGCAGGACGACATCGGTGGCGACGTAGCGGATATGATTGCTGCCACCGGTGGCCCCGGCGGGATGGCGGCCGTGGTGGTGAGCCGGGCGCAGGCGCACGCGGACGCGGGGGTTGCCGGCGACGCGCCGGATTTGCCGAACCAGCGTCATCGGACAAAACATGCGGCCGTACTGCCGGAAGCGCGGCGCGAAATCGGTGATCTCCACGCAGGCGCCGTTGCGATCGTACAGCCGCGTGACGAGGATGGGGGTGTTGGCCATGTACTCCTGCTCCTGCCGCACACCCTCGAGCAGCTCCACGGAGAAGAAGCCGAAGTCCTTTTCCGGGGTCCGCTCCTGGAGCAGGGCGCAGAACGCGGGGTCGCCGTCGAAGCGCGGGAAGCACGCCCACACGATGTCCCCCTGCGGATTGATCAGGGCGCCGATCGTACCGTTGCCGATCAGCGCCAGATCGAGGGACGTCACGCGCGCTCCGCCGTTGCCAGGCCCCGCTCCAGCCAGGTTCGCACCGCCCGCACGTTGCGCAGGCGCCAGCGGGCCACGGTGCGCCCCGGTCCGACCTTGACCGAGTGGCCGTCGAGGCGGTTGACCATCGCGAATCCGTACTCATCGGTCACATCGTCGCCCAGGAATACCGGCATCCGGCCGCGGAACGGCTCTTCCTGCATGAACTCCATCACGGCGACCCCCTTGTCCCGGCCGGCGGGCTTCAACTCCAC
>JAXIPC010000122.1:0-10918 GCA_045403135.1 Gemmatimonadales bacterium | reverse complement strand
CGGCCCCGGTCGAAAAACTCGCGCCACCCGGCCTTGGCCATAGCCAGATCGTGGGCGAAGAACTGCGCCGGGGTCATCCCCAACAGCTCGTCGGGGGATGCGGCCTTGAACTGGGTGACGATGGCGGGATTGACCTTGGTCATCCGCTGATGCTCGAAAATGAAATCCAGCGACTCATCTTTGTTAACGTGATCTCCCCACGCGACGGGTTCGTCCAGCATCATGAAGAAGAACCCGTCCAGGGACTGGGAGAAAAAGAGCTCGAGCAACCGTAGGGACGCGCCGCTGTCCGCCGCTTCGCGGAGGAGCGCCACCAGTTCGGCCTCGCGCTCTTCAATCTCTGCCGGGTCGAGTGATCGCACGATGATCGGGCTGCAGGGAGCGGGCGCCGCACTCCGCCTGAGCGAGGATCCGGTCATCGGAGCACCTGCGCGAGGAAGGCCTTGGTCCGGGGATGCCGGGGCGCCTCGAAGAAGGCCCGCGGTGTCCCCTCTTCGACGATCGCCCCCTCATCCATGAAGACGATCCGGTCCGCGACCTCGCGGGCGAATCCCATCTCGTGCGTCACGCAGCACATCGTCATCCCGTCCCCGGCAAGGGCGACCATCGTATCGAGCACTTCCTTGACCATTTCGGGGTCGAGCGCGGAGGTCGGCTCGTCGAAGAGCATGATCCGGGGCCGCATGCAGAGCGCCCGCGCGACCGCCACCCGCTGCTGTTGTCCCCCGGAGAGCTGACTCGGGTATTTCGCGGCCTGCTCCGGGATCTTGACCCGTTCGAGGAAGTGCATCGCGAGCTCTCGCGCCTGGGCCGGCGGCATCCGCTTCACCCAGATCGGCGCGAGCGTGCAGTTCTCGAGGATGGTGAGGTGCGGGAAGAGGTTGAATTGCTGGAACACCATCCCGACCTCCCGGCGCACCCACTCGGTCTGTCGCGGCTCGCCGGTGAGCTCGACGCCGTCGACGACGATGCGACCGCGCTGATGCTGTTCGAGCCGGTTGATGCAGCGGATCAGGGTGGACTTCCCCGACCCGGACGGGCCGCAGATCACAATCCGCTCGCCGCGCTTCACCCGGAGGGTCACGTCCCGGAGGGCCTGGAAGTCACCATACCACTTGTGAACGCCCTGAAGATCGAGGTGCAGGATCGGCTCCTTGCTGTGCAGCGGCGGTACGGGGGTGATCATCGCGCGGCCTGGACCGCATGCGCCTGCTCCAGATGCTGGCTGTAGCGGGAGACCGCGTAGCTGAAGACGAAGTAGATCCCGGCCACGAAGAGGTAAACCTCGGGACCGAAGCCGATCCACTTGGGATCGACCAGCACCGCCTTGGCGGCCCCCAGGAGGTCGGTCAACCCGATGATGGCGATGAGCGAGGTGTCCTTGAAGAACGCGATGAAGGTGTTGACGATGGACGGGATGGTGATCCGGATCGCCTGCGGGAGGACCACCAGGAGGGTGGCCGGCCAATAGGGGAGTCCCATACTGGCCGCCGCCTCATACTGCCCATCGGGGATCGCCTGCAGCCCCCCGCGCACCACCTCGGCGAGGTAGGCGGCGAACACTATCACGATGGCGACCTGGGCCCGCAGCACCTTGTCCACCACGATCCCGGATGGTATGAAGAGGGGGAACATCACCGACGCCATGAAGAGGACGGTGACGAAGGGCACGCCGCGCAGCAGCTCGATGTAGCCGACACAGAGGCCGCGGATCACCGGGAAATGGGACCGGCGTCCGAGCGCGAGCAGCACCGCCAGCGGCGCGGCCCCCGCGAATCCACCGGTCGTGAGCAGAAGGGTCAGCGGCAGGCCACCCCAGACGTCGCTCGCCACGAGCGGCAGCCCCGCGACCCCGCCGCGGAGGAGGAGGGTCGCGGCGACCGGGACGAGCACCCAGAGCAGGACCAGGCGCGGCCAACGCACCGTGCGCGAGGCGCTCACGATGAAGAGCCCGACCAGCACGAGGCACGCCAGCGCCGGCCGCCACTGGTGTGCGAGCGGATAGGCGCCGAATAGGATCGACCAGATCCGCTCCCCGATGACCGGCCAGCACGCCCCACCCGCATGGTCGGTCCGGCAGAGCGCGGAGGTCGTGCCTGCGGGGAGCTTCCAGATCGCGTGCACGACGCCCCACAAGAGGACGCGATAACTGAGCCAGGCGAGCGCCGTCGCGAGGGCGACCGTCATCCCCAGCCTCGTCCACCGGCCCGTGCCGATGGGGATCGAGAGCCGGCGCGACAGGCGGGACCGGGGCGGCGCCCTCACGCCTCCAGCTCCCGACGCCGGGACCGGAGCGGACCATCGTGCACGCTCATCGCCGCCGCGATCAGCAGCCCGAACACGAGGTAGGACGCCATCACAAGCAGGAGGGTCTCGATGGCCTGGCCGGACTGGTTGAGCGTGACGTTCCCGATCGCGATGAGATCGGTATAGCCGATCGCGATGGCGAGCGAGGAGTTCTTGAGGACCGCCAGGTACTGGCTCGTCATCGGCGGGATCATCACCGGCAGGGCCTGCGGCAGGACGATGCGCCGCAGGATGGCCCCCTGCGGCAGGCCGAGCGCGGTCGCTGCCTCGACCTGTCCGCGCGCGACCGAGAGGATCCCGCTTCGTACGATCTCGCCGATGAACGCGGCGCTGTTCGTCACCAGTCCAACGACCAGCGCGGCGAACTCCGGTGTGATCCAGAGGCCGCCCCGGAAGTTGAAGCCGTCGAGGACGGGGCGATCGAGGGTGACGCCGAAAGACGCGCCGGCGAGCACGGCGGCGCACGCGATCGCTCCCCCCCCGACCATCCATCCGGTCGAAGGTCCGTTTGCTTGCCCGGCCCGGCGCCGTTGCGCGCGCGTCAGGAGGATCCGGGCGATGAGCACGCCGATCCCCGCCAAGCCCAGCACCATCGCGACGCCGCCCCTGGTGAGGGCGGGGAAGTAGAGACCTCGGTTGCAGAGGAAGATTCCGGGCAGCGGGTGCAGCGCGCCGTCCGGTCCCGGCAGGGATTGCGAGAGCGCGTACCAGAAGAGCAACTGGAGGAGGAGGGGCGTGTTCCGCATCACCTCGACGTACCAGCGCGCCACGGTGGCGACCCCCGGTACGGTCGAGAGCCGCGCGATCCCGACAGCGACGCCGAGCACCGTCGCGAGGACGATGCCGAGGAACGCGGCCCGGAGCGTGTTGATGAGCCCGACGCCGAGCGCCCATGCGACGGTGTCGCGGGAGGAGAAGGCCACGAGCCCGGGAGCGACCTCGAATCCGGAGGCGCGTCCCAGGAAGGCGAACCCTGACGCGATGCCGCGCGCGCGGAGGTTGATCGCAGCCTCCCGCGCGAACAGGGCGACGACGAGCACGACGAGGCCCAGCGCGGCCCCCTGCCAGAGCCAGGCGCGGAGGCTCGGTTCGCGCGCGCTGGTCCAGTCGCGGGCGGTCATCGGAGGTCCGGGGCGTAGAGGATCCCGCCGTCCCGCCAGAGCCGGTTGATCCCCCGGTCGATCCCCAGCGGCTTCACGTTGCGGTCGAAGCTCTCGCCGTAGTTCCCCACCTGACGGACGATCTGGAAGGCCCAGTCGGGCGCGACCCCGAGCATCGCGCCGAAGCTTCCCGTCCGTCCCACGAACTGCTGGATCATGGGGTCGGCGGTAGTGTCGCGGACCTGGGCGATGGTGGCCGAGGTCAGCCCCAGCTCCTCCGCATCGACCATCGCGTGGAACGACCAGCGGACGATCTCCATCCACCGGATGTCGTTGGGCATCACCGCCGGACCGAAGGGGGATTTGGAGACCACCTCCGGGAGCACCACGTGGGCGGTGGGATCGGGCGCCCGCGCGCGCACGGCGGCGAGGCTCGAGCGGTCCTGGATGAAGGCGTCGCACCGGCCCGCGAAGTAGGCACTGGTCGCCTCCTCCAGCCGCTCGATGACGACCGGCGTGAACCGGAGGCCGTGGGCTCGGAAGTAGTTGGCGGCGTCGCCCGCGTTCGTGTTCCCCGGTTGCATGCAGATGGTGGCCCCGTCGAGCTGCTCCACGCGCGTCACCCCGGATCGCTTGGGGACGATGAACCCGGTCCCGTCATACCAGTTGATCACCGGGAACTCCATCCCGAGCTGGACATCGCGCTGGAAGGTGACCGTGGTGACGCGTGAGAGGAGGTCGATCTCCCCCGATTGCAGCGCCGTGAATCGCTCGATCGCGGTCAGCGGGGTGAAGCGCACCTTGGTGGCGTCGCCCAGCACGGCGGCTGCGACCGCGCGGCAGAGATCGACATCCAGCCCCACCCATTCACCCTTGGCGTCGAGGGAGGAGAACCCCGCGACCCCGGTGGTCACTCCGCATTGCACGAACCCCTTGCGCCGCACCCCGTCAAGGGTGGGCGTGGCGCTCCCGCTCTGGGCCGGCGGCGGTGTGCGGGTCTGGGTCGACGCCGGATGCGCCCCCGTGCCGGGACCGCTGCAGGCGGCGAGCAGGATGAGGGCGATCCCGCCGACGTACGTGCCCCTCATACGGATCCGGTCCTCGACCGCTTGCGCGCTGGCGGCGGACCCTGGCCACATCGTGAGTGCCATCACTGGGAACGCCAGGGCCCAGGCCGATCTCCACCGGCCTCTGCTGGTCGGCCTCAGCCGGATGCTGTCGGGGGACGCGTCGCTGGTCATGGGCGGGGCCTCTCGTGGGGGGGTGACGGCCGCCGATGGGGGCTTGTCGCCCGTCCGGGGTGATCACCGCGCAAAGCTATCGCTCGCCCGCGTCCCTGTCGGGGCCCAGGGCCGACACCTTTCGTTCACTTTCGGACATCTGGCCCGGCAGCATCATTCCGCGGAGGCAGAAGGCGTTGTATGCTTTGGTCCGGAGGCCATGTCCGAGAATGATCGCCCGAGCCCAGCCGATCGACGTCCTGGTTATCATTGCGCCGCACTCGCTCCTGCTCGATATCGCAGGGCCGGCGGAGACATTCCGACTCGCCGACCTGCACCGCCAGGCGCGCGGCCTTCCCCCCCGTTTCCGGCTCCGGTACGCCGGGCCGAAGGCGCACGCGGAGACCTCCGTCGGGCTCGAGCTCGCCGCTCTTGAGCCGTTACCCGCCAAGCTCGATCGACCGACCTGGGTGGTGCTCGTCGGCCAACCGACCGCGAAGCTCCGGCCCGTCACCCCCGCGATCGCCGCCATCGCCGCGTGGTTGAAGACAACGCTCCGCGAACCGCTCCTGGCCGCAGACACGCCGCACCGTGTGATCGGCATCTGCTCGGGTGCGCTCCTCGCGGCGCGTGCTGGTCTCTGCGCCGGTCGTCACTGCACCACTCACCACGACCTCCTCGCCGCACTCCGGACCCTGGCACCGCAGGCCAAGGTGGCCGACAACCGCGTCTTCGTGATCGACGGGCCCCTCGCGACAAGCGCCGGGATCACCGCCGGGATCGACCTCGCCTTGCACTGTGTCGCCGAGGAATGTGGCGAAGCGCTGGCGGCGAGCGTCGCCGAGGACATGGTGGTGTACTTGCGGCGCTCTTCTCGCGATCCCGAGCTCTCTCCCTTCCTCGTGCATCGCCGCCACCTGCACGCCGCCGTGCACCGCGTGCAGGACGCCATCATCGCCAAACCAGATCGCGCCTGGGACATGCCGGCGCTGGCCGAGGTGGGCCACGCCACCGAGCGCCACCTGCTACGGCTCTTCTTGGATCACGCCGGGGTCTCCCCCCGCGACTACCTCCGGTCGATCCGGCTCGAGCGCGCACGCCAGGCACTCGAGCGGGGCGCGAGCGTCTCACGCGCCGCGGGGATCGCTGGCTTCGGGTCGTCGTTGCAGTTGCGCCGAGCGTGGGGACGGCAATGGGGCGGGTCGCCGCGCGACGCGGCGCGGGCGGCCGGCCCTGTGGGCGCGTCGGAGGCATCCCCACCGCACTTGGTACGCGCCCGACCCTGATCTTGGGCCGCTGCCTGTCGGCCTCTGTGAAAGGCACCTTGAGGCGCCGGGACGAGTAGGATTGATCTGTGGTGGGACTCGCCCGCCGCTCGTGGTGCGGGCGGGACGCGTGTACCCACGCGTGATCTCTATGCTCTGGCCGGCATCACGCCCCGCTGATAGCGCGCTTGGATGTGTTCCGCCCTTGCGCGTATCTGACAAAGAGCTCGAGCATGAGACAGAGTGATTCTTGGTGCGTGCTCGTCTGACTGGTCGGGCCGGAGGTGGAGCATGCTCGTTATCACGCTGTCTCTTGCTGTCGCCATCGCCGCTACGGCCACGTCGGCTTCCCTTGAATACGTCGTGCTTCATCGCACAGGTCCCGCGGGGGAGATGCGGGTGGTCACCCGGGGCGACACGGTGCTCGTGCCAGGTGAAGCGCAAGGCTTTGGACGGCTTTGCTACACGGAAAGGAATCCATATGGCAGTCAGAATAGACCCTGAGAACAACGAAACCCGCGCCCTATTCGATACGGTGGATCTTGGCGGACAGCATGTGCTGGAGATCGGGAGCGGCGATGGCCGCTTTACCTGGCGCTATGCGGACCAGGCCGAGCGTGTCACGGCCATCGAGCCCGCCGCCAAGCAGATTGCGCTGGCGAGGGAACACCTGCCGACCCAGCTACAGGGTCGCATCGAACTTCACAACATCGCCTTCGAGGACTTCGCCTCCGCCAGTCCACCAGCGGCCTTCGACATCGTGATCCTGTCCTGGTCATTATGCTGAATGGAGTATGGGGGCATGGTTCATGCCCTTGAGGAGATTCACCGCCTGTTGAAACCTGCCGGCGCGTTAATCGACATTCACCCGGTGTCCGAGTCATCGCCGATTGAGATCCATCAAGGTGGTAGAATCGATCTGGTAGGCTATTTGTCGGTGCGCCAGTGGTGCATCGACTTCCAGCAGGCGGATAACGCACTCACCGAAATAGCTCAGCGCGGCCTGTTCGTCGTCGAGCATAAAATCGTGTTTGATTCATTGACCTATTACGACTCTGCGGCGGAGATGGGCACGTCGCTGAAGGAATCCATCGATAAATTTGCCAGAGACCCTCAGTCGGTGGGCGAGGCAGTGCCGCATGCCGAGGAGCTGGCCACGCGGGCTGAGGTACTGATGCTGGCCGCAGTTAGCGGGGCGGAGTTGAGAGTGCGCGAGCGGACCCACATCAGCCGCTTAAGGCCAACCTGATGCTAGCCCGCCACGCCGGCGCATTGCGGCTCGTTTCGGGCCGCGGTAGGTTCTGTGACGTTCGAGTTCCACGGAGCACCGTCGTCAGGCAGTAGTGGCATGAGTTGAAAATGGCGCTTTCCCCGGCTCCCCAATCCCACCATCGCAAGTCGTGCACCGCGCCGAGCGGCCTCGCCGCCGCCGGGCGGGTATTGGTCTCAAGCTCGAAGGTGGCACCATGAATCCCCGTCTCGCACGAACGCGCCTGGCGGCGCCGCTCCTTCTGCTCACCTGCCTCGCCCTGCGCACGGTATCCGCCCAGGCCGAACTCGGCGGGACTTCCTGGCGGCTGGTCCGGTTTCAGGGCAGCGACGACATGGCGCTGACGCCAGGTGCCAGTCAGCAATACACAATCGCGTTCGAGACCGACGGCCGGGTGAGCGTCAGGATCGACTGCAACCGGGGCAGCGGAACCTGGAAATCCGCCGGACCCAACCAGCTCGAGTTGGTCGGCTAGGGCTCACCCGCATGATGTGCCCGGCCGGATCGCTCCACGATCGGATCGTCAAGCACTGGCGCCGCGGCAGCAGCCAAGGGTCGGGGCACCGGCGAGGCGCTTTCGACCGGACGGACGATTCGTGTCACGCGCTGGCAGCTGCGCCGGCAACCTAGCGCGCGCTGCACCTGACAAGCGAACTACGGACTTGCGCGGCCTGCGCCCGCGCCGTATGTGGCTCGCTTGCAGGTGAGCTAGGGCGTTAGGTGGCACCCTCAGGGAATCCGCTGATCGTCAGCGACCCACCCGCCTTCAGCGGTGTCAGGAGCCGCTCAGACCGGTCGCGCATGAGGGGGGAGGACAGCAGGAAGTCCGCCGTGGCTCTGTTGCAGGCGATGGGTACATTGTAGACCACCGCGACTCGGAGCAGAGCATTCACATCGACATCGTGGGGATGCGGTTCGAGCGGATCCCAAAAGAAGATCACGAAGTCAATCCGGCCCTCGACAATCCCGGCGTCGACCTGCTGGTCCCCGCCGAGCGGGCCACTCAGGAATCTGGTAATCGTGAGGCCAAGCTCGTCGGCCAGCCGTGCGCCCGTGGTGCCGGTCGCGAAGAGGTCGTGTTGCGCCAGGGTGCCGCGGTTATAGCACGCCCACTCCAACTTCGGGCGCATTCCTCTGGAAAGTAACAAGCCTGGTTAGCCAAGGCGCTACGGCAGGTAATGCATGACCAACTATCCAGATGCGCCGACGATCCCCGAGGATGTGGCTGACGTGCTGACCCTCGGAGTCTTGGAGCAACTTCAGGCAAGGATGCCGGCCATCTACGGCACCTTGTCTCGATTGGCGCCCGCCGGCGGCGTGCTGGCTAGCGAGGAGCGGGTGCGGGTCGAGGGCATCGCGGCAGGCTTGGCGGTGTGCATCCTGCATCTCGAAAAGCGCCTGAGCCCCGGGGACCTCCATCGCGTGTATCTGCGTGCAGAATACAACTGTGACCAGATGACTCTCACGCTGTCGACCCACCTGTGGTGGTACTATTTCACGATCCGTGGCGGGAGCGGGGAAGCGCGGTTGCGGGCATTGTGTCGCGAGTTCCTGGCTCGCTGTTATGACCTCGAGCCCGACGCCCTCCCGGAGCACACTCCGGACGCCATGTCGTTGGCGTCACTCTTGGTGCCGAAGGGCAGCGCAGCGTTTGCGATCGATATTGGTCGCTTACTGCGTAGTTCGGGCTGACAAGCGGAGGCCTAACCGGCGGCTGCCATTGGCGGGGTCCTAAACGCCTCACCCGCCGCGAGGTATCTTAAGGCTGGAACGCGGCAGCTTCAGCCGCGAGAGACACATGCCGCCACAAGGGAGCGACGCATGCAGAGTCCAGATGTCACCATCGTAGTCGTGCCGCGCGATCACTTCAGCGATACCCGTGAATCCCTTGAGAGCATCTATGCCCACACCGATCTGCCGTTCGCGCTCGTCTACGTGGATGGCAATTCACCGCCCGCCATCGAGCGCTATCTGCGGGACCAGTCGACCGCGCGTGGCTTCCGCCTCATCCGGACGGCGCACTACCTGTCGCCGAACTACGCCCGCAATCTCGGCGCGCGGGATGTGCAGACCCGCTACATCGTCTTCATCGACAATGACATCGTCGTCGCCCCGAACTGGCTGCAGCCCTTGGTGGAGTGCGCCGAGGAAACCAATGCCAGCATTGTCGGCCCGCTGACCTTCGAGAACCGCCCGCTGCTTACCCGAGTGCACTTCTCGGGCGGCCAAGCGAGCATTGAGGAGACCCAGGTCGACGGGCGCATCGAGCGGCACATCCTCGATACCATATCCAAGCACATTCCAGCGGGACAGCAGTCGACCGAATGTGCCGAGTTCCATTGCATGATGGTACGGACCGAGGATTTCCGGCGGGTCGGCGGCCTCGACGAGCAGATGCTGAGTACGCGGGAGAACCTCGACTTCTGCATGACGATTGCCGCCGCGAACGGCGGCATCTACGTCGAACCGCGCTCCAGAATTACTTATCTGCCGCCGGTTCGCATGGCGTTCGCCGACGTCCCGTTCTTCGCCCTGCGGTGGAGCGACGCGTGGGACATGGCTAGCCTCAGTCACTTTCGCCGCAAGTGGCGTCTCGACGAGGACCGCTACTTTCTTTCCCAATACCGCAGCCTCGGATGGCGCCGCCGCGGTCTCATGATGCGCACCGGTCTGTTGGGTTGGCTTCCCCATTGGCGGCTGCAGTCGGGGGCGGAGCGACTCTTGAGACCGATCGAGCGGCGGATCAACCGGATCATCGCACGGCGGCATGCCGACCGACACGGCACGGCGCCGCCCCCCCCATGACAGGAGGGCCGATAATACCCCGCCCGGAACACCCCATCATCCAGGTCGAGTACCCCGACTGGACCGACTCGGTCGTCGACTGGAGCCGGAGCTACGGCTCGGACGAGGAGCGGATGCGGCTGGCGATCGCGATCTCGCGCGCCAACGTGGAGCGCCGCAGCGGCGGGCCGTTCGGCTCGGCGATCTTCGAGGCCCCTACCGGCCGGGTCGTGTCGATCGGCATGAACAGCGTGGTGCGCTACCAGAACAGCACGCTGCACGCCGAGATGGTGGCGTTCATGATGGCGCAGCGGCGGGTGGGGTCCTTCACGCTCAACACGCCGCATCTCGCGGCGCACGAGCTGTTCACGTCCTGCGAGCCGTGCGCCATGTGCCTGGGTGCGACGCTATGGAGCGGGATACGGCGGCTGGTGTGCGGCGCCGGGCGGGAGGATGCCTCGCGGCTCAAGTTCGAGGAGGGGCCGGTGTTCCCGGAGTCCTACCAGTATCTGGAGCAACGGGGACTCGTCATCGTGCGAAACGTGCTCCGCGAGGACGCCCGCGCGGTCATGGACCTCTATCGCGCCAAGAGCGGGGCGATCTACAACGGATGACGACGTCCCTGGACGCCGGCCTGCTGGCCGAGGCCGCGACGGTGCTGCGCGAGGCAAACCTGGCGTTCGCCAAGGCCCATCCGGGCGAGAGTCCGGGCCGTCAGCCGGTCCACACGGTGTACGGCGGTGCGCAGCTCTTCTCGTCCGACTCGGTCCCCAAGCTGGGCGCCCTGGCACTCCGCGCCCTCGACCGGTACGCCCCCGATCCGGCCACGCAGGGGGTGGCGCTTGGCATCGCGAGCCACCCGGCGCTGGCCACGATCGACCGGCGGCTGCGGGATAAGCTGGAGCGGGAGCCGATCGAGGATTTCCGGATCGACTTCGAGGACGGCTATGGCAACCGCCCCGACGCGGAGGA
>JAXIPC010000121.1:0-6186 GCA_045403135.1 Gemmatimonadales bacterium | reverse complement strand
TGCAGCGCCAAGAGCTCCGCAGTCCGGTGTGATAAGACCTGCGACAGGCGATGTACCTCGCGTCGCTCGGAGAGATACCCTCCTGCCGTCACACCAACCGCCACGGTCAGCGATGCCGCTGCCGCGAGCGGCGCAACCCATCTCCGCCATCCTGGCCGGCCCTCTCCCAGCACACTCCTGACGATCTGCCGCCGGAATCCGGGGCGCGGGCGCACCGGGTTCCCCCCCATGGGGAGCAAGGCCAGCTCGCGCTCGAGTTGCCGGATCGCTGCCGTACATTCGTCGCAGCGCCTCAGATGGTCCGCAAAGCTGCGTTCTTCCTCGGCCTCGAGCGTACGGGTCACATAGTCGAGGCGATGCTCGACGTACCAGTCATGCGGGTTCATAAAGTCCATTCCCTCACCAACGCCAGAGATATTCGCAACTTGTCGAACGCGAGGCGGAGCCTGGTCTTGACCGTCCCCAGGGGGATACCGAGGTGTCCGGCGATCTCCGACTGAGTCAGGCCGTGGAAGTAGGCCAGGCGGACGGCCGTCTGTTGATCCTCGGGCAGGGCGCCGAGCGCGCGCCGAATCGCCTCGTGGACCTGCCAGCCCGGCTGGGCCGCCTCGTTGGGCTCGACCGGCGCGACGGCTCCGTCGCCCAGCGCGCCCAGTGCCTCGGCCCGCGCGCTCTGGGTCACCTGACGGCGCCGGGCGCGTAGCCGGTCGATAGCCCGGTTACGGGCGACGCGAAGCAGCCACGGCATGAGACCCACGCCCTGATCCTCGACCAGTTCGATACGGGTCCAGGCGATCCGGAACACCTCCATCACGACGTCTTCCGCCTCGCCGGAGTCCCGAAGCATCCCTTGAGCCACGCCCAGGAGCCAAGGCGTCGCCAGCTCGACCAGCTCAACCAGGGCCTGCTCGTCGCGCGCCACCAGGCGCTGGCGCAGGTCCTCCTCGCGGACGATGCCGAGCCGCTGGCCAGCCGCCGTCCGCGCACCGGACATGAGGGACATCGAGGCTACCGGCCGCTCGGGCCCGCTTCAGGCCTCTTCATCGCGGGTTGCTTCATGTTGTCCTTTGGACGGGATAAGTCATTGCGAGCCGCGTTGGCGGCGAAGCAATCTCTACCAGCCGAACGCACTAACGACCCACCAATCCTGTGGCCCCGGCAGGAATCCCGGAGACGCTGCCGAGCGGCTCGAGATCGCCGTCCCGCCCGATCGAGAAGATGCCGATCGTGTGATCGCCCGAATTGAGGGTATAAAGGTATCCGCCGTCGGCGCTGATGGCAGCGTCGATGGGCGCCCCGCCAGCCGTTGTGGCTCCGGGGAGGAGACTCAGCTCCCCGCGATGCCCGAGCCGATATCCGGAGACGGTGTTGCTACCCGTATTCGTGGTGTAGACGAAGCGGCCATCGGGCGTGATGACGATCCAGCAGGCCGCGGTCTCGTGGTCCGGTACCGACGGGCTCACCACGGCGAGGCCGTTCTGGTCGAACCGGTAGGTGGAGACCGCCGATGCGCCCGGGGCGCCTCCGAATGCCTCGGAGACAACCAGCGTCCCCCGGTTGTCGAAGGCGAATCCGAACGGGGTCATGCCTTGCGATGCCGTCACCGCTGGGCCGGAAAGACTGTGCCCCTTGAGGCGGTAACTCGCGATCACATTGGTAGCCTTCTCGGTGACGATTACACCCGATCCATCCGGAACAAAGGCCACCTGGGCGGCGCCCGAAGCCGCCGAGCTGAGAGGGGCGGTAAACCCGGGCACCGAGCGGATGTTGCCGGGGTGCTCCAGCACGAATCCGGTGATGTTGCCGGTACCGCCGGCATTCAGGACCACAACCAGATTCCCCCTCGCGGCCAGGCTGACCGGACTGACGCCGCCGGATGGTTCCCGGCCGAGCAGGGCGAGGCCGGCGGGGGTAACCCGGAAGAGCGAGATGTCGTTACTCCCGGCATTGACGGCGATCAGAAAACGGCCGCCGCCAGCCAGCGCCAAGGCACCCTGGTTACCCAATCCGCCGCCGGTTCCGGTGCCGCCGGTGGCATAACTCGCCGGGGTGCCCAGGGACCCGTCGTGGGCTCGTGGGAACACCAGCACGCGATTGCCCGCCACTTCATTGCTTTCGGTGTAGATCACCCCTGGGGAGTCGTTGCGGTGGCCGGAACGATCGAGGTCGAGCTGGATGGCGGGGTCGGTGATCGAATTGGAGTTGTCACAGGCGGCGGCCAGCGCCGCGGCCCAGAGTACGGAGAAACGAGCGCGCATATATGGTTCCCGGCAGAGTGTGGATCCGGTCTGATCGGAGGCCGACGGGGATTGGCTCACCCCGCTCGGCAACCAGGACAACGAAGCCGCAGGCTGGGCGGTTCTTCGTCTCGCCGAGAGAACCGCGAGCACCGGCACGACGTTGCTATGGAATCCACAGGAGCCGGTATGCCCCATCCCTTGTCCGATCGCTCACGCATTCTCATTGCCTCCCTCGTTGGCGTGGCGCTGTTTCTCCGGAACCCGCCGATCCACGCGCAAGGACTCAGAATGTCCTGGGACGCGTCCATCGGCCTGAACCAGGATGCCGGTCGATTCTCACTCAGCGCCGTCAGGCACCTGGGTCTCGTGCCCGGTCGCTGGTCAGTCGGCGTCGGTGTCCGAGCCACGGCATACGCCGGTGCGGTCACCGATTTCCGCAATCGGGGCACCGTGTCCGAGGCATTACCGGCCCGGGTGCCCTTTGATCCGGCGGTCTACGGAATCAACGCCGTGGTCGCCACCGACCTGCGAGTTGCCGGTCCGGTTCACCTGGAGTTCAACCTGGACCTGGCTGGCTTCGCCGCGGGCCCAGCCTACCGGACCGGAAGTCTCGACGCCAAGCCCGCGAGCGGCTCACTGTTTCTTTACGGGTCGCGCGACCGTGGGTCCCTCAATTCGGAGCTGGCGGTAAGCCTGGCCCTTACTCCCAGGCTGCGGCTTCGGGGCGGCTCGAGCCATTACGTGCTCGGGTACAGTGTCACCGACCGTTCCTCCGGCGCGCCGGCATCGGGCCCGAAGAGCCGGTATCAGCGATTCTTCACCGTCCCTTTCCTGGCGATTAGCTTCGGGCGATGACCTAGGCCCCTTACGAACCGGAGTAGACCCATGTCCGTCAATTGGCAGAAGGCAATTGTCGCGGGAATCGTCGGGACCCTGGTCATGAGCGCGGTAGGGGTGTGGGTAACCCCAATGCTTGGGTTACCGCGGATGAATCCCGCCGATATGCTCGCGGAGAATATGGGTGGACAACTTGCGCTCGGCTGGGCGGTGCACATGTTGATTGGGGCGGTGCTTGCCGTGATCTACGCCTTCGTCGCGAGTCGGCTTCCCGGTCCCCCGCCGGTGCGCGGTGCCCTGTTTGCCCTCGCTCCATGGCTCCTGGCGCAAGGCATGGGCGCGATGGCCCCGGGCGGACTGACTGTCGCCGCAGTCATCGGGAGCCTCATCGGGCACCTGGTGTACGGCGCGGTAGTGGGAGCGACGTACGGCCCCATTCCAAGCGATAGGAGCAGCGCTTCGTGAATGCCAACGGGGGGGAGGAGCCACGGTTCGTGCCGCTGGCGGGCTACCATGAGTACCCCGCGCCGGAAATGGTAGCCCGCAGTCGCGTCTACGCTGCTGACCTGGCCCGCCGACGGACCGTGCGCCAATTCAGCGATCGACCGGTCCCCCGAGAGGTCATCGACGCCTGTGTGCTGGCCGCCGGGACCGCGCCGAGCGGGGCTCATCAACAACCATGGCATTTCGTGGTCATCAGCGATCCCGACATCAAGCGCGCCATCCGGGGAAAGGCGGAGGAGGCCGAGGCGGAATTCTATGCCACCGCTCCGTCAGACTGGCTGGCCGCCCTCGCGCCTCTGGGCACCGACATGCACAAGCCCTACCTCGAGGTCGCGCCGTACCTGATCGCCGTCTTTGCCGAGCGGTACGGCGTCCGGCCCGACGGAACCCGCCGCACCCACTACTACGTGATGGAGTCAGTTGGAATTGCGACAGGATTCCTGTTGAGCGCCCTTCACCACGCGGGGCTGGTCGCGCTCACCCACACTCCGAATCCGATGGGGTTTCTGAATTCGGTGCTGGGTCGGCCCGTCAACGAGCGACCGGTGATGCTGGTGGTAACCGGGTACCCCGCGGCTGACGCGGCCGTCCCCGATCTCCGGCGCAAGCCGCTCACCGCGATCGCGACGTATCGATAGCCTCCCAGTGCGGTACGATGCTACTCGTTCGGCCGGGGAACGCGACGCTGCCCACCGCCCGCCTGGTTGCGCGGGTTCTTAATCCGGTCCGGCACCTGATTCCACTGCTCCGGTGTAAGGATGGCCTTGGCGGCATCGAGAGCGGCCTGGGTGTGCTTCTGCGCCTCCTCCATCTTGGGCCGGATCACGGCAATTAACCGGCCTCCGTCCGGGTTGGCCCCCATCTTGGCCATCTCGGCCTGAAGCGACTTGGCCAATGTCTCGTTCTGCGCGGCCACCGTATCCGACACCACCTTCAGGCGGGCCTCCTGCTCGTCGGTGATCCGGAGCCCAAGCTTGAGGTCGAGGATTTCCTTGATCGGATTCGGAATCAGGCTCGCGAACCGGTTGGAGAAATCGCCCGAGCCGGCTGCACCGGCCAGGCCGCGCGCCCCGTCCCGCCCGCCGCCGCCACCACCGCCGCCCCCACCGCCCGGCCCACCCCGCCCACCGCCTAACCCGGGGAACCCGGCCGCGAATCCAGTCTGACCCAGGGCGTAGCGGAGCTGAACCCCGAGCTGGAAAGGCACCCGGAAGGCGTTGCTCGAGGCCGAGGTGGCGCCGAAACGCTCGTTCACCGTGTAGACGTACCGGTTGGCTGCGGGGTCGAAGCCCCGCACCGACAGCAGCGTGGTACTGGGCCGAACCGCCTGTCCCCAGCCATGGAGGTTATCCGATCCGTGGGCCAGCTGATCGATGCCGGTCAACAGATTCTGGGTCACCAGGGTGATGGTGAGCCGGCGGTTGAGACCTCCCCACGCCGGCCGATAGTTGAGTTGCAAATCGAGCGAAGGCTGCCAGGGCCCCCGGCAGCTGTTGCGCGCCGCAATGGTGCCGGCCTGCGCGGTAAGGCATTGCCGGGCGCCCGCGGAGGCACCGGCAAGCAGCCGCTGCATCCCGTTGGCGATCGCGGTGTCAGGCGCGCTCGACGGCGAGAAGATGAAAGCGCGGTCGTTGCGCGACCCGTCTCCGTTTATGTCTCCGCCGACCAGCGGCGTGTAGGAGCTCCCCGAGGTGAGCCGGGCGATGGCGGTGAGCTCGAGCGCCGAGGTGGCGGGCCAGGTGAGAACGGTCAGGAACGAATGGCGCCGCTCGAAATCGCTGGTGGCGTATTCCCGGGCGTTGGGGTCGAAGCCCGCGGTCTGTCCCGCGAAGCCGCGCTGGCCGCCGCCTTCCGAGGAGGACGACTGGTCCCTCGAACGAGACCAGGTGTACGACGCCTGGAGCGTGATTCCGCCCCGGGTGGCGCCGTTGGCGGAAAAGGTGACCGCGGCGGAACGCGAGCCGAGTTGGCTGTCCAGCAGTAGCACCTGGCCGAAACGGGCGTCCTGCCGTGACCCCGCCAGCGGCGCAACGCCGGAGGTGGGATCGATGAGCGCGGCGGGAACAAATACCGGCCGGCCGGCCTCGGTGGTCAAGTCGAACTGCCGGTCTCCCAGGTTCTGGTCGGTGTAGCCCGACTGGCTCAGCCCCCGCGCCAGGCTCAGGTCCGCCCCCAGCATCCAGGTGCCCACTCGGCGCTGCATGCCGAGCGACGCCCGCCACGCCCGCGGCGCGCCGAAGGTCGGATCGAACACCGTCACCTGCGGGCTCTGGGTCGGAAGCGGCGAGCCGCCGCCTCCGATGCAGGCGGAAGGAATGGCGGAGGGATCGTTGAGATAGGCGGTCCAATCGGGGATCGGTGCCGCGGCGCCGACGCAGACGAGCTGGGTTTCCGCGCTGGGCAGGCCGGTGGCCGACTGCGCAGCGGAAGCCAGCGAACCGGGAATCGGACTCCGGAACTCGCCCAGGCCGCCCCGAATCGTGAGGAGCGGGGGCCCAGGCTGCTCGCCGCCCCTGGAGAGGTTGTAGGTGAAGCCGATCCGCGGGCTGAAATGAGTTTCCCGAGGGAGCCGGTCGGTGCGGAAGCCGAAAACCTCCTGTACCGT
>JAXIPC010000208.1:0-25658 GCA_045403135.1 Gemmatimonadales bacterium | reverse complement strand
TAGCATGTCACTCACGGGGGGACTGGGACGGAGGAAACGGCTCTCGCCGACGGCGGACATCAACGTCACATCGCTGGTAGACGTCGCGTTCGTGCTGCTGATCATTTTCATGATCACCGCGCCGCTGATGCAGGGCGGCGTAGCGGTCGAGCTGCCCAAGGCCGAAGGGCGGCCCCTCAGTCCGAAGGAGGCGATCTTCGTTTCGGTGGACCGGAGCGGCCAGATCTTCGTGGACCAGACCCGCGTGACCTATGACGATTTTCGCGCCGCCTTCCGGGCGCTTGTGGCCAGGAAGGGGGCTTCGGCCGTCTATCTACAGGGCGATCGGCGGGGAAACTACGGGAACGTGGTGCGCGTGCTCGCCGCGATTCAGGCGGCTGGAATCCCCAACATGACCGTCAATCTGATTACCGAAGACGAGGAGATCCGGCGGTGACGGAAGCGGGGGCCGCACGGATTCCGCGCGGAGCGCTGTGGACCGGGCTGACGGGCACCGCGTTGGTCCATCTGGGCGTGGGGCTCGCTCTCGTGCTGTCGGTCGGCTCTGCTCCGCAGACGATGCCTCCCAGCTACCGAGTCGAGTTGGTGGCGGCGGCGCCTTCGACCGGCCGAGCCCGCCCCACCCCGGAGACACCTGCCCCCGCGCCGGCGCCGCCGCCGAAGGCCGTCCCCAAGGCCGCGCCGAAGCCCACGAAACCCGTGGCCAAGGCGCCCGCCAAGACACCCTCGGCGCGGACCACGAGCCCGGTGACGCCGCTCCCGGGCGAGACGCCCAGGGGCGGCACCGACATCGCGAACGTAAACACCCCGGGCAAGGAGTTTCCCTATCCCGAGTACCTGCAGAACCTGGTCACCCAGATCTACCGGCGCTGGAATCGACCTTCGGGCAACGCGGCCCTCGAGGCCGAGGTCACCTTCGTGATCCTCCGGGACGGGACGGTTCGCGACATCAAGATGCTCCGCACCTCGCGGAGCTATTCCTTCGACCAGGAAGCCGAGGGCGCGATCGAAGCAGCCGCGAACGCCAAGGCATTTGGCCCACTGCCGGCGGGATATCCCGCCGATTACCTGTCGATCAGCTTCCGGTTCACCCCGAGGCAAGGACAGTGAGGGCGGTGAGGACGGTGAGGTCGGTGAGGTCAGTGGGGACGATTGTCGTCGCCATCCTGTCCGTGACGCCGCTGGCTCTCGCGGCTCAGGATACGGTGCGCGTCGGCATCACGTATCGGCCTGGGGTGCGCCCCGGCTTAGTGGTGCTTCCGGCGCCGGGCCTCGATTCGGTGCACACCATCGTGGCGCGTGACTTGGACTACAGCGACCGCTTCGAAGTAATCCCTCTCACCCAACCGTCTCCGTCGGATGGGGGTCGCGGTACCACGCCGATCAACTACGCGCTCTACCGGACGCTGGGTGCGGCGCTGGCGCTGGAGCTGCTGCCGGCCGCGAACGGAGGAGTGACCGGGCGGTTGTATGACCTGGCCGCCGAGCGGCCTCAAGCCGAGGTGACGGTGCCGCTGGATCGGAGCGGCGTGGGCGAGGGGAGGATGACGGTCCATCGCCTGGCGGACGAGATCGTGCGCCTCGGCACCGGGCAGTGGGGGATCGCCTCCACGCGGTTTCTGTTCCTGAACGACGCCGACAAACGGATCTGGCGGGTGGACAGCGACGGCGCCGGCCTGGTGCCGGTGACGCCCGCCGGGGTGGCGGCCCTTTCTCCCGCCTGGTCCCCGGACGGCGCGCGGGTCGCCTACACCCAGTTTGCCCGGGATGGCTCGAAGCCGATCGTCATTCAGACTCTGGCCACCGGGACGCGCACCACTTTGCCGGAAACGGGGAGGTCCCAGAACATCACCCCGGCCTTTGCTCCCGACGGCCGCGGGCTGATATTTGCGCGGATGAGCGACCTGGGCGTAAGCCTTTACGGGGCAAACGCAAAGGACCTCTGCTGCGTGGAGCGCCTGACCGGCGGACGGTTTGCAGAAAACTTCTCGCCCGCCTATTCTCCGGACGGTCGCCGGGTCGTGTTCGTCTCGACGCGCGCGGGAGGCCAGCAGATCTACGCGATGGCCGCCGACGGCACCGATCAGGAGCTCCTGGTGCCGTTTGATTTCGGGGACACGGGCAACTCCAACGCGCCCGATTGGTCTCCCGACGGCGCGACGATCGCATTCCATCGCGAGGTCGGCGGCGCGCCGCAGATCTACACCTTCGATCTGGCGGGACGCCGCCCCAAGCAGTGGACCTCCTCGGGGAGAAACGAGGATCCGAGCTGGGCGCCTGACGGGCGCCATCTGGTGTTCGTGAGCAATCGCACCGGCCGGCGCCAGCTGTTCGTGGTGGACACCGAGACGGCCCGCACCCGGCAGATCATGACGCCGGGTGCCGCCCGGCTCCCGGCGTGGTCGCGGCCGATCGGCCGCCCACAGCAGTAGACCTCAACCTCGCGGAGTGAACAATGCGTCGACGACACGGTGCAGTGCCGCTCGCCCTGCTGGCGCTCATCGCGATGGCTTGCGGGAAAAAGGCGGAGCCGGTGGTAGTTCCTCCGACCGATACCGGACCCAGCGCCCCCCCGCCCGCCCCACCCCCACCCCCACCCGCCGGCCGGCCTACCGACACCGGGGCGAGCGAGGCGGCGGTCCGCGCGGCGCTCCTGTCGGATCTGGCCAACGTGATCCACTTCGACTACGACCAGGACGCCATTAAGCCGGAAGACCGTGCCATCCTGGACCGGAAGGCGGACATCATGCGGGCCAACGGCGCGCTCCGGATCCGGATCAGCGGCCACGCCGACGAGCGTGGCTCCGACGAATACAACCTGGTGCTTGGCAACAAGCGCGCGGTGTCCGCCAAGCAATACCTGGTCAACAAGGGCATCGACGGGTCGCGGATCGACGTCACCAGCCTGGGAGAAGAGCGCCCGGTTGATCCTGCGAGCACCGAGAGTGCCTGGGCCCAGAACCGGCGAGCCGAATTCGAGATCACGGCGGGCGGAGAGCGGCTGGTGGCGCCGAGATGAAGACGCGAAGACGCTATGACGCTAGGACGCTAAGAGACAGCAAGCTCCGCGTGCCTCGGAGCTCCCTAGCGTCTTTGCGTCTTAGCGTCTTAGCGTCTTCGGTCGTACTCGCGGCGCTCCCCGCCTGCGCCACCAAGGGCCAGGTCCGCCTGCTCGAGGGCGAGCTCCGCTCCATGCGGATTGAAACCGCCCGCCGCGATTCCGTCCGCGCCGCAGCCCTCGCCGACATGGTCAGGCTCCAGCAGCGGATTCTGGACTCGCTGGTCGCGGGGCGCGAGGCCCTCCGCAACCTCGAAGTCCGGCTACAGGTCGACGTCACCGATATCCAGCGCCAGCTCCTTCAGGTCCAGGAGCTGACCGGGCAGAGTCAGCGGCGACTGTCGGAGCTCAAGGGCCAGCTCGATGCGCGGAGCGAGCAGAACCAGGCGGCCGGTGCCGTGTCGGCTCCGCCTCCCGCTGCTCCCGGCGACACCACGACCCGGCCACCCGCAGCCCCCGGGCCGGCCCCGTCTCCTTCGGCCGATCAGATGTACCAGGGCG
Organism: Gemmatimonadales bacterium; assembly: GCA_045403135.1. GTDB lineage: Bacteria > Gemmatimonadota > Gemmatimonadetes > Gemmatimonadales > GWC2-71-9 > JABFSM01. Next base: position 22,099 of record JAXIPC010000208.1, on the reverse strand, counting down.
CACGGCTGCAGCTCAACCGGGGCGCCGTCGGCACCGCGCGCCGCGGCTTCCAGGAGTTCCTGCGGGTCTATCCAGCCCACGAGCTGGCACCCGACGCGCTCTACTACATCGGCGAGAGTTTTGCCGTCGAGAATCCCGATTCGGCGGTCGCGTACTGGACCCGCGTGGTTGCGCAGTACGCCCGGGTCCCCAAGGCGTCCACCTCGCTCTACAAGATGGGCCGCCTCGAGGAGACCCGGAACAATCGCGCCGCGGCCCGGAGCTACTACGAGCGCCTTCTCCGCGAGTATCCCCGCTCCGAAGACGTCGACCTTGCGCGCGACCGTCTAAGGGACCTCCGCCCCTAAGGGGCGACACCGGACCTCCCATGCCGCGCGCCACCGGCGAGATGCCGTTCCTCGACCATCTCGAGGAACTCCGCTCGCGCATTTTGCGGAGTCTCCTCGCGGTCGTGGGATGCTTCGGGCTGGGCATCTGGCTGGTCAACCGGTTCCATCTCGTCGACGTCATCAAGCAGCCGATCGCCCAGTACCTCCCGGAGGGCCGGCTTACGGTGCTCTCGCCCACCGAGCCGTTGATGATCCTCTTCAAGATGGGATTCGTCCTGGGCCTGGTGCTCGCCTCACCCATCCTGCTGTGGCAGCTCTGGGCCTTCCTGTCGCCGGCGCTCTACGAAAAGGAAAAGAAGACCCTGGTGCCGGCTTTGTTCGTCGGCCTTGGGCTGTTTCTGGCCGGCGGCATCGCCGCCTTCATCTTCGTGGTTCCGCAGGCGCTCCGGGTGTTGATGAGCTTTCAGCAGGGCTCCTTCAACCCGATGATCACCTTCGACGCCTACTACTCGTTCGTGATGCAGGTCGTCCTGGCGCTGGGCCTCTCCAGCGAGCTGCCGCTGCTGATGATCATCCTGGCATCGCTGGGCATCGTGAACGTGGCGATGGTCAACCGGATCCGGCCATACGCGGTGGTGGGAAGCTTTCTGGCGGGCGCGCTGCTGTCGCCAGGGGCCGACCTGCTGTCGATGTTCATGCTCACGATCCCGCTGCTCCTGCTCTATGAGATCGGGGTGGCGGGCGTCTGGATCGTGCACAAGCGACGGCGACGGAAGGAAGCCGCGACCGGGGCCCTGATTCTCGCCCTCTGCCTCCTGCCCGCGACCGCCGGCGCCCAGCAGCCGATTCCCCCGGCTCAGCCCCGTCCCGGTCAACCGGCGATTCCCGGCCGCGGAATCGGGAGAGACACCCTCCCGCAGACCGGCGGCCGCCGGCTTGATTCCGCGAGCGCCCGGCGGCTCGGCCTTCCCTCGGCGCCGCGGCTCTCGTTCATCCCAGCCGATTCGGTCCTCTCCCAGCTGCTCGAGCTCGAGGGCTACTCGGTTACTCGCTTCCGGGCCGACAGCGCCACGGTGCTGACGACCGACAAGCTGGTGCACCTCATGGGCAACGCGATGACCGACCGCTCGGGTGCGGTGCTGGAGGCCGACGCGATCCGTTACCGGGAGGGGGATTGCGGGGTGGATGCCACGGGCGAGCCGCACCTGTTCCAGGAAGGCCAGGTGCTGATCGGGGCATCGGCGCGCTTTGATACCTGCAAGGAGCGCGGGGTCATTCGGGACGCGCTGACGAATATCTCGGAAGGGGGGGGGAACTGGTTCATCCGGGGCCACCTCGCGATCGACTCCACCCAGAGCCGGGTCTTCGGCGGTGACGCCGAGCTCACCAGCTGCGACTTGCCGATCCCCCACTACCACTTCGCCACCAAGGAGATCAAGTGGGTGTCGAAGTCGGTCATGGTGGCGCGGCCGGCAGTGCTCTACATCCGCGACGTTCCGGTGGCGTGGATCCCGTTCATCTTTCAGGATACCAAGTCGGGAAGGCGCTCCGGAATCCTGATTCCCCAGTTCGGCTTCAACGACATCGTCCGACCTACCCGTGGCTACAACCGCCAGGTCACCAATATCGGCTTTTACTGGGCGCCCAACGACTACTTCGACGCCCAGATCCAGCTCGACTGGTTCAATAATCGCTATCTGCAGTGGGGCATCACGACGCAATACCGGGTGCTCAACCGGTTTCTCACCGGGGCGGTGGATTACACGGTGCAATCCCAGTCGGGGGGCGGGACCGCCAGGGGCATTTCCTGGCGGCACAGCCAGAACTTCAACGTCTCGACCAGCCTGAACCTCGATGCTCGCTACGTCACCAACTCGTCGATCATCTCGCGGAACTCGATCGACCCTCGGGTCACGACCCAGAACATCAACAGCTCGGTGAACTTCACCAAGCGCCTAGCCTGGGGCAGCATGTCGGCGGGCCTGAGCGGACACCAGAACCTCAGCGACGGGAGCGCCCAGCTCACGGCACCGACCCTGACGATCAGCCCCAAGCCGATCGACATCGGGCGGAGCATCACCTGGTCCCCGGGACTGTCGATCACCAATCTGAACAATTTCAAGACCCCGAACGGAAAGCTGTTCATTCCCGGTCCCGGCGGAACCGTCGACAGCATTCCGCTGACCGGCCGAACCCGTGTCACGTCGGCCTCGCTGCAGACGCCGCTCCGGATTGGCAGGTTCAACTGGGCCAATTCGATTGTCGCGATCGACAACGACTCGACCGGACGCTACCGGACCGACGTGCGAATTCCGGACCTCGATACGCCCGATCCCGATGATTCCGTCACGGTGAGCCGGTTCCGAAACGGCGGGTTCTCCACGTCGATCCAATGGGAGACCGGCATCAATTTGCCCATCTTTTTCGCGTCAACCTGGAAGCTGACGCCCACCGTCGGCATCACCAACAACTCTGCCCAGTATCCCTTTGCCGTGCGCAACGCGCGGACCGGAGGGAATTTCCTGATTCAGGGAAAGCGGCTGCAGTTCGGCGCGTCGATCTCGCCCACGTTTTTTGCGTTCTTCGGCGGCATCGGCGGGATCACCAGGATCCGCCACAGCATCTCCCCGAGCGTGAGCTATACCTATTCCCCCGCCGGCACGATCCCGCTGGCATTCGCCCGCGCGGTGACGCCCGAAGGGCAGCCGCTTCGCCTGGAGACGCTGGCCTCGCAGAGCATCCAGCTCACCCTGAATCAGAATTTCGAGGCCAAAGGGCGGCCGGCGGAAAACGACACGACGGCCAACCAGGCCAGCGCGCGCAAGTTCCGGCTGCTCTCCATCAGCACCAGCTCGATCGGGTACGACTTCGAGCAGGCCAAGGAACCGGGCAGCACCGGGTGGACGACGGATGCGCTGTCCAACACGCTTGCCAGCGACCTGCTCCCCGGATTCAGCTTCTCGGTCTCCCACGATTTGTGGGAAGGGCAGGTCGGGACCGACTCGGCGAAGTTCAAGCCCTTCCTGCAGAGCGTCAACGCGGGGTTTTCCATCTCGGGAAGCACCTTTCGACAGATTGGATCGCTGCTGGGTCTGGTAAAACGGCCGGCTGAGCCGGCGCGGGCGGCCGGCCAGCCGCCAATTGCTACCGGCGTTCCATTGCCCGGAGATCTCCGACGGAGTTCCATCCTCAACCCCAACCAGATGTACGGCCGCGGCGGCCGGCCCTTCCAGGCGAACGTCACGGTGAGCATTTCACGGAGCCGGCCCGTTGTTGCACCGGACGGCACGGTACAGAAGTCCGACAATCGAAGCAGCGTCGGCCTCAACACGACCTTTTCGCCCACCAGGTTCTGGGGGGTCTCCTGGGCCACCCAGTACAACGCAACGGAAAGCCGGTTCGAGGGGCAGCAGATCCAACTGAGCCGGGACCTTCACGAGTGGCGAGCGGCATTCAGTTTCGTGAAGAGCACCAACGGCAACTTCGCGTTTTTCTTTTCGGTGTTCCTGACCGACTTCACCGACATCAAGTTTGACTACAACCAGACAACGATCCGCCCCTGAGTGTCCTCGGGAGCGGACACGCGGTTTGGCGCGCGCCCTCCCAACTCCTGACCCTTCAACACATTGGTTGCTGGCACGGCCACTGCTCTATGGTGCATGACCCCGTTCCGGAGATCCCACGTGCGCCGCTATGCCGGGAGCTGTCTGGCTCTCTCGCTGGTTCTGGTCTCCTGCGACGCCAACCTGTACGGCCCTCCCTCCGACTTCCTGGACCCTCCCGACAACCTGCGCTACGAGGTCGAGGCCAGTGGCACCCCCGGCCAGCCCGCCGGCGTGTTGTTGCGGTGGGATGACGACCCCGATGCGAGCAGCTTCCGGGTGTACAGCAGGGCTGGCACGTCCGAGGCGTTCGGCTATCGTGCCGAAACCTCGAGCCCGAGTTTTCACGAGCGCGGGATTCCTCAATTGCAGTACTACGTCACGGCGGTGAGCTACGGGGGCAGCGAAAGCGATGGCAGCACCATCGTTACCGTGGACGAGCGGCTGACCCTCTCCAAGCCGGCCACACTGTCCAGCATCTCGGTGAACGGCGGGATTTACCTCTACTGGTCCGACAACGCCGCTACCTCCGAGCCCCAAGGGTTCCGAAACTATCGCGTGTACAGCGCAGCGTGGGACATCGACGCCAACCGGTGCCTGGAGCCGTGGGGTCTGGAGGGGAGCACGGTGGCGCCCGAGTTCCAGGTGGGCGCGCTGATCAACGGCACCCCGCTCTGCTTTGCGGTGTCGGCGATCTCGGTCGAAGGGTTCGAGAGCCTCTGGTCTCCCACCCGGGGTGACACGCCGCGCGACGACGCGAGGAACGTGGTGGTCACCACGCGGCAGTCGGCAGACGCCACCGCGGGGTTCCGTTTCTGGCGCGATCAGAATGCCGATGGCAAGGTGCAGGTCTCCGAGCTCGGCCAGGTGCTTGCGGGATCATCGGCGCAGGCGGATTTCAGCGTCGAGCGCGATCCGTCGGGGAAGATCTTTCTCACGCCACAGCGGAACGGCACCACACTCGCGCTGTACGGGAGCGGGCCCATCGGAGATCTCACCGATATCGACGCTGCGCCGCTGACCGGCTTTTCGCGCACCGCCCGAGAGGCGCTGGTCGGGTGGGGCTACGTGTTCGAAATGGACGGTGGCGACCTCTTCAGCCGGTTCGGCGGGCTCCGGGTGAGCCACGTGGGACAGAATGTGGTGATCTTCGACTGGTCGTTCCAGCGGGATCCCGGCAACCCTGAGTTGATACCGGCACGGTAAGAGGTGAGAAGTGAGAGGTGAGAGGGACGTACGTTCCCCTCTACTTCTCACCTCTCACTTCTCACCTTACCTTGGGGCCATGCCCTCCGAACTCGTCCTCGACGGACGCGCGCTCACCATCGCCGATGTGGTTCGAATCGCCCGGGTCCCGGGCGTCGTGGTCCGCGCCGATGCCGCCGCCCTGGCCGGCGTTGGCGCGTCTCGCGAGATCATCGACCGCGCGGTGGCGCGGGGCGACACCCTCTATGGGATCAACACCGGTTTCGGCAAGCTCGCCAACGTGCCCATTGCCCCGGAGCAGCTTGACCGTCTTCAGGCCAACCTGATCCGGAGCCACGCGGCGGGAGTCGGCGCGCCGCTCGACCCGGGAGTGGTCCGTGCGGTCATGCTGCTCCGCGCCAACGTCCTCCTGCGGCCCACCAGCGGCGTGCGTCCCGAGCTGGCCCTTGCTCTGATCGCGCTCCTCAACTCCGGAGTAGTTCCCTGGGTGCCCGAGCAGGGAAGCGTGGGGGCCAGCGGAGACCTGGCTCCCCTGGCCCATCTGGCGCTCGTGCTCATGGGCGAGGGCGAGGTCCTTTCCGCCAGCGGGGCCCGCGCTCCCGCGGCCGGGGCTCTTGCCGGTGCGGGGCTCACTCCATTCCGCCTGGGGCCCAAGGAGGGCCTCGCCTTCATCAACGGCACCCAGGCCCAGACCGCGCTGCTTGCCCTAATTGCTCACGACGCGCAGGTACTCTGGCGCTCGGCCCTGGGCGCCGCCGCCATGAGCCTAGAAGCGCTGCGGGGCACCCCGACACCGCTCGATCCCCGGATCCACGAGAACCGGCCCCACGAAGGGCAGGGCAGGGCCGCATTCCTGATGCGGGAGCTGCTCGACCGCAGCGAGATACGCGAATCGCACCGGGAGAACGACCCCCGGGTGCAGGATGCCTACAGCCTCCGCTGTACCCCGCAGGTCCTCGGCGCGGTGGGCGATGCGATCTCGTTCGCAGCGCGGGTCGCCGGGATCGAGCTCAATGCATCAACCGACAACCCGATGGTATTCCCCGACGGCGACGTGCTCTCCGGCGGCAATTTCCACGGCCAGCCGGTGGCTCAGGCGTTGGATTTCCTGGCGATCGCCCTCACGACCCTGCAGGCACTGGCCGAGCGGCGCGTGGAGCGCCTGGTCAATCCCGATCTTTCGCAGGGACTTCCCGCCTTTCTGACCGCCGACCCGGGACTTTCTTCAGGGTACATGATGGTGCAGATCACCGCGGCTTCACTGGTCGCCGAGTCCCGAACGCTGGCCTATCCTGCCAGCATCGGCTCCATACCGACCGACGCCAATCAGGAGGATTTCGTTCCCATGGGAATGGCGGCGGCCCACAAGGCGTGCCGGATTCTGGCCAACGCACAGCGCGTCGTGGCGGCGGAGTTTCTCTGCGCCGCTCAAGGGCTCGAATTCCATCTTCCGGTACGCCCCGGACGTGGTGTTGAGGCACTGTACCGCCGAATTCGTGAGATGGCGGACCCGGTGGGGCCGTTGGCTGAGGATCGTTCCCCGGCGCCCGATCTGGAGCGGCTGGCCCGCGCTGTGGCGGAAGGGCTGCTCGATCCCGGCTCCCTGCCGCCCCGGCTTCCTGACCCCCTTGCTCCCTGACTTTCTCGCCTTCCTTGCCCCCTGCCGCACCGCCTTCCTATCTTACGAGGCTGCAACCCTTTGCCACCTGTCCTTTTGACGCGCGAGCCGCATGAACCTGGATAAGCTCAAGGAAGCGGCTCGGAAGTACGAGCAGCGCGAGGAATGGCGTCGGGCAATCGACGTCTACCTCCAAGCGATCCGTGAGGCCGAGGATGCCGGAGGTGAGGGCACCCAGGACCCCGCACTGTACAATCGGGTCGGCGATCTGGAGATGAAGGCGGGAGATTCTCTGGCCTCTCTCCGCGCCTACGAGCAGGCCGCGGAGCTGTACGCCGACCAAGGGTTCTTCAACAACGCGATCGCGCTCTGCGGCAAGATTCTACGGGTCAATCCCAGCAGAACCGCCACCTACCTCCGGCTCGCCCAGCTCCACGCACGGAAGAATTTCGTCGGGGAAGCTAAGAAGAACCTCCTGGAGTACCTCGACCGCATGAACGGCGTGGGTCAGCTCAACGAGGCCTTCACCGCGCTCAAGCTCTTCGCCGATCAGTTCCACTCCAATCCAGACATCCGTTTGATGCTGGTCGAGCTGCTGCGAGCCTCGTCCCGTAACGAAGAAGCCAAGGAGCAGCTCGAGAAACTGGCGAGTGAGCTCGAGGCGAGCGGCGATGCCACCGGCGCCCGGCGGACGCGGGAGCGGCTACACGCCATCGCGGTCGAGCTCCCCGCTCGCTCGACCGGAACGCACCGCTCACCGACCGATCTCATTTTCCTCGACACCAGCGAGGAGGCCACGCTCCACGCCGAGAACGTTAAGGCGATGGAAGGTCTGGTGGGGAGCGCGGCGGACGAACTGGCCCCGGATCCGTCCAGCCCGCTTCGGGACACGGGGGAGCACGGCGCGTCGGCGCTCAGCCCGGAGGCGGCAATCGGCGAAGGGCTCTCGATCGACGCCACCGGGGTGCCCGGGGCGGGGGATGCCTGGAGCGGCGAGGTAACCCAAGTCGACGGTCTCGAGCTGATCACCGCCGACTCCTCCGAGCCCGACCGCGGCGCCATCCCGGACGATTCGATGGCGATGCTCGATCTCGCGGAAGGCACGCTGTCGCCAAGCGACTCGGAGGTGTGGCTGGTCGAGGAAGGCGCCGGCGAATCGGCGCTGGCGGGGGATTCGCTCGCGATCATCGAGGCGACCGAGTTCGACGACATCGACTCGGTCGACCCGGGTCGCCCCCCGCTGCCGACGCCCGCCGACCTGATGTACCTCCAGCTCGAGGACACCATGGCGGGGGCGGATCCGGGGTTCGCGGTGGAGCCCGGGGCGGCGCTGATGGATCGCGCGCGGGAGGTGCTCGACGCCGGTGATCGGGCGGGTGGCGTGGGGGTGCTGGAGGAGGCGCTCCGGCTGTTCGAGACGGAAGGACGCTGGGACGACGCGCTCAAGGTCTGCATCGACCTGCTCCGGCTCGATCCCGAGAATGTGGGCCGGTACCAGAAACAGGTCGAGGTGGCCTACCGGGCCGGCCAACGCCCGGCGCTGGTCAACGCCTACCTCGAGCTGGCCGATGCCCTGGTACGCATGGACGCGGCCGACCATGCGCTGCACGTCTATCGCCGCGTGCTGGAACACGACCCGCACAATGAACAGGCGCGCTCCGCGGTAGAGCTGCTGGAGACGATGGAGATCTCGCCGTCGGCCTCTGCGGCTCCCGCCGAACCCGCTCCAGCCGCCGCCGAGCCCGCTCCAGCCGCCGCCGAACCGGTTCAGGCCGCCGCGGCGCCGGCGCCCACCGGGGGCTTCGTGGATCTGGGTGCGCTGATCCTGGACGACCAGCACACCCGCGACACCAGAATGCGGATCGGCACCAAGGACCCCGTCGAAGACGAGGATCAGGCGTTCCACGAGGCGCTTTCCGAATTCAAGCGCGGAATCGAAGCGAACCTCGACGCCAACGACTTTCAGGCCCACTACGACCTGGGCATCGCCTTCAAGGAAATGGGCCTGATCGACGAAGCGATCGCGCAATTCCAGAAGGCGCTGCGATCACCCGATGGCCGGCTCAGAACGTCGGAGCAGCTCGGAGCGGCGTTCTTCGAAAAGGGACAGCATGCGATTGCGGAGGCCGTGCTCCGGCGCGCCCTCGAAGGGGTCCCCGGTACCGATGACGACAAGATCGGTTTGTTGTACTGGCTGGGCCGGTCGCTCGAAGCACAAAACCGGGGGCGCGAGGCGCTCCCACTGTACGAGAGGGCGCTCGCGGTGGACATCCGATTCCTGGATCTCGGCGAGCGGGTCAAGCGCCTGACGCAGGAGTCTCCGCGATGATCTCCGGGACCGCTCCGGTCTCGCTCGACGCACTCCAGGTTGGGATCAAGCCCCGGCTGAGCGCCGTGCGGGAAGAGATCCGCCGTCTGGCCGAAGCAGATTTCCCCCTGATCGCCCAGGTGAACTCGCACCTCATCCGGATGCAGGGCAAGATGTTTCGCCCGACCCTGCTCCTGCTCGCCGACTCCGCCACGGCGCCAGGAGCGGACACCCGCGCACTGCCGCTGGCGGCGGTGGTGGAGCTGATCCACCTGGCCACGCTGGTGCACGACGATGCAGTGGACCACTCGGTCCTCCGGCGCGGGATGCCGACGATCAACGCCCTGTTCAGCCACCAGGTGGCGGTGATCATGGGTGACTATCTCTACTCCCGCGCGGTCATCGAGCTGGTGCGGCTGGCGGACCTCGAAGCGCTGAGGGTGCTGTCCCAGGTGACGAACGAGATGACGGTTGGTGAAATGCGCCAGCTCCTCGCACACGATCCGCTCGCGTTTTCCGAGGATGATTACGATCTCCTGATCGGGGCCAAGACCGCATCACTTATCGCGGGGGCCTGCGAGGTCGGCGCGCTGTCGGGCACCGCGGCAGAGCGGGAGGCCATGCGCCAGTTCGGAGAGGGCCTGGGGATGGCGTTTCAAATCGTCGATGACTTGCTCGATTTCACCGGGGACGAAGAGGCCACCGGGAAGCCGGCCGGCCTCGATCTTCGGGAACACAAGGTCACCCTTCCGCTCATCCACGCCTTGCCGAAGATGTCGGCGGCACAGCGCACCCAGGTCGAGGCGCTCATGGGCAATCCCCAGCCGAACCCGGACGAGATCAGCCGGGTGGTGGACGCCGTAGCAGAACGGGGCGGGCTGGAGTACGCGCGGGAGCGGGCCCAGGGGTTCTGCGAGCGCGCGGAGGAAGCGCTGGAAGCGATCCGGCCTTCTCCGGCGCGGGAGACCTTGCGCGCCAGCCTGACCTACGTTCTGGAACGGAGACGCTGATGCCCCAGGGTCCCCGGCGTCCCCGTTTTTACCTCGGCGTGCTGCTGACCGGATTCCTGCTGGGCGGATTCCTGAACGCATTTCTCAAGGCGGTCCTGCCGGACAGCCCGACCAAGACCTTTTTTACCTATTCGGTGTCGCCGGGATTCGGCCCTGTTCCGATCAATCTGCTGGTTGTACACTTCATTATCGGCCCGGTGGGGCTCGAGCTATCGCTCATGAGCCTCATTGGCGTGGCGCTGGCGTATCTGGTCGCCAAGTCGCTTTTCTAGGGCCTACGCGGGGGTTATATGCCCAATCTCGGTTTCGGCGAAATCATGATCATTCTCGTGGTGGTGCTCCTGGTATTCGGGGCCAAGCGCCTCCCCGAGATCGGGGCCTCCATGGGGAAAGGCATTCGGGAATTCAAGCGCAGCATCTCCGACGCGAGCGACGCGGTCACCCAGCTCCCGGACGATCGCAGCACGCCGCCCCGTCACCTCGATGCGGCCTCCCAGCCGGCACCGACCAGTGGAGAGCCGAAGCGGCTGTCCCAGTAACGTTCAGGAGCCTAACACTCGAGAGGGGGTCCGGCCGTGGCCGGACCCCCTCTCGCGGTAGCGCGCCCTCCGGAGCTCCGGGATCACGGATTGGGTGTCTGCGTCGCGGCGGCCTGCGCGTTGGTCTGGCTATAGAGCTCGGCGCGACGGTCCACGATCTTGGCGTCCGCTCGAAGCGCCGTGACGTAGGCGCGGACCCGGTTCTGCCGGGCGGCTTGTAGCGCGTCGCTCCGGATCTGCGGGAGGTTCTTGACAAACTCCGCGGAATCGGCCGGGATGCGTTCCATCTCCTGGAAGAGATACACGCCGTCGTCCACCGCGACCGGGCCCGCGATCTCGTTTTTCTTGGCGCCGAACGCGGCCCCGATGAGCTTGGGGTCCGGGAGCGGAGCTCCCAGCCGCGCAAACGGCCCGATTTCGCGATACTCCACGCCGGGAGTCTGCCCCAGCTGGCGGAGCGGAGTGCCCTGGCGGGCCTGGGTGGCGAGCCGGTTGCCCAGCTCTCTGGCGGCCGCCCGCTTCTTCTCGAGCTGTACCCTGGCCTGCACGGTTCCCCGAATCGCCTCGAGCGGCGGCACTCCCTCGGCGTGAACGCTGTCGAGCCGGAACACCACGTAGGCCTGCTCCGCTTCGATGACGTCGCTCTGCTCCCCGGGTTTGGCCTGGAACGACCAGACGCCGGCATCAGGCACGTTTCCGGTTTCCGCCGCGGAGACCCGGCCGCCCTCGACCACCGGAGGCAACTTGCGGATGACGAGGTTGAGCGCGGAGGCCGCCGTGTCCAGCGCCGACCCCTCGAGTCGCTCGGCGGCGAGCTGTTGTAAGGAGTCGGCGCGGCGGTCGAGCAGATCCCGATGCGATCCGGATACCTCGATCGGGATCAGGATGTGGCGGGACTTGAACGAATCGCCGGTGCGGCTCTCGACCTCGATGAGGTGGTACCCGAACGAGCTGTGGACCGGCTCGGAGATCGTCTTGAGCGGGAGAGCGGCGGCGGCCGTGGCGAATGCGGGGTCGAGCTGGGCCTTGGTCATGACACCAAGGTCTCCCCCGGATTTCCCGGAGATCGTGTCGGCGGACTCGCGCCGGGCCACTTCAGCGAAAGGTGCGCCCTTCACGATCTCTTCGCGCAGGGCCCTCGCGCGGGTCAGCGCGGCGGCAGAGTCGCTCTGATCGGGCAGTCGGGGTATCGCGACATAGCTGAGGTACGCCGTGCGCGGACGCTTGAAATCGTCCATGTGGGTGCGGTAATACTCGTCGGTTTCCTGGGGCGTGACCGGCACCGCCTCGACCCCGATCGCGATGGCGGGGTTCACCATGAGACTCGCGACCTTGACTTGTTCCTTCTCGTCCTGGTAGCGCTCCCAGAGCGCCGCATCGGAGACGAACACGTCCCCGATGATGCCCCGAATCAGCTTGCCACGCAGGAGCTCATCCCGGTAACGGTCTTCCAGATACGGGACGGCCGACTGCCCCGCGGTCGAAGCGAGCCAGCGCTGATACTTGGCAGGATCGAACCGGCCATCGGTCTGAAACTCCGGGCTTTGAGTCAGCTCACGGAGCGGGGAGACACGGATTGCCTCGGCCACCTCCTCGGGGGAGATGGAGAGCCCGCGGCGGCGGTACTCGGCACGGAAAATGATATCCTGGATGTATTGTTCCCAGACCTGGTCGCGAACCTGGGCCACCTCTTCCAGGCTCATCGGGGCACCGGATTGGCGCTGTCTGCCCTCGATCGCCTGCTGGACTTGGGCCTGGAATGTCCTGGCGTCCACCGTGGTGCCGTTGACCTTGCCGACGGAAGTTGTTGTCAGCAGGCCACCTGTGCCGCCAAGGCCGCTCAGGTCGTATACTAGCCAGATGAAGAATGCAATCGCCGTCACCAGGATGATCGGTTTGGCGATGCTGCGAAAAAATTGCATCATGAGAGGGAACCGTTCGGTCGGGCTAAGGGTATGAAGCCGTAAAACTTAACCGACTGGACAGGGCATCTCAAGGATGGTATTCCGCAGCCCCTCAGGCGACCTTTGGGGACAGGGCGGAGGGCCCGCCCTCGGGGCCAGGGACTCAAGCGCACAGGCGGGACATGGCCTTCTCCGGGGAAATCGAAAAGCTGGAACGCCGCTGGCAGGAAAACCCGCTGGGGCTGACCTTTGCCCCCCTGGCGGAGGCCTACCGAAAGACCGGCGACCTCGGGAGGGCCCTTGAGCTGCTCGAGCAGGGCCTGGCCCAACATCCTAACTACGTTCCCGCTCACATCGTTCGCGGGCGCTGCCATCTCGACGCCCAGTCGGATCCCGGCGCCGAGCTGGCATTTCTGCGCGTCACCGAGCTCGATCCCGAAAACGTCATCGCGCTGAAGGGTCTGGCCGAATTGTCGGAACGAGGTGGCCGGCTGCTCGAGGCGTTCCACCGCCTCGAGGTGCTGCTCGACGTCGATCGCAACAACGAGGAAGCCCGAGGCCAGCTGGACCGGGTCCGCGAGCTGATGGCCACCCAGGCGGTGGTCGCGGAGATGGTGCAGCCGGAGCCCGTGGTCGCCGAGAACAAGTCGCCCCCACCCGAGGCGGTGCCGGCCGACGATGATGCCGAGCTGGAATATCGGGAGCCGGTGTATGAGTCAGCTCCGCCTGTCTACGACGCTCCGCGGACCACCGACCCGGAGCCGGCGGCGCCTTTCGATGAGGATTCGCTGGGCGACATCGAGCTCGAAGTTTCTTCGCAGCTCACCGCAGCAACTGCCCACGAATTCCAGATCCCCAACGACTCGGAGATGCTCCATCCCACCGGCCAGCGCATCGCGGACATCGTCCTCGGCGCCGAGTCGCAGGGGGACGACGCAGATGCGGGGGATGCCGCCGAGTCGGTGTCTCCCGATCCACTGGCCGACAGCGGCGGGGACAGCGTGGAGGCGCTGCTCGGCGACGAGTATGCTTCGCCGGCCGCCTATCGGGACGAGTCTGCCCCGCCACCCGGGGATCCGGCCGATGCAATCCTAGGGGATACCGTCTTCGAGCAGCTCGCCATGGTACCGGAGGTGCCGCTTCCGGACGGGGACGTGCTGCCCCCGCCACTGCCGCGGTCGTTCGAGCCAGCACCCTTCCTTCCTCCGCCGCCCGAACCGGAGCTTGAGCCGGTGCCTGCGATGGAAGCCGGAGTGGAGCCAGAACAGCCGCAGATGGCGGACGGCTACGTGGTGCTCGGAGACCTGGGCGCGCCCACTCCCTATCAGCCAGCCGCGCCGGTCCAGGCCGAGGAACCGGAGTCGTCCGCTGCCGAGGAGCCCGAGCTGGTCGTCACGGAGACGATGGCGGAGATCTTCCTCCGCCAGGGGCATCGAGAGCTGGCGCTGGCCGTCTACGCCCAGCTCGCCCAGCGCGATCCCGACAACCGGCGAATCGCGGCGGCTCTGACCCGACTCGCACCGGAGTCCGCCGCCCCACCCAGGCCCACCCCCGAACCAGTCGGGCCCTTTGCCGCGTCCGAGACGGGTGGCCGGTCGGTGGGCCAGCTCTTCCGGGCGCTCCTTTCGGCGTCGCGGCCGACCCCCGCGTCGGCGATCCATCCGCCGGCCTTCGAGCTCCCCAAGCGCGTCACCGGCCAGCCGACCAGGCCTGCGCAGGAGTCCCTCAGCCTCAGCGCGGTCTTCGGCGAAGAGTCGGCGCCGTCCGGACCGGCTGGTGCGCCCCAGGAAGGGTCACCCGGCGAGCCGAGCTTCGACGAATTCTTCGCGCCGGCCACCGGCTCCGCCGCCGACGCCGAACTGCCCCGAGCTCTGGATGCCGCGGCGCAGCCCGCACAGGCGCCGGAAGACCTGGAGCAGTTCAATGCCTGGCTGCGCGGTCTCAAGCGCTGAATGCGGGTCACGGTCCTCAACGGCCCGAACCTGAATCTGCTGGGCACCCGCGAGCCCCACATCTACGGCACCACTACCCTCGGAGAAATCGAGGCGCTCGTCCGGGTCGAAGGTCTCCGGTTGGGCGCCTCGATCCACTTTCTCCAGACCAACCACGAGGGAACGCTGGTCGATGAGATCCAGAAGCTTCCCGGCAGCGCCGACGGGCTCATTCTGAATGCCGCGGCGTATTCGCACAGCAGCCTCGCCATTCGGGACGCGCTGGCTGCGGTGAAGGTGCCCTTCGTCGAGGTGCACCTCACCGCCGTGGCCTTGCGGGATGAAGCCCGCCGCCGGTTGATCTTCTCCGACCTGGCCGTCAGGGTGATCACCGGCCAGGGTCCGGAAGGATACCGCCGAGCCCTCCAGGTCCTCGCGGATCATCTCCGTGGCGGGTGACCGCCGGCTCGATCGGCAGGTCGCGCTCCGGCGTCGGATGGAGGAGCTGGGCCTCCCGGCATTGCTGGTAACCCACGGCCCCAACATCCGGTACCTGACCGGCTTCACGGGATCGGCCGGACTGCTCCTGCTCACGAGCAGCCGGACCGTGCTGGTTACCGATTTCCGCTACGCCGAACAGGCGCCGGCGGAGGCGGCGGATGCGACCGAGGTCGTGGTGGAGCTGAGCAATCTCTGGGAACGGCTTCGCCGTGTACTCGAGCCGGGCCCCAAACTCCGCGTCGGCTTCGAGCGGGACCGGCTGACCGTGCGCGATGCCGATCGGCTGATGCGTCTCGACGCCGCCGATCCGGTCCCCACCAGCGACCTGGTCGAGGGCCTCCGGGCGGTCAAGGACTCGGGCGAAGTGGGCGCGATTCGCGCCGCGGCCGATCTGGCCCACGCCGCGCTCGCGGAAGTACTACCATCGATCCGGGCGGCGCAGACCGAGCTCGCGATCGCCGCCCGGCTTGAGCTGGCCCTTCGTTCGCGGGGGAGCGAGTGGCATCCGTTCGAGACCATCGTGGCCTCGGGCCCGCGGAGCGCCCTGCCCCACGCGCGCGCGACCGGCCGGGCGGTGCGGGCGGGTGAATGGCTGCTGATTGATTTCGGGGCGCGACTCTCCGGCTATTGCTCGGACATCACCCGGACCGTGATGGTCGGGGCGAAGGCCGACGACCGTCAGCGAGCGATCTACGATGTCGTGGTCCGGGCCCACGGGGCCGCGCAGACCGGGTTACGACCCGGGCTCAGCGGGCGTGAAGCGGACGCGCTGGCCCGCGACGTCATCGACGCAGCGGGCTTTGGCGCGGCGTTCGGCCATTCGCTGGGCCATGGACTCGGCCTCGAGGTGCACGAAGGCCCCCGGCTGGCCCGCTCTGCGGCGGAACCGCTCCCGGCCGGTGCGGTGGTCACGGTGGAGCCGGGCATCTATCTTGAGGGCTGGGGCGGCGTCCGCCTGGAGGACGACATTTATCTCACCGCTGCGGGCGCGGAGTGCCTGTCCGACGGCCGTACCGAACTGCTCGAACTTCAGTGATTCATAACCTCCACGTCTCCACCGGCCCGGCCGGGAGCTCACGCACCCATGAAACCGGATGAGATGAAGGAGCTCGCGCAATTACTGCAAAAGGTCCCCGGACTGAAGGGGATCGACTTCAAGGATGTGAAGCGTCTGGCGGACCTGCTGACCGACTCGCCCGAGATCGGCTCGATCGAGCTCAAGGGCTGGTTTGGTACCGGGGTGGTGATCACGCGTACCGGCGGGCCGTACGCTCCCATGGCTGCCGCGCCGCTGCTCGCGCACGCAGCGCATCAGCCGATGGCCCATGGGCCGGCGCCGACCGCGGCTGGGGGTGGCGCCGAGCCGGCGCGCGCCGTGGCGGCGCCGTCGTCACTCAAGGAGATCAAGTCGCCTATGGTGGGCACCTTCTACGCATCGCCGGAGCCGGGAGCGGATCCCTATCTCAAGGTGGGCGCGCGGGTGTCCGCGGGACAGACGGTGTGCATCATCGAAGCAATGAAGATCATGAACGAGATCGAGGCCGAGTTCGGGGGCGTGATCCGGGAGGTGTGCGTGGAGGATGCGCAGCCGGTCGAGTTCGGCCAGGTCCTTTTCCGGGTGGATCCCAATGGCTGAACTCCAAGCCCAGGAGGGCGCGGCCGCGGCCGCCCCGTTCAATTTCAAGCAGGCCATCTCCCAAATGGTGCAGCGGGGCGGTTCCGATCTGCATCTCAAGGTAGGTCGCCCCCCGACGGTGCGGGTCAACGGAGAGCTTCTGGCGCTGCCGATGCTCGCGATCCGTCCCGAGGAGCTCAAACACCTGGCGGAGCAGATCATGACGCCGCGGCAGGTGAAGGAGTTCGCCGAGAAGAAGGAGGCGGATTTCGCGATCGGCGTCCCCGGTGTCGGCCGGTTCCGGACCAATATTTACCAGCAGCGCGGCACCCTCGCCTTCGCGCTCCGGGCGATTCCCTACGAGGTCCACAATATCCGGGAGCTCAACCTGCCGGAGGTGCTGGAGACGATCTCGCTCAAGCCGCGCGGCCTGGTGCTGGTGACCGGCGTTACCGGCTCGGGCAAGTCGACCGCGCTCGCGGCGATGATCAATCACATCAACCGGCACCGCCGGGTGAACATCATCACCATCGAGGACCCGATCGAGTTCCTGCACCGGGACTCGATGTCCAACATCGCCCAGCGAGAGGTGGGCAGCGACACCCTGTCGTTTGCCACGGCGCTCCGCCACGTCCTGCGGCAGGATCCCGACGTGCTGCTGCTGGGCGAGATCCGCGACTCCGAAACCCTCGACACCGCGCTCAAGGCCGCCGACACCGGCCACCTGGTGTTCTCCACGCTGCACACGACCGACGCGACCCAGTCGATCAGCCGGATCCTCTCGTTCTACCCGCCGCACCAGCAGGCCGAGATCCGCTCGCTGCTCTCGACCGCGCTCCATGCCATCGTCAGCCTGCGCCTGGTGCCGCGGGCCGACGGCCGGGGGCGGGTTCCGGCGTGCGAGGTGCTGATCAACACCGCCGCCGTGGCCGAGAACATCCGGAGCATCGAAAAGTCCCTCAACATCCCCGACCTCATCGCCGATGGCGCCATTTCCTATCGGATGCAATCGTTCGACCAGTCGCTGATGGTCTGGTTCAAGGCCGGGGTGATCAGCTACGACGGCGCGCTGCACTATGCCACCAATCCGAGCGAATTCGCGCTACGCGCGGCCGGAGTCACGGCTGCCTCCGACCGGACTTTCTCGGGACAGGATGAGCAGTCCGCGGGATCGCCCCAGGGTTTGATGCGGGACGTGATGCCCTGAATGTTCAATAAGGTCCTCATCGCAAATCGCGGAGAGATCGCGCTTCGGGTCATCCGTGCCTGCCGGGAGCTCGGGGTCCAGACGGTCGCGGTGTACAGCGAGGCGGATCGCGAATCGCTGCACGTGCGCTTTGCCGATGACGACGTCTGCATCGGGCCGGCTCCGAGCCGGCAGTCCTACCTCAACATCCCGCGCATCATCGCGGCGGCGGAGATCACCGGCGCCGACGCGATCCATCCCGGCTACGGCTTCCTGGCCGAGAACGCCGAGTTCGCCCAGATCTGCAAGGCCTCCAACATCACGTTCATCGGTCCGAGCGCGGAACAGATCCAGGCCATGGGTGACAAAGCGTCGGCCCGGCGCCTCGCCACCGAGGCGGGCGTGCCCACGGTGCCGGGCTCCGAAGGGGTGCTCGAGAATCCCGATGATGCCCTGGCCGTGGCGGAAGGGATCGGGTTTCCTGTCATCATCAAGGCGACCGCGGGTGGCGGCGGCAAAGGCATGCGCATCGCCCATGACGCCGAGCAGTTCGGACAACTCTTCTCGCTGGCTCAGAACGAGGCGCTGGCGGCATTCGGGAACGGCGACGTGTACGTGGAGCGGTATCTCGAACATCCGCACCACGTCGAGTTCCAGGTGATGGGAGATACCCAGGGCCGGGTAGTCCATCTGGGCGAGCGGGATTGCTCGGTGCAGCGTCGCCACCAGAAGCTGATCGAGGAAAGCCCGAGCCCCGCGCTGACGCAGCCCTTGCGGGCAAGAATGGGCGAGTCGGCGGTCGCGCTGGCGGGGGCCATCGGCTACTCGGGAGCCGGGACCATCGAATTCCTGCTCGATGCCGACGGCAGTTTTTACTTCATGGAGATGAACACCCGCATCCAGGTGGAGCATCCCGTCACCGAGATGGTGACCGGCTTCGATCTGGTGAAGGAGCAGATCCGGGTAGCGGCAGGCGACCCGCTGAGCTTCCCGGCGGAGCTCAACGGGCTGCGCGGCCACGCGATCGAGTGCCGGGTCAACGCGGAGGACCCCTACCGGAATTTCCAGCCCTGCCCGGGCCATATCAACGCCTACCATCCACCGGGGGGCCCCGGGGTCCGGGTCGATACCCACGTTTATGCCGGGTATAACGTCCCGACCCACTACGATTCGCTGCTGGCCAAAGTGATCGTGCACGGCCGCGACCGAGCGGAGGCGCTGGCCCGGATGGGGCAGGCGCTGGACAGCTTCATCCTCGAAGGCGTCACGACCACGATTCCATTCCTGTCCCGGGTCATCCGGTCTCCCGCCTTCGTGTCCGGCCAGGTTGATACCCGGTTCCTGGAACGCGAAAGCCACCTCCTTCGCCTCGAGCCATGAAGCTCGACGTCTTCTTCTCGCCCGCCGGCCTCGCGCCACAGGAGGTGGCGGGGCGCCCCGTGTTCGTGGTGGACGTCCTCCGCGCCACGACGGTGATCTGCGCGGCGCTGGCCTCCGGAGCGCGGGGCATCGTTCCGGTGGCCAGCGTTGAAGAGGCGAGCCGGCTGGCGCAGACCCTGGGCCCCGATGACGTGATCCTGACGGGCGAGCGAAACTGCCAGCCGATCGAGGGCTTCCCGCTGGGGAACAGCCCTCTGGAGATGACCGAGGCGGCGGTCAAGGGGAAGACCCTGGTGATGATCACGACGAACGGGACCCGCGCGCTGCTCGCGACCCAGGGCGCTTCGGAGGTGTACGTGGCGGCCGCGGCCAATCTGACGCTCGCGGGCCTCCGGGCGCGCGAGATTCTGCAAACCAAGCGAGACCTGGTCATCGTGTGTGCCGGCAAGGAGGCCCAGTTCGCGCTGGACGACGCCTATGCCGCCGGGCGGCTCGCGCTGGAGGCGATCGAGGGCCGCAGGCGCCGCAAGGGTCTCAACGACGGGGCGCTGGTCGCGGTGGATCTGGCCCGCCGCTTCGGCAAAATATGGGAGCGGCCGCTCACGCTCTCCGCGTCGGGACGGCAGCTGGTCAAGCTGGGCATGGGCGCCGATGTGGCCGACGCCGCGCGGGAAGACGCCTATCCGGTGCTGCCGATCTTTCACGATCGGCGGATCACCGCGGTCACGGCCGCGTGAGACCGGAGGATCGCCGCCGCTTCTCCGCCGTCGCGGCGCTGGTGGTCGGGGTCTTCTTGGGGCTGACGCTGCTGGCCCCGGTTCCCACCGGTCCGCTGGGCCACTGGCTGGGCGAGACGCTGTGGCGCTACTTCGGTGCCGGCGCCGTCGGGCTGCCCCTGCTCGGATTCGGCCTGGCATTGGCCGGTTTCGATCGAGTGCAGCGGCTGGACATGAAGCGCATGGGCGCCTTGCTCGGCGGCCTGGTCATCCTGGTGCCGTTCACCATCGGGGTGGTCTCCCGGGTGCCGGTGATGGAGCTGGACCCGCCCCTGACCGAATGGGGACTCCGCGCGCGGCTCACCGGCATCATCCCCAGCCTCTTCGCGCGCGCCGTGGTGCAAACCATCGGTCAGCCGGGCGGCCTCCTGCTTGCCTTCCTGGTGCTCACGGCCCTCACCCTGGCCACCCTGGCGTGGCATCCGTTGCACCGACTGGAGAAAAAGCCGGCCAGTGGGGACGGTCGGTCGGACGGACCGGCGCTCGGGCGGGCCGACGGGCGGACCAGCGGACTGGCGGACGACACCGACGCTGAAGACGAAGATGACCTCGCCGCTCTTTCTACGGCAACGGCGAGACCTGTGAAGAAGCGGGAGGAGAAGCAGAGGACCGACCGCCCGTCCGCCCGTCCGCCGGTCCGCCCGCCCGACGACGACCTCCTTCCGCCGATCACCCTGCTGAGGCCGCCCCCGCCACAGGACACCGCCGCGGACAGCGCGCAACTCGATCGGCTGGGACAGGCGCTGCTGGACACGCTCAAGACCTTCAAAGTCGAGGGCACCCTCGCCGGGCGGACCAGTGGGCCGGTGGTGACCCAGTTCGAGATCGTGCCCGCGCCGGGCGTCAAATCGGGCCGGCTGGTTTCCCTGGCCGACGATTTGGCGATCACCATGCGGGCGATGAGCATTCGGGTGGCACCGATTCCCGGCCGCGGAGCGGTCGGGGTCGAGGTGCCGAACCCGACGGCCCGGCTGGTTACCCTGCGCGAGCTGCTCGAGTCGCCGGAATGGGAGCGGGCCCGGGGCCGGGCGATCATGCCCATGGCGCTGGGGCGGGACCTCGAGGGCAAGCCGGTGGTCACCGACCTGGCCAAGATGCCGCACCTGCTGATCGCGGGGGCGACCGGGTCCGGAAAATCCGTCGCCATCAACACCATCATTACCGGATTGGTCTATCGCTACACCCCGGCCGACCTCCGCATGCTGATGATCGACCCGAAGATGGTGGAGCTCTCGATGTACAACGCGCTGCCGCATCTGCGGCACAGCGTGGTCACCAACAATCATGATGCGGCGCGGGTGCTCAAATGGGCGGTGCACGAGATGGGGAGGCGCTACGAGCTGCTCCATGCCAACGGCGCGCGGAATCTTGCGGATTTCAACCGGAAGGTCGAGGAAGGCAAGCCGCTCAGGCATCCGGTGAGGCCGCCGTCGTCCCTGACCGCGATCAGCGCCGCGGCGGAGACGACGGCGCCCGAGGCGCGGGAGGAGGTGTACGAGGACGGGCGGCTCCCGCATCTCGTCATTGTAGTGGACGAGCTGGCCGACTTGATGATGACGGTGCAGAGCGAAGTGGAGACGCCCCTGGCGCTGCTCGCGCAAAAGGCGCGGGCCATCGGACTCCACCTCATCCTGGCCACGCAGCGCCCGTCGGTGAACGTCATCACCGGGCTCATCAAGGCGAATTTCCCGAGCCGGATCGCGTTTCGGGTCGCCTCGAAAGTCGACAGCCGGACCATCCTGGACCAGAATGGGGCTGAGGCCCTGCTGGGCAACGGCGACATGCTGTTCCTGCCGCCGGGCAAGAGCGAGCCGATGCGGTTGCAGGGGGCGTTCATCAGCACCGAAGAAACCGAAACGCTGATGGAGTGGTTCAGGGCACGGAAAGAGGCACTGGCGGCCCAGGCGAGGGCCGAGGAGGACATCCTGGCCTTCATGCGGGCGCAGGAAGCGGAGGAAGAGGGCGGGCCCGACGACACCGAGGAAGGGGAGCGAGATTCGCTCTTTCGTGAGGCCGCCGAGGCCTGCATCCAAAACCAGGGCGGCTCGACCTCGCTGCTGCAGCGGAAACTCAGGATCGGCTACGGCCGGGCGGCGCGGGTCATCGACCAGTTGCACGCAGCCGGGATCCTCGGACCGCCCGACGGCAGCAAGCCGCGGGAAGTGTTGATCGGCTTTTCCCAGCTGGACGAGTA
>JAXIPC010000136.1:0-4930 GCA_045403135.1 Gemmatimonadales bacterium | reverse complement strand
GCCGGTAACCCGCAAGGCGGAGAGCATCCCCGCCAGCGCGACTGCGGCAGTACCCTGAATGTCGTCGTTGAAGGTGCAAATCCGGTCGCGGTACTTCTCCAGCAGCCGGAAGGCGTTGTGATTGGCGAAGTCCTCGAACTGGATCAAGACCCCGGGAAAGACCGTGTGGGCCGCGGCGATGAATTCGTCCACCAGGGCGTCGTAGGCCGGGCCGGTGAGGCGGGGCTGGGGCAGCCCGATGTACTGGGGGTCGTCCCGCAGTGCCGGGTTGCTGGTGCCCACATCGAGCACCACCGGCAAGCAGCACTGCGGCGGCACGCCGGCACAGGCCGTATAGAGCGACAGCTTGCCGACCGGAATGCCCATCCCGTTGGCGCCGAGGTCACCCAGCCCGAGGATGCGCTCGCCGTCGGTGACCACGATGATCGACACCTCGCGCTCGGGCCAGTTGCGCAGGAGCGCCTCGACCCGCCCCCGGTCCAACGCGCTGATGAAGATGCCCCGCGGGCGCTGGAAGATGTGACCGAACTCCTGGCAGGCCAGGCCGACGGTCGGGGTATAGACGATCGGCATCATTTCTTCCAGATGATCGACCAGCAGGCGGAAGAAGAGCGTCTCGTTCCGGTCGTGCAACGCGGTGAGGTTGATGTACTGCTCGAGATCGGTGTGCTTGTTCCGGAAACTCGTGAGGACGCGCGCTTCCTGGTGCTCCTGCGACGACACCCTGGGCGGCAGTAGGCCGCGGAGTCCGAGCGCGTCGCGCTCCGCCTCGGTGAAGGCGGTCCCCTTGTTGAGGGCCGGATCGCGTAGCACGGCCACCCCGCGCGGCAGGTCGGAGCAGGCACCGGCCGGGGGTGGTTCCGGTTTCGTGGTCATCCGCGGGGCGCTCTACGGGCTCCTCGGCCCGGCCCGGGCCGTGCCGGGTACCGCAACCGGCGCGGCGTCGGTGGTCGGGTCGCTCCGGCCCTCCCGAGGCACTAACCCCGCGGCCCCGAGCATGCCCATCAGCGCCGGATGGTTGAGCGAATCGGCCAAGCCGGACGGCACCACCATGAGTGAGCCCCGCTTGACGATGCTCTCGTAGAGCATGTTCATCGCCCGCAAGTTGAGGGCAGCGGGGTGGTTTTCATAGGCGTCGGCCGCCTCGACGAACTTGTGGGCGATCTCGGTTTCCGCGGTGCCCAGAATGATCCGCGCCTGCCGCTCACGTTCCGCCTGGGCTTGGCGGGACATGGCGTCCTCCAGCGCAGCGGGGATGATGACGTCGCGGATCTCGACAGACTGCACCTGAATACCCCAATTCATCATCTTCTCGGCGAGCGCGACCTTGAGGCCATGTCCGAGCTCGACCCGCGACTGGATCAGTTCCGCCAGGTCGTGCTTGCCGATCGCGTCCCGGAGCGCGGTCTGGGCCGAGAGGATGACGGCCTCGTCATAGTCCTGCACCTCGAGTGCGGCGCGCTCGGCATCCTTCACGATCCAGAAGGCGATCGCGTCCACATTCACGGGCACGGTGTCCCGTGTCAAGCACGATTCCGCCCCGAAGGCCGTGGTCCGGATGCGCTGGTCGATCAGGTAGCCGATCCGGTCAACGATGGGGATGATGGTGAAGTACCCGGGCCCGCGAAGGCCACCGTAGCGGCCGAGTCGCAGGAGGACCGCCTTGTCCCACTGGTCGGTGTACTTGATCGAGGCGGCGATGAGCACTCCTACAGCGATCCCCGCCACGCCGGCCAGCGCCGGCGTAACTCGCAGGAGAAACAGGGCGCCGGCCACGCCGGCCGCTCCGACCAGCCCTGCCGCGAGGGCCGCGAGCGGATACCGGGTTGCGTTTGGGGTGTGTCTGGTCATGTCCATCACCTCGTGAGAGAAACATCGGCGAACGCTGTACCAGGTCCCGGATCAGCGAGTTCTGACGGGACGGTCCTCGTCGTACCGTGGCCGCTTGGTGCGCGGACGGATCACACGCCCCGGATGCGGCTCCTGCAGATCGGGTGCGCGCACCACTCCCAGCTCAATGGGGATCGCCACCTTGACCAGCACCGTCAGGACGAAGAGGCCCGTCGCCCACACCCCGGCGGTCACGCCCAGCTCCACCAGCGAGGGCACATACTCGACGATCTCTCCGAGCGGGGAGGGGATGAACCCGGGAATGACCAGCCCGATCCCCTTCTCGATCCAGATGCTCACAAAGAGCACAACACAGGCCGGGATCAGCCAGCGCGGGTTACGCCGCAGCGGGTGGATCATGAGAGTGCCCGTGGCAAGGACGTTGAGGGCGATGGCCGTCCAGATCCACGGCACCAGCGCGTGGTGCCCCTCGAGACCGAAGAAGAGGTACCTCGCGTTGATGCCGTGATGGGTGGGGGAGTAGAACTTGTAGAACAGCTCGGACAGGAGCATCACCAGGTTGATCTGGGCAGCGGCCGTCGTGATCACCGCCAGCTTCCGGAGTGCTCCCTCGGACACGGGGAAGCGGGTTTCCCGGCGAATCACCCAGAGGAGGACGATGACGAAGGCAGGTCCCGCGGTGAAGGCCGACGCCAGAAACCGGGGACCCAGCAGCGCCGTGTTCCAGAAGGGGCGAGCCGGCAGGCCGGCCAGCAGGAACGCCGTCACCAAGTGAATGCTCACGGCCCAGAGAACGGCGATGTACATCCAGGGCAGGTACTTCTTCCGCTCCGGATGCTGCCCGCGGAAGTGGCTGAAGAGGATGTAGAACGGAATGGCCAGGTTGAGCGCCAGGTAGCCGTTGAGGACCACCACGTCCCACGCCAGAAGCGAGCGGGGCCAGTTCAGGTAGCCGATTCCCGGAGCCAAGTGCCAGGCGGCCAGCGGGTTGCCGATATCCACGACCACGAAGAGGAGGCACATCACCAGGGCCGCCACCGCCACCCCCTCCGCAATCAGTACCGCCTTGCCGAAGTCCACGTCGTCGAAGACGTACGCGGGCAGCACCAGCATCATGGCCGCCGCCGCGAGCCCGACCAGGAAGGTGAAGTTGGAGATGTAGAGACCCCAGCTGACGTGGTCACTCAAGCCGGTCACACCCAGGCCATGGCGCAACTGGATGCTGTAGGCCCAGGCCCCGATCAGCATGATCCCCGTCAGGGTGGCCATCCAGACGTGATAGCGCCGCCCTCCGCTGGTCGCCGATCGCAGCGCGCTCGCCACAAATGCCTTCAAGTGCACGGTCGCCTCAATCGGTGTAGTACCAGAAGCGTGGCTCGGTCTTCAGGTCCTCCTTCAACCGGAAGACACGCTTGTGCTCGAGCACCCAGCGGATTTCGGAGTCGGGATCCAGCAGATTGCCGAAGACCCGGGCGCCGGTGGGACACGCTTCCACGCAGGCCGGAAGCCGACCCTGCCGGGTCCGGTGGATGCAGAAGGTGCACTTCTCCACCACGCCGGTCTTCCGAGCGCGGTTGCCCAGGTAGTGCTGGTTCGTATTCACCTCTGGCACCGGCACCTCCGGGGCGCTCCAGTTGAAGCGACGGGCCCAGTAGGGGCAGGCCGCCATGCAGTAGCGGCAGCCGATGCACCAGTCGTAGTCGATGACGGTGATTCCATCGGGTTCCTGCCAGGTCGCGCCGACGGGACACACCTTGACGCAGGGCGGATCGGCACACTGGAAGCACTGGGTACCCATGTAGAAGTGCCCTTCCGCCGGGACCTCGTGCTGGAAGGTGGCGTCGGCACGGTCCAGGTCGATGACGCCGTCTTCCATCTCGAAGATGCGGATGTACTGCGTGCCCGCGTTCCGATCCAGGTTGTTTTCGTTGATGCAGGCCTCGATGCAGCTCCGGAACCCCTTGCACTTCGAGATGTTGAACGCGTAGCCGAAGACCACCCCCGGCTGCGCTCCGGTGGACTGGATGGTCACCGCGGATCCGCGCTGCAGCAGCGCTTGCCGTTCCAGGCGGGTGATCGTTTCCGCTCGCTCGGCCTCGGTCATAAACTGGTAGTTGCCCTTGATGTACTCCCGCCAGGCGAGGAGCTTGATCTCCCGCTCCTCATCCGTCAGCGCGGTGAGCGGACGACAGGCACTCAGCGCCTGGGCGCCGGCCACCGCGGCGCCGGCCAGCACGGTCAAAGCGCGCCGCCGGTCCACCGGCTTCTGCAGCAGGGACCCGTCCTGGGGGAGCGCCGCCACGGGGTTCTTTTCGGATGCATCCATCAGTCGTGGCCCCCGGGTCGTGAGAGGGTTGGCGCGCGGAACGGGATGCGCGGCAGCGGCGCCGGCCGATGCGGATCGTGACAGTCCGGACATCCCATGACTACTCGGCGTCCTTGCCAGCCATCGAGCCGCTTGCCGTGCGCCCCGGCGGCCCAGTCATCGGCCTGGCTGAAATGGCATTGGGCGCAAAGGCGGTAACTGTTGTCCAGACCAACGCGTTCCCTGGTTCGGAGTGCCAAGGAATCGACCGCATCCGGCGAATGGCAGGTTGAGCAGACGGCTCCCAGCAAGTCCGGGTGCCGCGGCTGGATGTTCTGATGAGCGTCGCCAATGCGCTTGTCTTTCATGGCGACAGTGCGGCCAAGATGACAGGACGTACAGGGATACTGCACCAGGTCCGGTGAGGGACCTCGCAAGGTGGTGCGAAGTGTGATGGTGCCAAACCGGCGCGCGTGGCCGGACTCCACGTCCCGGGTGCGCACGGCCACTTCGAAAGGCTGGCCTCCCGGTCCCATCCACCCCTCGACGAGGACTGCTCGGACCGTTCCGAGGGCGCCGGGTTCCAGGCTGTCGTTGCGACCGCTCGCTATCATCCCGGGAGCGCTCGAGCCGGGCGCGCCCGGATCGTGGGTATCACCCCCGTACGGGGGATCCGCGACACAGCCAATCATCAGCCACGTCGCCAGAAGGGGAGGAGCCAGCATCCCGCCGACCGGGTTCCGCATCAGCTTCCCTTCATCGAGTCAGGGATGG
>JAXIPC010000249.1:0-10126 GCA_045403135.1 Gemmatimonadales bacterium | reverse complement strand
CCGACATTCCTCCCCCAGCAGGCAGTGGCACCGGCGGTAGTGAACCCGCAGACGTGCGCTATGCCCACGCTCAGGTTCCGCCAAGTCAGCCCACCCGCCACGGGCTGCGGTGAAGAGTAGTTGGCCGTCGAGCCGGTCCCGAGTCGACCTAGCGAACCCGCGCCCCAACAGAAAGCCGCTCCCGTCGTCGTCAGCCCGCCTGTGAATGCGCCCCCGGCGCCTAACTGGGAAAACGTCAACCCGCCGACAACGAGGCTCGGAGTGGGCTCGGCGGGCCATTCTCCCGGCGGGGAAACGCTCCCATTTCCTACCTCGCCGACGTCGTTAATGCCCCAGCAATACGCCTCGCCGCTGCCGGTCAAGCCACACGCGTTGAAATCTCCGGATGCCAGTTGGGCAAACTCGTGTCCGCCGACCACCGCGACCGGCGCATAACTGGTAAAGAGTTCCAGATCTCCGGTACCCAGCTCGCCCCAGCCGTGACTGCCCCAGCAATACGCCGCGTTTCCATTGGTCAGACCACACGTGAAGTCCCCGCCAGCGTCCAGCGCCCGGAAGACCTGCCCGCCGGAGACCGGAACCGGAGTCGCGGAGCGGAAAAGCAGGTCACCCCTGGTACCGAGCTGTTCCCAGCCGTTGTCACCCCAGCAGTAGGCACGTCCGTCCGCAGCGAGACCACAATTGTGGCTTGTCCCAGCCGACACAGCGGAAAACTGAATCGAGCCGCCAACCCGGACCGGGCGAGGACTGCAGGAATAACTCTTCGTGGACGGGGGCACGGTGCAGCTTTGGCTGGTGGTCTCAACTCCCAGCTGCATACCCCGGTTGCTCCCCCAGCAGTACACCGCTCCGGCGGAGGTGAGACCACAGGTATGGCTGATTCCGGTGACCAGTGCGGCAAAGCGGACCCCTTCGGTGACCGTGAGGCTGATGCTGTCGGAAAGCGCGCCGACAGTGACACGAATGGTTGTGGTTCCCTCGGCCCGACCCGATACCAGGCCGCTGCTGCTCACCGACGCTACCGCAGCGTCGCCGGTGACCCAGGTCACGGTAGGCGTGATCGTGGTGCCGCCCGAGTCCTTGGCTACCAGGGTGAGGCGGACGGTGTCGGCCACCAGCAACGTGGCTGGCGCATCGGCGATTTCCAGGGATGCGACCACCGGCTCGGACGGCCCCGACACGCCGTCGCTGCACGCGACCAGGATCAGGGCGATCGACGCCAGCTGGTGACGCCTCCACCATGCTCGGGTATGAAGGTCGGGGTTCCCGAGTTGGACTTGATTCCGCTGCTGCTCTGTCCTGACGATCATGATCCCCTCCCGGCTAACCTCATCTGATCAGAGGCGGCGGGCGCGCCGCTCCCGGACTCCGTCATCGCGGGCGCCAGAATGCCGCGCGCTCACAAGCTCGAGCATTATCCCAGACAGAACCAACGATCCGGCCTGCATTGTTGATGGCTCTCGCTCGTGCCCACCCTCCCGTTGGGGCGGGCAACAACCAGTCAACGTCTCCACTGGGCAGCCATAAGACCGCATCCGCATAGCCATAGCCGCCATCCCCATCGGCCCTGTAGGAGTAATCCCCCACCGCATCGCCTTCGGCATTGACTCCCCACACCCAGGCGCTCCTGGTGGCCTTGGGGGGAAGTTGCAGCGCCTCGACCTCCGCCACCCGCCAGCCCCCCGTCCCGTCGCGTTCGAGGGTCCAGCGAACCGGGTGATGAGAACCGTCCCTGGCGTAGGCCACTGCGGAGTTGCCTACTACCCGGATACGTCCCGCTAGATCTACCTCACCGATGTCCTCGACTAGACTGATGTTTTGTCCAGGTAAGTGGCCCAGGGCACGAATGCGCCAGATACCCGACTGGTCGCGGAACCAAAAGACCGCTTCGGCTGTTCCAGTCCCATCGTTTGGAGCGGACTGGCCGACGACGAGGCCGAGATCGTTGATTGCCCTGGCGTAGCTCGTCGCCGTCGGAGGGCCGAGGTGAGGAAGAGGCTCCCTCACCGCCGCTGCAACCTGCCCCGGAGCTCTGAAGCGCGTTCTGGGTGCTTCCGCGGGAGCACCGGAAAGCGAATAGAGCCTGCCCATGGCCACGAACTGTCCCGAGTTGTTGATATCGCCTTCTTCGATGAAGCCGGGGATACCCAGGCGGGTCACATTCCATCGACCGCCCATTGGCCTCTCCCAGAGGACCAGCTCGCTGGACCCGGTTCCACAGCCGGAGTCGCCCGCGGGACAGCGTACATTCCCGAGAACCTGGCCGCGGTCGTTAATGCTGTACGCTCCGCTGCGGGTAAAGCCCGGAAGGGTCCCGAGATCTTCCAGGCCTCCGCGCTCCGTCCAGAAGAAGGCGTGCGACGCACAGCTCTGGGTGCAGCTGGTGCCAACGACCTGCCCCCGGTCGTTGATCGCCATTGCCTTGCTCCAGGTGCCCCCGATCACCCCCACATCGACCAGCTCGTATCTCACGTCGAACAGCTCTACGCCGACACCCTTGCGGCCGCGCAAGTTCGTCACCCCTACGTCGTACTTCCCGGTATCGGCATCGGCGGCGATGGTGATGTTGGCGATCAGATTCGTGGACGTGACGTAGGTGGTGGAGTTGGTGGTGATCTTGGCCGCCGGCACACCCTGGCGCTCCAGCCGCACCACGGATCCCGCATCGAACCCGGAGCCGTTGACCGTGATGTCGAGCGTGACCCCGCGCTCGGAGCTGCCAGGCACCACGCTGTTGACCGTTGGGCTCCCCCCGCCGTTGCCCCCGGCTCTGGCGGCCTGGACTCCTGGAGCAGTCGGCTCGCCGGCCTCGCGACAGGAAACCGTGAACGCCGCCAGAACGAGCAGCGGGGCGACCACGGTTCTGGTGAGGAGAGAGTGCCACGCCTTCATTAAGGACCTCCGGCAAACGGATGCGGTGCTGATACCCCTATAAAACGGCAGCGGGCGGCTTGGTTGACTCGGAGCCCGCCAGCCGGTAGCCCGCCCAGTAGTAGGGATGCCGGAACCGGCCCTCGGCGAGGAGAGCCCGTTGCGCTGCGGCCAAGGCCTCCGCGGGACCAGTCCGGTTTAGCTCCGTGTAGAACCGGGTCGCGAACACCGCAGCGCCGGTATCGGGGATTGCCCACAGGGTGGCGATGACCTGCCCGGCCCCTGCGGTGAGGAACGCTGCGGCGAGAGTGCCATAGTCCTCACCCGGGGCATAGTGTCGAGATCCTCCCGGGCCGAGCCCGGTCTCGCAGCCGGAGAGAAAGACGAGAGGGCTCCGGATCTCGAGCCCGAAGATCTCGTGCACCTCGAGGCGGCCGTCGTCGTCGGGCGATCGGCTCCGGCTCGGAACCAGCTCGATGCGGCTGAACAGCGGGTTCACACGATTGAGCACGCCGTGGCTCGCCACGTGGACCACGGCGCTGGAGCGCAGCGCCTCCCTCAACGCCGACTCGCTGGCGCGCCGTCCCAGCAGGACTCGTGCTCCGTGATGGACCCGCCTGATGGCGCTCACTTCCAACGCCGTAGCGGGCAGCTCATCCGGCTCGGGGGCCAGGGCAGTGAGCTCCACCGGAGCCCCAACGTCGGCGGATGGTCGGCTACCTCCGCCGACGGCGAAGGATGCCGACGGAAGATGGACCAACGAATAGCGCTCAACAAGGAACTCTCCCTTAGGCGTCTTCAGCGCACTGAACGGGAGGTAGGCCAGCGCCCCGTGCGGGACGATGATCAGGCGCTGCACCCGGTCGAGCCCGTCTCCTGCG
This sequence comes from Gemmatimonadales bacterium, assembly GCA_045403135.1. Lineage (GTDB taxonomy): Bacteria > Gemmatimonadota > Gemmatimonadetes > Gemmatimonadales > GWC2-71-9 > JABFSM01. The sequence continues at coordinate 6,374 of JAXIPC010000249.1, read as the reverse complement.
GAGTCGAGAAGCCAGCGGGACAGAGTTCCCATCACGGCCTCGGCCTCCTTGGGCGGAATGGTCGGATCCGCGAGCAGCTGTCGGGCGAGGCGGACTCGCGCCTCGATCTCGTCGGCACGCACCGGCAGCACCTGTACCCGCGTGTGTTGGCGGGTCAGCGTGAATACGAACAGCTGGTCCGGGGCCACGAGATAGGCCAGCATCGCCGCGTCCGGAGCCAAGGCCTCGCGGACGGAGGCGGCACCCCCCCCGCCTGGTGCGATGGCCCTGGCTGCCGTCCCGCCGCCACTCAACACGCCAAGCTCGTAGTCGCGTTCGGCCTGGCGCAGCCGTTCCCGCAGCTCTCCGACGTCCAGGCCTTCTTCCTCCCTGCTTCGGATCTCGCCTTCGAGCGCCGCGATTCGGCGGAGCGGCTCCTCCCGTACGGAGTCCCGCGTCAGGGGGTGGGCGTTCCGCCCCGACGGTCCGAGCGGATGCCTCCCTCCACCTCGCGCCGCATCGGCAACCTCGAATGCCTCGTCGGTCTGGCCCAGCGCAAGGAGCGCGGCCACCAGGTCCCCGTAGGTCCCGGCACGAGACGAGGCGAAGGTGGCGCGAAGCAGGCCCGACGCGTGGCCACCGCGGATCCGCTCCAGGGATGCGATCGCCCGGCGTCCTGCGGCGGCAGCCGAGTCCCATCGATTGAGAGACGCGTAGGCGTGGGCCCGAAGTGCTTCGGCCTCCCAGACCTCCGCCGACAGCCCGCTTGCGAGCTCAGGGGCAATCACGGCCAGCGCGCGGAGTACCTCGGCCGATTGCCGCGTTTTCGCGGCCAGGTGGGCTTCGGTCAGACCGAGCTTGGTCCGCGCGGCGCGGGAGGACAGCTTCCCGACGATGCGACGTGCCTCGATCAGCTCACCTGGTACATCCAGTTCGGCCAGCAGGAGCCGGTCGTCGAGCTGGAGGATCAGCTCCTCGGCACGCTGGTGGAGGCGCAGCGCACGTCCCGCCAGGTCACGGGCCTGCGCTGCGTGCCCCATCGCCGCCTGGATCCGGGCCGCACTGATCAGGTTCTGGCCCTGCTCGCCGGGGAGGTCGAGCTCCCGGTGGATCGTTTCGGCCTGCGCGTGGAGGTCGAGAGCGTGAACCAGATCACCCGCCTCCCAATAGATGTCCGCCGTCAGCGTGAGGTTGGCGGCCTCCGATTGCCGGAGCCCGGCGGCCCGCGCTCGGCGAATGGCGCTATCGAGCCCGGCCAGGGCCACGCCCGGATCACCCAGGGCCCAGGCCGCCAGGGCGAGCTGACTTCGATAATTGTCTTCAGCAAGGAAGTCTTCCTCGACCCCGGCCGCAGCAGCCGAGTCGAGCCAGGCCAGCGCGAGGCGCGGCTCACCGCTCCGGTTCGCGACCATGGCCAGGTTAACCAGCGAGCGCAACTCGAGAGGGCGGATGCCCAGCTTCCGTCCAGCTACCAGACTCGCTGCGAAGGCCTGCCGGGCGTGGTCCAGGTCGCCGATTCCGGCGTACCAGAGGCCGAGGTTCATGGCGGGCTTGTCTACGTATTCCTGGTCGCCCACGTCGCGGGCGATCCGCATGGTCAGCCGCCACAGCTCGGCCGCCTCGCTCAGGCGGCCCAGGTCCCAGGCGATGAGACCGAGAGCATTGTAGGTGCGGGGAAGCAGCTGGTTGATGCCGTTCGCCTCCAGGATGGCACGCGCCTGCTCAGTCCGCGCCCGGGCCTCCTGGTACTTGCCGAGCCTCCACTCGGTGAGGCCGAGCGAGGTGAGGATCCTTGCCTCGGCGGCGAAGTCCCGACTCGCCTGGATGCGGCCCAGACTGACTGACCACGCAGCCCTGGCGTCCACATAATCGCCAGCCCGGTAGAGGCTCTCCGCCACGACGATGAGCGAGTCGAGCCCGACGGGGGAGGTGGGGCCCGGCGACCGATCCGCGGTGTGCTCAGGGGGCGGCCGGGAATCATTACACCAGAGCACCCACGTGCTTAGCGCGAGTCGGAGCACGGGAAAACGCCGGGCCAGGCTCACGGCCGTGTCCTCAGCCGCTGAACGCCGGTTGAGAGCGACCGACCATTTGGGAGCAGCACGTCCACGAACCAGAACCAGGTGCGCCCCGGCGCAAGAGCGAGGCTGTCCGGCAAGGTGGCGACGGTGTCGGCCAACGGGGACGTCCAGACCACGCGGCCGTCGGCTTCCTGAAGCGTAAAGGTGTAGCTGGCGCCTGGGCTGGCGCTCCGCCAGATAAAGGTGACCCGTCCCGGAGCGATTTCGGCGGAGGGTGCCGGGGAGACGATTCCGAGCCGCTGCTCGAGATCCGGGCCGGAGCGGATGTCCGAGGTGGTTGTGGCCCGGCGGGGCAATGCGACCGCCAGCAGCACCGCAGCAGCAGCCGCCGCGGAGATCAGAACCGGTGTCCACTGCCGGCGACGGCGGACCCGCTGGAGTCGGCGGATCTCGGGGAGCTCATCGCGGCAGACGGCGCAGGAGGCGAGATGCAGCTCGACCGGCCCTCGCTCATCAATGGGCAGGTCGTCGTCCAGGTATCCCGCCAGGGCTTCGGCTGATAGGTGCGTCATGAGGTTGGCGTGAGGGTTCGTCACTGCTCTACCGATAATTGAACGGCAGATGGATCATCTGCTGCGCTGGTGGTTGCTCGATTCTGACCGGGCGGCGCGGTGAGGGCCTGGCGCAGGGATTCGTGAATCCGGGTGAGGCGGCGGTAAACGTGGAACGGGGTAGGCAGCGACATGAGCGAGGCGATTTCCCGGGCGGAGCGGGCGTCCTCGTAGCGGAGGGTGACGAGCAACTGGTCCACCGGGGCCAAGGTCCCCACGGCCGCCTCGAGCCGCTCGAGGACTTGCTTTCGGTCCAGCTGATCTTCGGCTGAGGGTCGACCGTCCGGGAGCCGGGCCAACACCTCGGGATCCAGCAGGACCAAGTCGACCAGACGGCGAGGCGACACAGGGTTACGCGTTCCTGGGCTGGGCGGTCGGCCATGCTTCAGACGGTTGTGGTCGACGCAGAGGCGGCGGGTGACCACCACGAGCCAGGTAGTGAACTTGCCCCGTCCATCCGCGGCGTAGGTGCGCAGCCGCCGATAGCTCTGCTCCCGGAGCCGCTCCACGACGAAGGCGTAGCGGTCCATAATGATGTCATACTCGCCGGGGGTCTGTCGCGCGACGTAGAGGATCAGGCGGGAGTAGGACTCGAGAAACTCAGTCCAAGCTTGCTCTTGCGTGGGGCCCTCGGCGGCCTCGAGGAGCCGTCGGACCTGGCTGGGGAGAAACCGAGCGTGCTCCGAGCTGAGCCTGTCGCCCATGTTGGACTGCTCCGCGAACGATAACACGAAGTTATAGCGAGATTCGGAGAACGAAAGGAATCGTCTGAGGTGTAGGACCGGCAGAATAGTCCGAGAGAAGGAAGGATGCGAGCGCGACCCGTCCGTCGCGCCGCCTGCCAAGGATCAGGAATAGGGATTTCCTTCTCTCCCCGCTACCCCCCGAACGTACCGGTCGGTTCTGGGGGTGTCAACGAGGCCCCCCCGCGCCGGAGATGGGGCCGTGCGGGGCCGGTGGGGGTCCGCGATCGTGCGGACCCGGCTGGAGCTCGGCGGACCAGTGCCCCCGGGACACCTCCTTGCCGTCCACCACGATCACGTATTCCTGGCCCAGCTTTCCGTGGTAGGCGTAGTGCGCCCCGTCATCGCTCCAGGCCACCTTCCCGCCCCCGGCCTGGCTGGAGAGGTTGAGCACCTGATCGAACCGGGGCCCGTCCACTCCGTCGTGGACCAGCACCTGACGGCTGCCGCGGAGCACGACCCCAGCCACGTGCAGCCCCCTGGGCTGATGGTGTACTCCATCCCGGGCTCCGGGGGAAGCAGCAGCTGGGACTCGACCTTGGCATCCTGGGCGGGGAGGGTCCGGGCAGAAAGAATGACCAACAGGACCGTGAGAAATCTGGTAGTGGCGCGCATGGTCGCACTCCGGTGCCGGGAAGAGAGTGGCTCTACGGAGCGTTGCGCAGGATGGGCTGGAGGACCGTCATCAGTCGCCACCCGTGAATGTCGCTACGGCACCCTACCCGGTTCGTAAGGCAGCGGGTGACGGCGGAGTCGCTCGATGTCGTCGTCATCCTTCCACACGACGTAGACCGCCGCCTTGCCGACGGTGACGATGCGCTCACCCTTGGCCATGGACATTACCCCGATGAGCTGGCCGCGGCGGTCCACGACGTCGTATCGGTAGTGGGGAAAGTTCATCGACAGCGGACGACGCAGCCAGAGGTTGCCATCGCCCCCGGCGATCGGTCCCGCCGTGAAAGGCGGAAACACCTCCGGGAACTGGTCGCGAAGCGCGTCCATCTCGCGCCGCATCGCTTCGGGCATCGCCGGCATCGCCGGCCCCGATGCCCTCGAAGCGGCCTGCCTCGCGAAGTAGGCATCCTTCTCCGCGCCGGTGACCTTGATCACGGTCACCGGGATCGGGCGACCCTTGCTGACCCGCCCGTCGGGAGCGATCCAGTCGACCCGGTAGGGCTCGAGGCGGACCACCGCGAACCAGCCGTCGGCGAACAGCGCCGCTTCCTCACCCACCGCCAAGGGAGCCCGCACGTTGCTGACGCCCTGGAACTTTCCTTCGGCGTTGGCTGTCACCGTCCGTGGCCAGCCCGCTCACCTTCTCGTCAACGCTCGAGGCCTCCATGCCCAGCGGCTGGAAGATGTTCCGCCGGATGTACCCGGCCCACGTTTCTCCACCGGCGGCTTCGACCACCATGCCGGCGAGCGAATACGCGAGATTGGAGTACTTCCAGCGGACCTCGGGAGAAAACGCCGCCTGCCGCTCGGCCATCAAGGCCCGGAGTTGGTCCTGGGTGGGAAACTCGTACGTGGTCCAGTGCGCGCCGGCCTCACGAGGCAGACCGGAGCTGTGGGTGAGCAGCTCCTCGATCGTCACCGGTGCGTCATCGGGTCCGGCCGGTTTCACCGCGAACCAGGGCAGGTACTTCGCCACCGGATCGTCGAGCCGCACCTTGCCCTCATCCCGCAGCTGCATGATCGCCGTTGCGGTAAAGAGCTTGCTGTGTGACGCCATGCGGAACTTGGTCGCGGGCGTCATCGGTCGCTTCGCGGCGACGTCGGCATAGCCGAACCCGGCCGACCAGACCAGCTCCTGATCGGCCACAACACCCACTACGATCCCGGGCAGTCCCCGGTAGGCGATCTGCCCCTCGAGCCAGGCCGAGAAAAGCCGCTTGGCGCCTTCGACATCCGGGTGCTGGCCGAGGCCGACCTTGGGGGAGGGATCCTGGGCCGGAAGCCGCGGAATTGAGAGAGAGAAGCCGAGGCAGGCGAGTACCGCTGCGCGTGTCGCACGGGACCAGGACAAGAGGATTGGCACGGGAGACCTTACAGAAGAGTTCGAAGGTTTCGAAGGTAGCGCTCCCGGGCCCCTCGGCGAAACCCGGGGTGCCGTCGTCGCGTAAGCAATGAAGCCATCAACCCTTACACTCTCTTGCCCCCTGTGAACGGCAGCAGGCGACTCGACCTCGACGGCCTCCGGGGCCTCGCGGTGCTCCTCGTGGTCGGCTTCCACGCGGGGGTCCCGGCGCTCCGCGGGGCGTTCGTGGCGGTGGACGTCTTCTTCGTCCTCTCGGGGTTCTTCCTCGCCACGACGCTGACCCGCCGCCTCGCGACCGGCGAGGACATTCGTCTCGCCGAGCTGGTCGCCCGCCGGGTCTGGCGGCTGCTGCCGCCCCTGGTGGTGGTGCTGCTCGGCACCCTGGCCACGACGCTGCTGTATGCGCCGATCGACCGGGCGGCCGTCGCGGAGCGCGTGGTCCCGGTATCGGCATTCGCCGGCAACCTGGCCTTTGCCGCGGACGGGGTGAACTACTTCGGCGCCGGCGAGAACCCGCTGCTCCATACCTGGACCCTCGGTGTCGAGCTCCAGCTGGTACTGCTCTTTCCGCTGCTGGTGATGTTGTTCGCAGCATGGGGCGAGCGCCGCGCCGGTACGGAGACCAGCGCCGAGCGGCGCTGGATCATTATGCGCACCGTGCTCATCGGCGTGACGGCGGTGGGCGCGGTCTCGTTCGTGTGTGCCGTGGTGATCAACGACACCGCCCCGATGTGGGCCTACTTCGGGCCGCACACCCGGCTCTGGTCGTTCTGCGCCGGCGCCCTGATGGCCTTCCTGACCGGCGGCGGACAGAGCGCCGTGGGCGGCTCGCCGCTGCGCCTCGGCGCCATTCAGCTCGCCGGGCTCGGCCTCCTGCTGGTGCCTTCGCTGCTCTACGAGAGCACGCTGGCGTATCCGGGGGTGATGGCCCTGGCGCCGGTCGGCGGCACGCTCTGCCTGCTGGCGACCGGCGGCTCGGCGG
>JAXIPC010000172.1:0-7777 GCA_045403135.1 Gemmatimonadales bacterium | reverse complement strand
GACGCTCTTCCGATCTCCGTCGTGTTGATGGTGTCCTTGAGCTCGAGAATCTCGCCGCGCACGTCGACCGTGATCTTCTTCGAGAGGTCGCCCATGGCGACCGCGATCGTCACGTCCGAAATATTGCGGACCTGGGCGGTGAGGTTCGACGCCATCGAGTTGACCGAGTCGGTGAGGTCCTTCCAGGTACCCGCCACGCCCAGCACCGCCGCCTGGCCACCCAGCCGGCCCTCGGTGCCGACCTCGCGGGCCACGCGGGTCACCTCCGCCGCGAAGGCGTTGAGCTGGTCCACCATCGTGTTGATGGTGACCTTGAGCTCGAGCACCTCGCCCTTCACGTCCACGGTGATCTTGCGGGAGAGGTCTCCTCGCGCCACCGCCGTGGTGACCTCCGCGATGTTCCGCACCTGGGTAGTGAGGTTGGCCGCCAGCAGGTTGACGTTGTCGGTCAGGTCCTTCCAGGTGCCGGCCACGCCCGGCACCGCCGCCTGGCCGCCGAGCCGCCCTTCGGTGCCCACCTCGCGCGCCACGCGGGTCACTTCCGAGGCAAATCCGTTGAGCTGGTCCACCATCGTGTTGAGGGTTTCCTTGAGCTGCAGAATCTCGCCGCTCACGGTCACCGTGATCTTCTTGGAGAGGTCGCCCCGCGCGATGGCCGTCGCCACTTCGGCGATATTGCGGACCTGCGCCGTCAGGTTCGAGGCCATGAAGTTCACGTTGTTGGTGAGGTCCTTCCAGGTACCGCCGACGCCGGGATTCTGGGCCTGGCCACCCAGCTTGCCTTCGGTGCCGACCTCCCGGGCAACGCGGGTCACTTCGCCGGCGAAGGCGTTGAGCTGGTCCACCATGGTGTTGATGGTATCCTTCAGGTCCAGGATTTCTCCCGACACGTTCACGGTGATCTTGCGCGACAGGTCGCCCCGCGCCACGGCCGTCGTCACCTCGGCGATGTTCCGGACCTGGGCGGTGAGGTTGCCCGCCATCGCGTTCACCGAGTCGGTCAGGTCCTTCCAGGTTCCCGCCACGCCGGGCACGACCGCCTGGCCGCCCAGCTTTCCTTCGGTGCCGACCTCGCGCGCCACCCGGGTTACTTCGGAAGCAAACGAGCGGAGCTGGTCCACCATCGTGTTGATGGCTTCCTTGAGCTGAAGGATTTCACCGCGCACGTCCACCGTGATCTTGCGCGAGAGGTCTCCGCTCGCGACGGCGATGGTCACCTCCGAGATGTTCCGCACCTGGGCCGTCAGGTTGCTCGCCATCGAGTTGACCGACTCGGTCAAGTCCTTCCAGACGCCGCTCACGCCCGGCACCTGCGCCTGCCCGCCGAGCTTGCCGTCCGAGCCGACCTCGCGCGCCACCCGGGTGACTTCCGAGGTGAAGACGCCCAGCTGCTGGATCATCGTGTTGACGATGGCGGCCGAGCGGAGGAACTCGCCCTCGAGTGGGCGTCCGTCCACGTCGAGTCGCATCGTCTGGGTGAGGTGCCCTTGGGCTACGGCGGCGATTGCGCCGGTCACCTCGGTGGTGGGGCGGAGCAGATCGTCGATCAGCGTGTTGACCGAGGATTCCATTTCGCCCCAGGAACCCTTGGACTGGTCGAATTTGGCCCGTTCCCGGGTCTTGCCCTGCTTTCCGACCACCTGGCCCACCCGCTTGAGCTCACCGGCAATGGTCTGGTTTGCGGTCACGATGTCATTGAAGGTGTCGGCAATTTTGCCATCCATTCCCGACCAGGTGGTCGGCAGGCGGACAGAGAAATCGCCGCTCTTCATCTGCTGCAGCGCGTGTAGCAGCAGCTTGGGGTTGAACGTGACATCTTCAGTTGCCTCAACGACTTGTGTAGGCCCATTGGCACGGCTGCTACGCTTCATGGGACCCCCTCACATGAGAAAATGACCGCACCCCAAGCCCGGTCTCGAAAGCCCGGCTGTACGGGATACGGCCACCATCCGGTTCGACGCCGCCGACTGAATCTACAACTTGGCCGGTTGGTCGCCTATGCTGCAGCAGATTGCGGTTTGACAAACCCGTCTCCCGGGGCCAAGATCGGGAACCCCGATCCCGAAAGAGGTGGCCGTGAAGACATACGGCCCTGAGTCCATTCGCAATGTGGCCTTCGTGGGTCACGGCGCGAGCGGCAAGACCACCCTGGTAGACGCCCTCGCGTTCGTATCCGGCACCAGCCGGCGGCACGGCTCGATCAAGGATGGCAGCACCCTCACCGACACTTCCCCCGATGAAATCGAACGCAAGCACTCTATTTCACTAGGTGTGGGTCTGGCCGAATGGATGGATGTCAAGGTAAACCTCCTCGACACACCGGGGTATCTGGATTTCTTCGGTGAAGTCATTTGCGGCCTCTCTGTGGCTGACGCCGCGGTCGTCGTGCTGTCGGGGGTCAGCGGGGTCGAGGTGGGGACTGAAAAATGCTGGGCCGCCTGCGATCACTACCACCTGCCGCGCATCCTTTTTGTCTCGGGCATGGACAGGGAGCACGCCAACTTCGAGCGGGTGTTCAACCACATCAGGGAGCATCTCACACCCAAAGTGCTGCCGGTCGAAATCCCGATGGGCGACGGGCCCCAGTTCCGCGGCATCATCAACCTCTTTACCCAGACCTGCCAACTCTTCAAGCCCGGCTCCAAGGCCGGTGAGTACGAAGACGTCCTGGTGCCGGCCGAGTTCCAGGACGTCTTTGCGCGCTACGCCGAGCAGATGACCGAGGCGGTGGCCGCCACCGACGACGCCCTGCTCGAGAAATACCTGGCCGGCGAGAGCATCCCGCGGGAAGAGGTGGTGCCCGCGATGAAGAAGGCGATGCTCGCCGGAGAGATCGTCCCGTTGTTCTGCGGCAGCGGGGAGCTGCAGCACGGGGTGCGCCCGCTGCTCACCGAGATCGTCGAGCTCTTCCCGGCGCCGTCAGAGGTCGAGCCGCCGGTCAAGGCACCGCTGGTGGGACGGGTTTTCAAGACGATGTCGGAGCCGCACGTGGGAGACGTGTCGATCTTCCGGACCTACACCGGCACCCTGAAGAACGGCGAGGAGGTCTGGAACGCCGAGCATAGCGTGGCCGAGAAGCTCAACCACCTCTCGGTGCAGCAGGGCAAGGAGCGCATTGCGGTGACCGAGCTCTCGGCCGGAGACATCGGCTCGGTGGCCAAGCTCCGGGACACCCACACCAACGACACCTTCAGCCGGAGGGATCATCCGGTCCGGCTCAGCCCGATGGAATTCCCCGAGGGCGAAGCGACCTCCGCGGTGCTGGTCAAGCAGCGCGGCGAGGAGGACAAGCTCGCGGCCGGGCTGCACAAGCTCCACGAGGAGGATCCAACCTTTCACTTCGAGTACAACTCGGAGCTGGGCCAGACCCTCCTCCATGGCATGGGCGAGCGCCACCTGGAGATTCTGCTGGGCCGGCTGGCCCGCAAGTACGGCGTGCACGCCGAGCTGACTCGGCCCAAGGTGGCCTACCGGGAGACCTTCCGCGGCGTGGCCGAGGGCCAGGGCAAACACAAAAAACAGAGCGGTGGACGCGGGCAGTACGGGGATTGCCACATCCGGATCTCCCCGCTGGCGCGCGGCTCCGGCTATGAATTTGTGGACAACATCGTGGGCGGGGTCATTCCCAACAAGTTCATCCCGGCGGTGGACAAGGGCGTTCAGGAGGCCAAGGCACGCGGCCCGATCGCCGGCTATCCCTGCGTGGACTTCCGGTGTGAGTGCTACTTCGGCTCTTACCACGACGTGGATTCGAGCGAGCAGGCGTTCAAGATGGCCGGCATTCTTGCCTTCCGTGCGGTGAGTGCCAAGGCCCGCCCCGTCCTGCTGGAGCCGATCACGTCGGTAGAGGTCTGGTCACCCTCCGATATCCTCGGCGACGTGCTGGGCGATCTCTCCCCCCGCCGGGCCCAGATCCTTTCCACCGAGCAGGACGGCCGGCTCACCAAGGTCAACGCCCTGGTGCCGCAGGCCGAGCTGTATCGCTACTCCACCGCGCTGCACTCCATCACCCACGGCCGGGGCACCCACCGGGAGCGGTTCCACGGCTACGCCGAGGCCCCGGGAGAGGTCGCCGCGAAGGTGGCGGCGGAGCACAAGAAGGAGACGACGGGTGAGGAGGAGTGAGACGCTACGACGCTAAGACGCTAGGACGCTATGAGGTTTCGATGACACGACGTCTCGCACTGACACTGGTGGGGATCGCCTCGACGACCACGGCGCTTCCCGCCCAGCGCCCGCCCGTTGCCCTGACCCCTAGCGCCGGGTTCGACGCCCGGAGCATCCCCGCCTGCCGGGGCACCCACCCGGAGATCTACCGCTACATCGACGCGCACCAAGCCGAGCACCTCGCCAGCCTGCAGCGCTGGCTCCGCCAGCCCTCGGTCAGCGCCCAGAACCAGGGTGTGACCCAGATGGCCGCCATGGTCCGCGACGACCTCAAGCAGCTCGGCTGCGGCGAGAGCGACCTGGTGCCCACATCCGGTCATCCCGGCGTGTTCGCCTACTGCGACGCGGGCGCGGATAAAACGCTGCTGGTGTACATGATGTACGACGTGCAGCCGGTCGAGCCGGCGGAGTGGCGCTCGCCCCCGTTCGACGCCGCCGTGGTGGAGCACGACTTGGGTGGCGTGCTCATGGCGCGCGGCGCCACCAACCAGAAGGGTCCCGAGCGCGCCTTCCTCAACGCGCTCGAGGCGATCCGCGCGGTCCAGGGCAAACTTCCGGTCAATCTGATGTTTGCGGTCGAGGGCGAGGAGGAGCCCGGCTCGCCCCACTACCCCGAGATCATCGACAAGTACGAATCAAGGATGAAAACCGCCTCCGGCGTCTTCTTCCCGTTCAACAGCCAGGGACCGGCGGGCGATGTGGGCATGTTCCTGGGGGTGAAGGGGATCGTCTCCTTCGAGCTCGAGGCGCGCGGCGGGCCGCAAGGCGGCCCGACCCGAGCCGAGATCCACGGCTCCTACAAGGCGATCACCGATTCGCCGGTGTTGCGGCTGGTGCAGGCGATTGCCTCGCTCACTTCGAAGGACGGGAATACCATCACCGTCCCCGGCTACTATGACGCGATCCGCCAGCCCAGCGAGGAGGAGCAGCAGCTGCTCAACGGATTGCTCCCGGGGTGGATCAGCCAGGAGCCGGGCACCCGTCGCGCGCTCTCGGTGGAACGCTGGATCGGCGGCATGGAGGGGAAGCAGACCCAGCTCGAGTATCTCTTCAACACCACCTTGAACATCGACGGGATCTGGGCCGGCTATACCGGGCCGGGCATGAAGACCATCCTGCCCCACCTGACCACAGCCAAGCTGGATTCCCGCCTGGTGCCGAACCAGACGCCGGACGAGGTGCTCCGGCTCATCCGGAAGCACCTCGACGCGCAGGGCTTCGGGGATGTGGTGATCCGGAAGCTATCGGGATATCCCGCGGCGCAGTCGAGTGTCGCGGCGCCGCTGGTGCGCGCCGCCATCGGCGTCTTCAGCAAGGCCGGCCTGGTGCCGACGGTGGCTCCGCGGCTGGCGGGGAGCGCTCCCTATTACGTTTTCACCGACCGCCTCAAGCTCCCGATGGTTGCGGCGGGATTGGGGCACGGGAGCGGCCAGCACGCGCCCAACGAGTACATGGTGGTGAATCCCAAGCCCGGCTCCCGTCTGGCCGGGCTCGCGCAAATCGAGAAGTTCTACGTAGACCTGCTCTACGCCCTCGCGGAGGCCCGCTGATGAGACCCGTCGCCCTGCTGCTCCTTGCCGTTACGTCCTCGGTCGCTTCGGGCGCTGCTCAGGAGCGTCCATCCGATACCCTGCTCACCGTGGGCCGCTACCTCGACTATGAAACCGTGAGCGAGCCCAAGGTTTCCCCCGACGGCTCCCAGGTGATCTTCACCCGGCGGTCGGTGGACAAGATGAAGGACAGCTTCGAATCCTCGCTCTGGATCATGGGCGCCGACGGGGGGAAGCTCCGCTTCCTGACCAAGGGCTCGAACCCGGTCTGGTCTCCCGACGGAAGCCGGATCGCCTTTCTCATGGAGGGCGAGCCGGGCGGCAGCCAGATCCACATCCGCTACATGGATGCGGAAGGCGCCGTCACCCAGGTGACCAAGGCGCTCAAGCCGCCGGCGAATCCGACCTGGTCGCCGGACGGGAAATGGATCGGTTTCAGCATGTTCGTCCCCAAGGAGTCTGACTGGAAGATCGACCTGCCGAAGGCGCCCACCGGCGCCCAGTGGACCAAGGCGCCTCGAGTTGTCGAGACGCTGCACTACCGCGCCGACCGCACCGGCTACCTCGACGACGGATTCACCCATCTCTTCGTGATTCCGGCCACCGGCGGCACCCCGCGCCAGATCACCAAGGGAGACTGGAACGTCGGGGCGCGGGGTAGCGGGCTTCCCGGTGGCGTCGGGTTCGCATGGCTGCCGGACGGGAAAACGGTGATCGTGGACGGCAACGACGCCGCCGACGCCGAGCGAAAGTATCAGCGGTCCAATCTGTACTCGGTGGATCTTGCCACCGGCGTGCGGCGACGGCTCACCACGCAGGACGGGATGTGGATCGGACCGCAGATCTCGCCCGACGGCAAAACGGTCGCGTTCACGGGGCAGCCGGCCGGTGAGTACAGTTACCGCGCCGACGACCTCTACACCATCAACGTCGACGGCAGCGGCATGACGCTCCGCTCTCCCGGGCTGGACCGGGATCCGGGCAACCTGACGTGGGCACCCGATGCGCGGGGGATCTACTTCGTCGCGGGCGACAGGGGCGCCAGCAACCTCTGGTACGCTGCGCTTGGAACGCCGGCTCGCCAGGTCACCAACGGTACCCACATGATCTCGGCGCCGACCGTCGCCAAGAACGGAATTGCCTTCGCGATCCGGTCCAATCCGTATCTGCCCCCCGACGTGGTGAAGATCGACCTCAAGAAGCCGGCCGCATTGGTGCAGCTCACCGACGTCAACGCCGACCTGCTCGCGGGTACCCGGGTCGGTGATGTGGAGGAGATCTGGTACACCAGCAGCGGCGGGACCCGGATTCAGGGCTGGCTGGTCAAGCCGCCTTCGTTCGATCCGTCGCGGAAATACCCGCTGATTCTGGAGATTCACGGCGGACCCCACGGGATGTACAACGTCGGGTTCAACTATTCCTTCCAGAACTTCGCCGCCAACGGCTTCGTGGTGCTTTACACCAACCCGCGCGGCAGCACCGGCTACGGGAGCAACTTCGGCAACGCGATCTACCGCGCTTATCCCAGCGTGGACTACGACGATCTGATGGCGGGCGTGGATACCGCGATCGGGCGCGGCTACATCGATCCCAAGCGGATGTTCGTGGGCGGCTGCTCCGGCGGTGGCGTGCTGTCCAGCTGGGTCATCGGGCATACCGACCGGTTCGCGGCGGCCGCGGTGCGCTGCCCGGTGATCGACTGGCTGAGCTTCGCAGGGCAGACCGATATCCCGATGTTCACCTACAACTTCTTCGAAAAGCCGTTCTGGGAAGATCCGACGTCCTGGCTCAAACAGTCGAGCCTGATGTATGTCGGCAAGGTCAAGACGCCGACGATGCTGATGACCGGTGTCCTCGACCAGCGCACCCCGATGCCGCAGACCGAGGAGTACTACTCCGCGCTCAAGATGCGGGGCATACCGTCGGTGCTGCTGCGATTCGAGGGCGAGTGGCACGGCACCAGCTCGAAGCCGTCCAACTTCATGCGGACCCAGCTCTACATGATGAGCTGGTATCAGAAGCACAGGCTGGGGAGCGAGGCCGCCGCGAGCGGAGACGCG
>JAXIPC010000050.1:0-5108 GCA_045403135.1 Gemmatimonadales bacterium | reverse complement strand
CTGTCACGCGGGGAGGTGACCTTGATCCGGATCTCGTCGGGTTTGTAACCGGGCTTGTCGTCCTTCTTCTTGGCCGAATCGGCGCGCAATGCCACGATCCGGGCCTGGATCGAGTCGGGCACCGTCGCACCCGCCTTCTTCAGGCTGTCCGCCCTGGCGGTGAGCGTCTTGAGACTGTCGGCCCGGGCCGTCGCCAGCTTGGTGCTGTCGGTCTTGGCCTTCTCCGCGGATTTCTTGGCCGAATCGGTACGGGCCGAATCCGCTTTGAGAAGGTCGATGCGTGACTGCACCGAATCGGGCACCGTGGCGTTCGCCTTCTTGAGACTGTCCGCCCGCGCGTTGAGCGTTTTGAGGGTGTCGGTCCGAGCCCCGGCCCGGCGGGTGCTGTCCGCCTTGGCCCGCTCGATCACCTTGAGGCTGTCCTCCACCACCTTGGATCGATCGAGACTGTACGTGACAAAGGCGTTGCCGATGGCCCAGTGGAGCGTGCGGCCGTCCATTCCCCAGGAGGGGAACTCGCCCCCGATGTCGGTGAGCTTCTTGACCGGAGTCTGGCCTCCTCCCGCCACGCTCACCGCCGGCACCGGTCCGCCGACCTTCGCGACGGTGATCGCATAGATGTCGCTCCCCACCTGCGCGAGCGCCTGATCGCCCTGCGGGGCCATCAGCACGAGCCCCGCCGCGGGCGGGCCGCCCGCCTCCAGCGCCTCGGCCGGCATCGGGCCAAAGCGACGGGGCAGCGGGGTGTAGTCATCTTCGTACGGATTGCCGCTGGGAACCGGCGGACCGAGCACCCGCACATGCTGCTTCACGTCGGTGCCGTCCCAGCGGAAGGAAATCAGTCCCTCCACCGGGCTGTAGGCGAAGATCCGGCTGGTATCCGTGGTGAAGTGCGCCACGTCCCGCGTGCCACTGGGCGCGATGAGGGTCGGATCGCCGCCGGCGGCCGGCACCCAGACGAAGCTGCCGCCCTGCGGACCGAAGAACACGTTGACCGCCTCGATCAGCTCGCGCGCAGCGGCCCGGGTGGCGACGATGCGGGTACCGCTCGGCGACCACGCGAGGTTGTAGTACAAAGCGGACGTCCGGGTCAGCTGTACCGGGCGAGCCTTGCCCTCGACCGCGGTCTTCATGATCTGGCCGCCCACCCCGTCGCTCCAGGTCGCGTACGCCACCCACTTGCTGTCCGGCGACCAGGTCGGGTGATACTGTCCGGTCTCAGTCGGATCGAGCCGGCGCGCGGTACCGTTCGGAAGGTCCATCACGTACAGACGATCGATGGCCGTGAAGACCACCCGCTTGCCGTCGGGCGAAACCACCGGGCTCCGCACCTGCCGCGCGGTGAGCGTCGCGGCGGTGTCGACCCGATAGGCGAACTTCACCTCGGGGCCGATGTCCAGCTTCACGCTGGCCGAAAACGGAATCCTGGTGCCGGCGCCGCCCTCCACGGCTACGCGCCAGATCTCACCGCCGTAGGAGACGACGATCGCGCGCGAATCGGGAGTGAACGAGTAGCCGGGCAGGACATCGAGCGGGGCCCGCGACTCGATATCGTCCCGCTGCACCGGATAGGCCCGCCAGCGCTCGTCGCCGCTGGCGAGCTCGCGGATCCGGAGTCCGGTCTGGGCATCATGCCGGGCGCCGTACACCAGCCACTTTCCGTCGGGGGAGATGGCCGGACGGAACGACGATCCGTACCGGTTGGTCATCTGGTTGAGGACCCCGGTTTCCCGGTCGTACACGGCGAGCTGGTACTGCGGGAAGATCGCGTTGTACTGCCAGTCGCCGCTACGCACCGCGGTCCAGATGTAGCGTCCGTCGGGGGTGAACGCCGCGCCGATGGTCTTGAGCGCCGCCGGCTCCCGAATGACCGGCAGCCCCCCGCCGCCGTCCACGTGGTACATCTGGAGCTTGGCGGAGCCGCCCAGGCCCCCGGCGCGACTCACCACGATGTACTTGCCGTCGGGACTCCATTCGGGCGAGATGTACAGCGCGCCGTTACCCTGGGTGAGCTGTGTCGTGTCCTTCAGGTCGAGCGACAGGGTCCAGACGTTGTCGCCGCCGCTCCGGTCCGAGACGAAGGCCACCTTCTTGCCGTCAGGGCTATAACGCGGCTGCGCGTCATAGGCGTTGCCGCTGGTGAGTCGGGTGGCGGTGCCGCCCGCGATCGGCAGGGTGTAGAGGTCGCCGAGCAGGTCGAAGACGATGGTCTGTCCGTCGGGGCTCACGTCGACCGACATCCAGGTGCCCTTGGAGGCGGTGAACTCGGCCTTTCGATTGGTCTCCAGAGGCAGCGGCTTCTTGGGCGGGCCGGCGGCGGCGCCACCTGCGGGGGCCTGGGCGGCGAGGGACGGCACCAGGGCAGCAGCCAGGAGGAGAGATTGCTTCGCTACGCTCGCAATGACGGAGCGGGTTGCGCTCGCGATGACGGAACGGGCGGCGCTCGCGATGACGGAGTAGTTGGACATGGCGCGCCTCACCGAATCGTGGTGGTGACAGTTGGGGCGAAGCGGCGCCACGAGGCATCGGGCGCGGGACGCTGCCGCGGCCAGATCTCGTTGAGGGTATCGCCCTCGTAGAGTCGGCCGTTCTTCATCACGTAGCGAATCGTGTTGGTATTCCGAAGGTTCTGGAGCGGATCCTGGTCCAGGACGATCAGGTCGGCGAGCTTGCCCGCCTCCAGCGAGCCGAGGTCACGGCCGAGCCCGATGGCCTCGGCCCCGTAGATGGTGGCCACCCGCAACGCGTCGTGGGCCGACATCCCCCCGCTCCCCACCGACCAGAGCTCCCAGTGATACCCCAGGCCCTGGAACTGGCCGTGGCTACCGATGCCCATCCGGCCGCCGCCCTCGATCATTGCCTTGGCGAATTCGGCGTGGCGCGGAAACACGTACTCGTCCTTCGCGAACCATCCCGATGGGCCCGGGCCCGGATTCCGCCGCCGCGCCTTGGCATCCAGCTCTTCGGGCGGCATGAAATGGCGGACCTTCGCGTCCTTCAACGGACTCTCGAAGGTGTAGTAGTAGTTCTCCGCCCAGGGGCCACCATAGCTCACCAGCAGGGTCGGCGTATTGGTGGTGCCGGACGTTCGGAACAAGTGCACCACGTCCTCGTACATCGGGAGAATCGGAATGGTGTGCTCGATGCCGGAGTAGCCGTCCATCGCCATCGTCATGTTCTTCTTGAACTCGAGGGCGCCCTCGGTCGTGGGCATGAGCTTGAGGTCTCGCGCGGCCATGATCAGAAACTGGCGGGTCCGCCGCGGGCCGGCCTCGTACATCTTGAAGGTCTTGGTGTCGTAGTAGTCGCTGTAGCGCTTGAGCACGTGGCGGGCCCCTTCGAGGTCCCCGATCCGCTCGTTGCTGAATACGCCGGGCCCGGTCGAATACACCCGGGGCCCGAGCATCTGTCCGGCCTCCACCCGATCCTGATAGGTCAGCACGTCGGTAGTCCCGGTCTGTGGATCGCGGGTGGTGGTGACCCCATAGGCGAGATTGGCCTGGTACATCCAGGGGTTCTCCCAGTGGATTCCCCAGGCGGGCCACATGTGGGCATGGGTGTCGACGAAGCCCGGCACGATGGTCTTCCCGGAAACGTCCACTACCCGGGCGCCCGCCGGCGCGCTGCCGCGCGGTCCGACGCTCACGATCCGGTTGTTCCGAACCACGATGTCGGCGTTCTCGATGATCTCCCTCCCCCACATGGTCACGGCCTTGGCGCCGCGCAGGACGACGCTGCCTTCCGGCACATCCCGGGTGGCGCTGATCAGCATCCGTTGCTCCACCGGGCGGTAGGCGGACCGGATCCGAGTAAGCGTGTCGGCGCCGGCCGCCCTGAGGCTGTCGTCCACCGCCTTGCCGCGAGCCACGTCGTAGCTGACGAAGGCATTGCCGATGGACCAGTGGACGGTGCGGCCGTCGGCGCTCCAGGTCGGGAATTCGCCGCCGATGTCGGTGAGCCTCTGCGACCACACCTGTGAGCTGTCCATCTTGGCGACCGAGATGGTCGGCGCCGGACCGCCGAGGCGCGGCACCCGGAGCACGTAGACGTCGTTGCCGAAGGCGGCGAGGGCGAAGTCCCCCCTGGGGGCCATCAGGACCAGGTCGGCCGAGGGCGCGTTGAGAATCTCCCGTTCCTCCTCCCGATCCGACGGCATCGGCAGGTCGGTCCGCTTCTTGTCATACATCTTGGCCCGGTCGGTGAAGCCCAGGGGCAGCGGTCCGGTAACCCGCAGGTGCTGCTTGATATCGGTGCCGTCCCACCGCATCGAGGTGAGCGCCAGGCCGGGGAACGGCGCCCCCGGGATAAAGGGGGAGATCAAGCCATAGGTGTAGATCCGGCTCGGGTCGGAGGTGGAGAAATGCGGCGCATTGCGGCCCCCGGTCGGGCCGATCGCGGTGACCGCGCCGCCGACGGAGGGAACCCAGACGAACTCCGCCCCCAGGCCGTCGCCGAAGAAGGGGTCGATCGACTCCTGGACATCGCGCGCCGCGCCCCGTTTGGCCACGATCCGGGCGCCGTCGGGCGACCAGGCCGGAGTCTGGTAGAAGGCGGGAGCCGAAGTCAGGGAGCGGACCGAGCCTGGCGTGGCCAAGTCGGCCCGCATGATGGAGCCGCCGGCGTCGGTCCAGGTGGTCCACGCCAGCGACGCCCCGTCGGGAGACCAGGCCGGGTAGTACTCGCCTACCTCCTGGGTGGTGACCCGTCGGGGCGTGCCTCCGGGGAGATCGGTGACCCAAAGCCGGTCCAGGGCGGTGAACGCGATGCGCCTGCCGTCCGGCGAGGGCACCGCGTCGCGGACCTGCCGTACCGTGAAGGTGGCGGCATCGCCGATGGGGTATTCGAAGCGAACTTCGGCCCCCACGGCAACCTGCGCATCGACGCTGAATGGGATCTTGGCCTGGGGGGTGCCGTCGACCGGAACCCGCCAGATCTCGCCGCCGAAGCTCGCGATGATCGCCTTCGAGTCGGGGGTGAAGGAGTAGCCCGGGATCACGTCCAGGTCGGGCACCGCCTCCATGTTGTCGCGCTGGATCGGGTAGGCCAGCCAACGCTCTTCCCCGCTATCGATCTCCCGGATGCGGAGGCCGGTGTTCTGATCGATGCGG
>JAXIPC010000014.1:0-13051 GCA_045403135.1 Gemmatimonadales bacterium | reverse complement strand
TGCCAGGCTGGCCGGACCCTCCATCTCCGCGCGCAAGGCGCTTCCGGGTGAACGGCTCGCGACGCTGGACGGCGTCGATCGCGGGCTCAGCGCGGACATCACCGTCATCGCGGACGCCGCCGGTCCGGTCGGCGTCGCCGGCGTGATGGGCGGGCGGGGGTCCGAGGTCTCGGCCGGAACCACCGATCTTTTCCTCGAGTGCGCCTGGTTCGCGCCGGGGCCCACCCGGACCGCCCGGAGGACGCTCGGCATCTCCACCGAGGCGAGCCTTCGATTCGAGCGGGGCACGGATCTGTGGTCGGTCCCCGACGCGCTGCGCCGGTGCATCCTGATCGTGCTTGCCACCGCGGGCGGGCGGCTCGACGGAGACCCGGTCGACTGCTGGCCCGAGCCGGGAAGCCCGCCCCGCATCTTCCTGCGCACCGCACGGGTGGCCCAAGTGCTCGGGGTGGAGCTGCCGGTCCACGTGCTGGAGCAGTGCCTGGTGGCCATCGGCGCCACGCTGGTAGCCAAGCCCGCCGAACAACGGCTGGCGGTAGAGGTCCCGGGCTGGCGGCCGGACCTACGGGAGGAGATCGATCTGATCGAGGAAATCGCCCGCATCTACGGCTTCGGCGCCTTTCCCGATGACCTCCGCCCCTTCCGCGCCGGCAACCAGACCGACGCTCCGATTCACGTCGTTTCCGGCGAGATTCGACGGGGCCTGGTCGCCGAAGGTCTCTACGAAACCCTCCTGCTCCCCCTCGGCCCCGCCGAAAGTGATGCCGCCGTACCCGTGCTTAACCCGCTGTCGGCGGATCACGGGTTTCTGCGCGGCCGCCTCACGCCCGGCCTGGTTCGCCAGGTCGAGGCCAACTGGGCCAATCAAGTACGCGACGTTCGCCTCTTCGAGATCGGCACCGTCTTCAGCCCGGGGGACCCCGGTGGCCGTCCGGTCGAGACTACGCGGGCCGCCGCGGTGTTGACCGGCGCGCGCGCGCCGGCGCATTGGACCGACGGGGGCCGCACCCCGGAATGCGATCTTTGGGATCTGAAGGGGCTCTTCGAGCGCACCGTGTCTCTGGCGATTCCCGGAGCGACGGTGCAAGTTGAAGGCAGCGGCTGGGTGGCGAGGGATTTCGCCGGCCGCGAGGTGGGACGCGCCGGGCCGCTTGCGGCGGACGCCCCACCCTGGGCCGCGCCGCTCTTCGGGCTCGAGGTGGACGTGGATCCCGGAGCCCGCCCGGCGCCGCGCTTCCGGCCGCTGCCGACCACGCCCGCCGCCACCCGCGACCTCGCGCTGCTGGTTCCCGGCGCGGTGGCGATAGACGCCGTGATCGCGACGGTTCGCGAGGCCGCCGGCAGCCTGCTGGAGACCGTGGGTATCCTGGACGAATACCGCGGCAGGGAGCTCCCGAGCGGACGCCGAAGCGTGGCCGTGCGCGTCGTGCTCCGCGGCCGCGAGCGGACGCTGCGAGACGCCGACGTCGAGGCGGTGGTGCAGCGGATACTCTCGAAGCTGGGACAGGCGCTTGACGTCACCTTACGAACGAGCTGACCGCGTGATGGTGGAGGAGCTGGAACAGCTCCTCTCCGGCGTCGAGCAGGAGCTGGCCTCCTGGCGAGCCCGGTGTCAGCGGGCCGAGCAGGAGCTGGCCCAAGCCGGACCCGGCAAGGGCAGGGGCGGGCACGGCCCCGCCGAGCTCTCCCAGGCGCGCCTCAAGATCGGCTCGCTCGAGGGCGAGAACCAGGATCTCAGGCGCCGCATCGCCGCGGCACGGGAGCATATCGAACGGCTGCGGACTCGGCTGCGCTTCGTCGAAGTGCACGGCGCCGGAGACGCGGCGTGAGTACCCGGCATTCGGTCAAGATCCAGCTCGGCGGCACCGAGTTTACGGTGAGCTCGGAGCACCCGCCGGAGTATACCCGGGAAGTGGCGGCGTACTTCGACGCGGTGCTCGCCCGGATTCGCGGGTCGCTTCCGTCGGTGGATGCGCACAAGGCGGCGCTACTGGCGGGGCTGTCGATCACCGAGGAATTGTTTCAGGGCCGGCAGGGCGACGGCGACCAGGCCGCGCGTCTTGCCTCCATGCGCGACCGGTTGGCTCGGCTCCTCCCGCCCACCCGCAGGGGTGGGGCGGCCAGGGGAGCCTCGCTCCCGGCCGACTGACTCACTCGCGGCCTCCGGGCCGCGTGCGGAGATACTATGACCCCGTACGACATGCTCCTCGCAGTGGGGAGCCTCGTTGCCGGAATTCTGTTGGCCCTCATCGGTACCACGCTCTATCTCCGTGCCAGGCGTCGCAACGCGTCGGCCCTTGTTGCCGACGCTGAGCTCAAGGCGGCCGGGCTGCTCACGCGGGCCGGCAGCGACGCCGACCAGGCCAAGGCCGCCGCCGTCCTCGAAGGGAAGATGGAAGCCCTCCGCCTGCGTGAAGAGGGGGACCGCGACCTGTCGCGTCGGCGCGAGGACGCCGATCGGGTCGAGCGCCGGGCCGAAGAGCGGGAGAAGGGATTCACCAAGCGCGGCGAGCAGCTGGAGCAGCAGGAAAAGAGCATGGCCGGACGGCTCTCGGGCATCGAGCGCCAGGAGTTGGCCGTCAAGGTCCGCGAGGCGGAAATCGAGGTCCTGGTCCGGGAGCAGCACCTGCGGCTCGAGCGGGTCGCCGGGCTGACGTCCGAGGAGGCCCGCCGCGAGCTGCTCCAGAAGGTGGAGGACGAGGCCCGCGCCCAGGCGGCGGCCCTCGGACGGGATATCCGCGAGCAGGCCAAGAAGGAAGCCGAGAAAGACGCCAAGAAGATCATCGCCCTGGCGGTGCAACGCCTGGCCGCCGAGCACACCGCCGAAACCACCGTCGCAGCCGTGGCGCTCCCCAGCGACGAGATGAAGGGCCGCATCATCGGTCGCGAGGGCCGGAACATCCGCGCCTTCGAACAGGTCACCGGTGTCGACCTCATCATTGACGACACCCCGGACACGGTCGTCGTCTCTTGCTTCGACCCGATCCGCCGCGAGGTGGGACGCCGCGCCCTCGAGGCCCTGATCGTGGACGGCCGGATCCACCCCGGCCGGATCGAGGAGATCGTGAAGAAGGTTCGTACCGAGCTGGATGGGCAGATCGTCGAGCTGGGCGAGCAGGCGGCCTTTGAAACCGGCATCCACGGCCTGCACGCCGAGATGATCAAGCTGGTCGGCCGGATGCGGTACCGCACCAGCTATGGGCAGAACATCTACGACCATTCGAAGGAAGTGGCGTGGCTGGCGGGCATGATGGCCTCAGAGCTGGGCCTCGACGTGGCCCTCGCCAAGCGCGGGGGGCTGCTGCACGACGTGGGCAAGGTGCTCACCCACGAGAGCGAGGGCACCCACGTCGAGCTCGGCGTCGAGATGGCCAAGAAATACCGGGAGAGCGCCGCGGTGATCGGCTGCATCGCCGCGCACCACGACGACGTCCCCCACGAAACCATCGAATCGGTCCTGGTCCAGGCCGCCGACGCCATCAGCGGCGCCCGCCCCGGCGCCCGGCGCGAAGCGTTCGAGACCTACGTCAAGCGGCTCACCAAGCTGGAGGAGATCGCCGCGGGCTTCGACGGGGTCGAGAAAACCAACGTCATCCAGGCAGGCCGCGAGGTGCGGGTGATCGTGGTGCCGGAGCGCATCGACGATGCCAAGGCCGCCGAGCTGGCCGAGACCATTGCCCGGAAGATCGAGAGCGAGCTCCAGTACCCCGGCCAGATCAAGGTCACCGTCATCAGGGAGACCCGGGCCGTCGGCGTGGCCCGATGACGGCGCGCATTCTCGACGGGGCCGCCATCGCCAAGGAGATTCGCGCGGAAATCGCCCGCGAAGTGGCGCTGCTGGCCGAACGCGGCGTCAAGCCCGGGCTCGCCGTCGTGATCGTGGGGGAGGACCCCGCCAGTCAGATCTACGTCAAGAGCAAGGGACTCGCCTGCCAGGAGGTGGGCATGCTTTCGGAGACGGTTCGGCTTCCCGCGGAAACGACGGAGGCGGAGCTCCTGGCCGTGGTGGATCGGCTCAACGCGGACCCCAGGATTCACGGCTTCATCACCCAGCTCCCCTTGCCCGGACACATCGACAGCGACCAGGTCCTCAACCGAATCTCTCCGGTCAAGGATGTAGACGGCTTTCACCCCAGCAACGTCGGCAAGGTCCTCGTGGGGGACCCGCACGCCTTCCGGCCCGCCACCCCGTACGGGGTGCAGCAGATGCTGGTGCGCTCGGGGATTGAAACGAAGGGCGCGCACGCGGTCATCGTCGGCCGGTCCAACATCGTGGGGAAGCCGATGGCCAGCCTCCTGATGCAGGACGCCCCCGGCGGCAATGCCACCGTGACGATCTGCCACTCCCGGTCCCGCGACCTTCCCGCTCTGACCCGGCAGGCCGATATCCTGGTGGTGGCGATCGGCAAACCGGGTTTCGTCACCCGAGACATGGTGAAGACCGGCGCGGTCGTGGTGGACGTCGGGATCAACCGAGTGTCCGACCCCTCCCACCCCAAGGGCTACCGCATCGAGGGAGACGTAGACTACGCTCCGGTAGCGGAGATTGCCTCGGCTATCACGCCGGTACCGGGCGGGGTGGGGAAGATGACGATTGCGATGCTGCTCATGAATACGCTGCAGGCGGCGAAGGCGGAAGGACGGGAGGACGGGAGGACGAAATGAAGAAACCGCCCGCCAACGACCTGTTCGCCGGGAGCCTCCCGCCTTCCCGTCTTCCCGTCGTCCCGTCAGACCGCCCGACCGCCCTGTCCGTCACCCAGCTCGTTACCGAGCTCAGAAACGCCGTCGAGTCCGCCACTGGCACGCTCTGGATCAAAGGCGAGGTGGCATCTTTCAAGGCGTACGGAAGTGGCCATTGGTACTTCACTTTGCGTGATCCCGATAGTGCCATTAAGTGTGTAATGTGGAAAAGTAACACGACAAAAGTCGGCTCTACACCTCAGGACGGGACCGAAGTCTACGCCCTGCTGACTCCCTCGGTCTGGGCAGAGAAGGGCGAGCTCCGGGCCGCCGTCCAGGTCATGCTACCGACTGCTGGAATCGGCGTCCAGCAGCTCAATCGGGAGAAGGTCCGGGCGGCGCTGGAAAAGGACGGACTCCTGGATCCGGCCCGGAGGCGGGCACTGCCACCGTTCCCCAAGGCCATCGCGGTGGTCACCAGCACCGACGGTGCCGCGCTTCGCGACATCATCATCGTCACCAGGAAGCGCTGGGGGTCGGTCCGGCTGCTGGTCGTGGGGGCGACGGTCCAGGGGGACGGTGCCGCGCGCGACCTCTGCCGGGCACTCGCGCTGGTCAACCGGTTATCCGGAGTCGACCTCTGTATTATCGGGAGGGGCGGGGGATCGAAGGAGGATCTCAGTGGCTTCGACGACGAAAAGGTGTGCCGCGCGGTGGCGGCGCTCCGGGTTCCCGTCATTTCGGCTGTGGGTCACGAGACGGACGCCTCCCTCACCGATCTGGTCGCGGATTTCCGGGCTGCCACACCGTCCGCAGCCTGCGAGCTCGCGGTACCGGATCGCGCGGACTGCCTGCGCCACGTGGCGTCGCTCTCATCCCGACTGGCCCACGGACTGCGCCGACGGACGGGCCTCGTTGCCGAGCGGTTGGCCCGCAGCGGCGACCGCATCCAGGTGGCTATGACCTGGCGCATCCAGCAGCCGCAGACGCGGCTGGACCGCTATGCCGGGCAGCTCGAAGCGCTGAGCCCGCTCAAGGTCCTGGGCCGGGGGTACTCGGTGGCTCGACTCGCCGATGGGCGGATTGCCCGCCGTCGAGCCGACCTGCCCTCCGGCACGGAGTTCACCTTGCGTGTTAGCGACGGCGACGTACCCTCCCAGGCCACGTAGTCCGCAGCGAGGAACCATGGCCGGAACCCCTGATACCCTGAGCGCCGATCTCCGCCGTTTGGAGGAGATCGTCCGAGCGCTGGAGGCCGATGATACCGACCTCGACACGGCGCTCGTGCTCTTCGAGGAAGGCGTCGCCCGGCTCCGCGCCGCCCGGGACCGGCTTGGCGAGGCGGAGGCGCGAGTGCAGAAAGTCCTCGAAGACGCGTCGGGGCAGCTGACCATCACCAACTTCAAGGAATGACGGGAGCGGTGGCAAAACCCGAGGCCCAGCGCTCCCTTGGGCGCGCTGGGCCTCGGCACGACATGACCGATCGGCGCGGAATCGCCGGTCAGCTGGTATTACGACTCCTACCTGCTTCCGGCAATCCGCGCCTTCGTAAGGTCATGAGACACTGGATCACCTCCTCGGTTTCAGGGTGGGCGTGAAGGGGTACGAGGCCAATATAACCGCCGACGCCTTGCTTGCCGAGGCGCGCGACCTGACCGAGGCGCACCTCAACCCCCTCGCCGAGCGACTCAGCCAGAACCCCGGTGGCCGAGACGGCCAGGCCCTCGCCTACGCGCTCGGCACCAGCGGCAAACGGGTCCGCCCTGCACTGGTCCTCGCCAGCTACCGCGCCGCCGGCGGTGCCTCCCTCGGCATCGGCGGCATCGCCGCCGCGGTGGAGATCGTCCACACCTACTCCCTCGTGCACGACGATCTCCCCTGCATGGACGACGATGCCCAGCGGCGCGGACGACCCACCACTCATGTGATCTTCGACGTGCCGACGGCCACGCGGGCCGGCTTTCTCCTGGTGCCGGTGGCGGTCCAGGAATTGGCCGCGGCGGCGGCCGACCTGGGGCTCACCCACGAGCGGCTCGGGCGCCTGGCAGAGATCCTTCTGGAGGCGAGCGGCATTCGCGGGATGGTCGGCGGGCAATGGCTCGACCTGGAGGCGGAGGGCCGCCCTGCCGGGCTGGCCGAGCTGGTGGAAATCCATCGCCGGAAGACGGGTGCCTTGATCACCGCGGCCTGCACGCTGGGCGGCCTGGCTGCCGGACCGGACGACGATACCGTCATGGCCTTGACCGAGTATGGCCGCGAGGTAGGACTCGCGTTTCAGATCGCCGATGATCTGCTCGATGCGACCGCCACCACGGAGGAGCTCGGGAAGACCGCGGGGCGCGACGCAACGCTGGCCAAGGCCACCTACGTCAGCGTGCTCGGGCTGGACGGGGCACGGCGCGAGGCGCTCCGGCATGCCGAAGTCGCCTGTGCGGCGCTCCGTCGCGTAGGACCTGCCGGAGCCGCCCTCCGAACCCTCGCCAGTTATATTGTGGAACGTCGTTCGTAAGCCCCTACGACCGGGAATTCATGTCCCTCCTCGCCGGGATCGACAGTCCGCAGGACTTGAAGCGCCTCCGCCGCGACCAGCTCCCATTGCTCGCCGAGGAAATCCGCGAACGCCTGATCGAGGCCTGTTCGGTGACCGGCGGGCATATCGGCGCCAGCCTCGGTGTCGTCGAGCTGACCATCGCGCTGCTTTACGAATTCGATTCTCCCCACGACAAGATCGTCTGGGACGTGGGCCACCAGGCCTACTCCTGGAAGCTCCTGACCGGGCGCAACCGGGTCTTCGATTCCCTGCGCCAGACTGCCGGTATCTCGGGGTTTCTCCGTCGCAGCGAAAGCCCCCACGACCACTTCGGTGCCGGCCACGCCGGCACCGCGATGTCCGCCGCGTTCGGAATGGCCACAGCTCGGGATCTCCTGGGCGAGCGGTACAAGGTCGTAGCGGTGGTGGGTGACGGCGCGCTGACCTGCGGGCTCTCCTACGAAGGCATGAACAACGCGGGCCACTCCGACCGCGACATCCTGCTGATCGTCAACGACAACGGCATGTCGATCTCGCCCAACGTCGGCGCCATCAGCAAGATGTTCGGCCGGGTGGTGGCGAGCCCGTTCACCAACAAGGTGCGCGACATCGTGAAGCAGCTCACCCTGAAGGCCGGCGGAGTCTTTGGGGAAGGCGTGGTGGAGTTCGCCAAGAACGTCGAAGAAAGCACCAAGAACCTTTTTTCCCAGGGGATGTTCTTCGAGGAGCTCGGGTTTCGTTACTTCGGGCCGATCGACGGCCATGACGTGCAAAAACTCTGCGACACCTTGCATTTCGTCCGCGGGCTGACCGGCCCCCGAGTGGTGCACGTGCTGACCGAAAAGGGAAAGGGGTTCGCGCTGGCCGAAGCCAACAAGGAAAAGTGGCACGGCCTGGCCGCCTACGATCCGGTCACCGGCGAGGCCCGCAAGAAGGCCAGCGGCCCGCCCACCTGGACCCAGGTTTTCGGAGAGGCGATCACCGCGCTGGCCGAGGAGCACCCCGGCTTCGCGGTGATCACCGCGGCCATGGCTTCCGGCACCGGCACCAGCATCTTCCAGAAGAAATGGCCCGGACGGTTTTTCGACGTCGGCATCGCCGAGGCGCATGCGGTGACCTTTGCCGCCGGGCTGGCCACCCAGGGCGTGCGCCCGATCTGCGCCATCTACAGCACCTTCCTGCAGCGGGCCTACGACAGCATCATCCACGACGTGGCGGTCCAGCAGCTCCCGGTGATGTTCTGCATGGACCGCGCTGGTCTGGTGGGCGAGGACGGCCAGACCCACATGGGTCTCTTCGACATCGCCTACATGCTCGCCGTGCCCGGCATGACCGTCACCGCCCCCAAGGACGGAGACGAGCTGATCGGACTGCTGCGGGCAGGCCTCGCCCACGGTGGTCCCTTCTGTACCCGCTACCCGCGCGACAAGGCCCCCACCGAGCCCACGCCGGCCGTCCAGGTGCCCGCGGTGCCGTACGGCACCTGGGAATCGCTCCGCTCCGGCAAGGAAGTCGCGATCCTCGCGGTCGGCACCATGGTGCAGCCCGCGGTGGAGGCGGCCGAGCGACTTTCCCCCGAGGGAATCGACGCCGCGGTGATCAATTGCCGCTTCCTCAAGCCGTACGACGACATCATGCTCGAATCCGTCGCCCACGACTGCAAGCTGATCGTGACGGTCGAGGAGGCCACGGTCGTCAACGGTTTCGGAGCGATGATCGCCCGCGAGCTGGCGACCTCCCACCCGGAAGTGCGGGTCGTCTGCCTCGGAGTGCCCGATCGGCTCATGGAGCAGGCTCCCCGCGCCGAGCAGCTCAGCCGCATGGGGCTCACCGGAGCCGGCATCGCAGCCCGCATCACCGCGCTCCATCACGAGGAGAGCTTCGAAGCGCGATGAACGTCGGAGTCGTCGGCAACCCGCGCTACGGTGGGCTCGCGGCCATTCTCCCCGGGATGGCCGCGCGTGCGGAAACCCTTGGCATGGCGCTCTACTCTGAGCCGGCCATGGAGCCCTACTGGCCCCGACACCTCCCCGACCTCGCCTCGGCGCCGGCACTCGATGGGCTGGTCACGCTGGGTGGCGACGGCACCCTCCTGCGCGGAGCACGCCTGCTCAAGGGAGCCGCGGTGCCGGTGCTGGGCGTCAACCTCGGGCGGGTCGGATTCCTCACCGCCGCGTCGAAGGACGAGAGTGAGCTCGCGCTCGAGCGGCTCGCCTCGGGAGACTTCGTCACCGAAGAGCGGCTCACGCTCCAGGCCAGCATCGTGGCCGCCCGGGGCGAATCCAGTTCCCTCCCCATCTCCCTCAACGACGTCACCATCCACAAGGGAGGGGTGGCCAGGCTGATCCAGCTGAACGTGCAGGTGAACGGACAAGATGTCGGGAATTACAGCTCCGACGGCCTGATCGTCGCCACGCCGACCGGTTCTACTGCCTACTCGCTTTCCGCCGGCGGGCCGATCATCGTGCCGGATGTCCAGGCGATGGTGATTACTCCTGTCGCTCCTCACACGCTCGCGGTCCGTCCGGTTGTCATTCCAGCCGACGCCCACATCACCATTCGCCCCATCCGGCCCTGGGCCAACGACCTGTTGGTGTCGGTCGACGGCCAGCAAGCGATGATGCTCGGCCCCGATGACATTGTCGAGCTGTGCCGGGGCGAGAATCCGGTGCTGCTGGTCCGGTTCCAGACCGACTACTTCGCGAGGATGCGCGCGAGCTTGCGCTGGGGCGACCTCGCCGAGCGCGAAACGCTCCAGTGATCGCCGAGCTCAGGATCCGCGATCTGGCCACGATCGCGGACGTCACCCTTCCGCTCGGTCCCGGCCTCAACGTGCTGACCGGAGAAACCGGAGCGGGGAAGTCCATGCTGGTCGATGCGCTCGGCCTGCTCCTGGGAGGGCGGGCCGACAGCGGGGCGATCCGGCCGGGAAAGCCGCGCGCGGTCGTCGAGGGTGTGTTCGAGGAGATTCCCGGCGCGCTGAAGCCGGCGATCGATGCCATGGGCCTGGACCTGGACGAGGGTCGGCTGGTCGTGCGCCGCGAAATCGCCGCGGAGGGCCGTTCCCGCGCCTGGGTCAACGGCAGCCCGACCACCGCTGGAGTGCTGGCCGAGCTTGGCGCCCTTCTCGTGGATCTGCATGGCCAGCACGAAACCCAGTCGTTGCTCCGGGGCGACACCCAGCGGGACATCCTCGACGCGTTCGGAGATGCGGAGTCGGAGCGCCGCGCGGTGGCGGAAACCGTGGCCACCCTGCGGAACACGGCCGAGCAGGAACGGGCCCTGATAGCCAGGCGCGAGGAGGTGCGTCGCCGGGCGGACTACCTCCGCCACGTGGTCCAGGAGATCGACGCCGCCCGGCTTACGCCTGGCGAGGAGGACGCGCTGGAAACCGAGGCCCGCCGGCTCCGTTCGGTGGAGGAGCTCACCTCCGGGAGCGCGCGGATCTCCGATGCGATCGACGGAGAGAGCGGGTCGGCGCTCGGCGCCGTGGGCCAGGCGGAGCGCGCCTTGTCGCAGCTCGAGCGCACCGACCCGAGCACGGCGGACTGGCGCGAGCTCCTCGACGCCGCGTACGCCAATCTCACCGAGCTGTCCAGGCTGGTTCGCGAATACACCGACGCCCTGGAAGTCGATCCCGCCCGGCTGGCCGAGCTGGAATCCCGGCGGGATGTGATCTATCGCCTGAAACAGAAGCATGGAGATTCGCTTGCCGCGGTGCTCGAAACCCGCCGCGCCGCGGCGGAGGAGCTCGACCTGCTCGACACCGCGGACCTGGACCTTCGGGCCCTCGGCGCGCGCCGCGCCGCCCTGGAGCAGGCGGTGCGCACCGCGGCGGCGGCGCTGTCGGCCAAGCGGAACGCGGCCGCGGACCGGTTAACCCGCGGCGTGAGCCGCCTGCTTCCCAAGCTCGGGTTGCCGGGCGGCAAGCTCTCGGTGGAGCTCAAGCCGTTGCCGGAGCCCGGCGCGGCCGGCGCCGAATCGGTGCAGCTGCTGGTGCAGCTCAATGCCGGCATGGAGGAGCGTCCGCTGTCCCGGGTGGCGTCGGGCGGCGAGCTTTCCCGACTCATGCTGGCGCTCAAGGTCGTGCTGGTGCGCCACGACGCGGTGCCCAGTCTGGTGTTCGACGAGGTGGACCAGGGCATCGGAGGAGAAGTCGGCGGGCAGGTTGGGGCCGCGTTGGCCGAGGTGGCCCAGCGCCATCAGGTGCTGGTCATCACCCACTTGCCCCAGATTGCCGCCAAGGCGGACCGCCATCTCGTGGTGTCCAAGCGCGCCAAGGGAGGCGTGGCCACCAGCGACGTGGCCCAGATCCACGGGGAGGACCGGGTGTCCGAGCTGGCCCGGATGCTGGGCGATCCCGACGGCGACACCGCCCGGCGCCACGCCCTGAGCATGCTTCAGCCCTAGTCATCGCGAGGCCGCGACGCGGCCCAAGCGGTCTCCCCGAAACCCCGCCAGACCCCTTTCCGTACTACCCCTTGTTGAATTAGGTATGAAGGGCTATTAGCTATAGCCGGTAGCCAATAGCCAATAGCCAATAGGGAACCCATGGCCGGATCCGACCTCTACACCGGCAGTCTCGACCTCCTGATCCTGAAGGCCGTCAGCTGGGGCCCACTCCACGGCTACGGGATCGGCCGCTGGATCCGTCAGTCCACCGACGAGGCACTTCAGATCCAGGAAGGGGCGCTGTATCCCGCGCTGCACCGACTGGAGCGCCGAGGCCATCTCGATGAGGAGTGGGGGCTCACCGACACCAACCGCGAAGCCAAGTTCTACCAGCTGACCCGCGCGGGCCGCCGCCACCTGCAAAACGAGCTGGGGCGGTGGCAACGCTATGCCAGGGTCATGACCGCGGCGCTCGCCGCGGCCCGGCCATGAGGCGGATGCCATGAAGAAAACCTTCCACCTGAGTCCCGGCGGTGAAGGCGCCTCCGAGGATGTCCGCCGCGAGATCGAGCTGCACCTCGAGCTCCGCGCCAAGGAATTCGAGGCCCAGGGCATGAGCCCGGAGGCGGCGCGTAAGGCGGCGCTCGAGGCCTTTGGCGACCGGCGCGCGGTCGAGGCCGAAGTGCGGATCCTTCGCGGCACCACCGTACGCGTGCGGGGTCGCCGCGAATGGGGGCAGGAGCTGATGCAGGACTTGCGGGTCGCGCTGCGCGGCCTGCGCCGCACCCCCGGCTTCACCCTGGTCGCCATTCTGACGCTGGCCCTGGGCATCGGCGCCAATAGCGCGCTGTTCAGCGTCCTCCGATCGGTCCTGCTCCGGCCGCTGCCGTACCCGAACTCCGGGGAGCTGGTGCAGGTCTGGAGCGATCACCGCGCCCTGGGCCGGGCGGAACCCGAGTGGCTCACTCCCCCCGACTTCCGGGACTGGCGCGATGACAGTCGCACCTTCGTCGGCATGGCCGCGTACCAGGGCTGGGGGCCGGACCTGACCGGCTCCGGAGAGCCGGAAGCCCTGGGTGGAATCATCGTGAGCGGCAACTACCTGAGCCTGCTGGGCGTGAGCCCCGCGCTCGGCCGGTTGCTGACCATGGCCGACGACGACGCGGGTGCCGAGCGCGTGGTGGTGCTCAGTGACGCGGTCTGGCGCCGCCGCTTCGGAGCCGACTCCGGTGTGCTCGGCAAGCAGATCGAGCTGAACGCGGAGCCCTGGACCGTGGTTGGGGTCCTCCCGCCCGGCTTCCACCCGCCGCTCCGCGTCTCGCCCGAGGTCTATCGCGCCGTCCGCCGTCCCGCGAGCAGCACGTGCGGCCGGGGTTGCTACGTGCTCAGGGTCATCGGCCGGATGAAGCCCGGTGTCACCGTCGAGCAGGCCCACGCGGATCTGGC
>JAXIPC010000080.1:0-20955 GCA_045403135.1 Gemmatimonadales bacterium | reverse complement strand
GGACCCGCAGAAGCTCGCGGCGATGGCGGAGAACCTGGACCCGAACAAACCGGCCGACATGGCGAAGCTGACCAACCTGATGAAGGGCATCGTGCCGGACGCGGACAAACGGCTGGCGGCCGCCCAGGACAACTTCATGTTCTTCGCGCCCGGCGACTGCGCTGCGGTAAACGCGGGCAAGGTGATCTGTACGCTTCCCACCGCGCCGAAGACCATGCCGGATCGCCTGGGATACGGGACGATCAAGAAGATTACCGAGTCGACGACCATCACGATTGAAAAGGTGGCTACGCCGCCGGGAGGGCCCTGACTCGGGGATCCGGGCGCTCAGCGCCCGGCGCCCCGCTGCAGCCGCGCCAGGTGCAGCCGGGTCTCGCGCACCAGCCCGAGATCCGGGTCGGCATCCTTCCAGCGGTCCAGCAGGGTCTGCAGCGCGGCGCGAGCCGTCGCGGAATCTCCGAGGGCCTCCGCGATTCGCGCCACTTCGAGCGGGGCGGCTACCCAATCCGCTTGCGTGTCACTGCCGAACCCGTTGCCGATCCGTGCGAACTCGGCCGTGACCGTTAGTGCCGAATCCAGCACGCCACGCGCCGCGAGGGCTCGCCCGAGCAACGCCCCCCGCCAGACCGCCAATGTAGGATCGATGTCGTTCCGGATCGCCTCGTAGGCCGCCTCGGGCGCCCCGCGCGCCAGGGCCAGTTCGGCCAGGACCAGGCCGCGGGCGCTTCGATCGGTGGGGTTCGCGGGCTTCATCGCGGCCTCCAATCGGGTCAGCACCTCGCGCGCATCACCAAGGCGATTGGCCCGCACCAGCACGCGCCCAAGCAGCGCCAGGAACCCCGGCTCCACATACTGGGCACGCGCCGCCTTGAATGCCTCGTCGAGCTCCCGATCGGCGAGCTGGCGCGAGCCGCGGACCAGGTAGGCTTCGGCAAGCAACGCTTGATTGCGGAGCAGGGAGAGCCCGGAGCCCGTTGCCCGCGACAATACCACCGCGGTAGTCAGGTGCTCGATGGCGGCACGATAACGCCCGCGCAGCATGTCGAGGTATGCCAGCGAACGGTGCCCCCGGGCCTGATCGTTTCGCTCAGGACGCCCTAGCATGCGACCAAAGGCGGCCTCCGCCTCCGCGTAGCGGCCGAGCCGGACGAACACGCTGCCCCATTCCTGGTTGATGAAGTTGTTCACCAGCGCGTTGGAATCCGCCCGTTCCGCGGCGGCGTACTCGTCCAATGCAAGCCGGTTCTCACCCATTCCCTTGTAACAGGTTGCGATGTTCACGTGGGTGTTCGAGGAGCTCGAGTCGAAAATCAAGGCGCGTTGCAGGGCCGGGATACCCTCCTGGCATCGCCGGAGCCGCATCAGGGAGGTGCCGTAGTTGTACCAGGTTTCCCAGGAGGGATACCGCTCCGCGAGCGTCCGATCGATCCGGTTCTCCTCCTCCCGGTCGCCCCGGGCGCCGGCCAGCCGACTGTCGAGGTACAACTGCTCCCGAAAGGTGAGCCGGTCTCGAAGTCGCTGCGCAGCAGCGTAGTGGGCATCTCCGCTGGGACGGTCGTTGACGAAATAGTGATAAGAGCCCAGGGCGGCGTGGGCCAGGGCGAAGGTGGAATCGACCGCGACGGCACGCTGAAAGAGCTGCAGCGCCCGTTCATAGCGGGAGCGACGCCAGGATTCTCCGGCCTCGGCGTACAGCTTGAGCGCTTCGAGCGAGCGGGTGGTGACCAGGGGCAGGCTCGGGAGGCTGTCCCGGTAACGCTTGGGATCGCCGGCACTGGCCTGCACCTCTCGGAGGAGCCGGTCGAGCCCATCGATCACGTCGTCCAGTCCCCCGACTGAGACCCGGTGCACCGCGATGTCGGAACCATCTGCGGGCGAGAGCAGCCGGCCGGTCAGGATGTATTTCTCGCTCACCTTTGCGACGGTCAGAGACAGCACCGCCCGGGCGTTCTCCCGCGCTGCCACTTCGAGAGCAAGCGAATCGGTCAGCACGGTGTCTCCCGAGCGCCCCATTCGCCGGAGCGATTCGGCGACTCTGGGGCGGGACAGCAGCGTCAGATGTCGCGATTGCTGAAGTCCCACGGCCGCAGCCGAGGCGAGCGCCCGACCCAGCCCCGGGTCTCCGCTCAGGTCGAGGGGGTCCGCCATCACCACGACGCTGCCGGCGGGAAAGGCGCTGCGCCCGGAGAGCATCGGTGGCACGAGCCAGAGCGCGAGGGCTGCCAGCCCGACGGCACCGACCACTGCCATCCAGCGACGCTCCGGGCCGCGAGAGCTCGGGGCTGTCTGTGTCGTCTCCTTGACGAGTTCAGACGGTTCCGCAGCGGATGAGGCCACCGCTTCGATCGGGCGCGATTCCACGGCAGTGCTGGAGGCGGCCGATCGCCACTCCCCCCGGGTGAGACGGGCCATCAATGCGCCGACCGACGGATCAGGCTGCGCGCCGAGCTCCTGGCGCCGCGCGAGCTCGTGCGAGCGCCCATGCTGGATCGCGCCGGCCACGTCACCCGAATCCGCCAGCGAGGTCATGTAGCCGAGAGCGACCCTCGAATTGAGGGGCGCGAGGACGCTCAGACGCCGCCAGTTGGCCGAGGCGTCCTGTAGCCGGCCGGCTTCGGTGGCTTGCTTGGCGGCCGCCTCCATCGCCTGTATCGCCAGCTCGCGCAAGCGAGTCCGTTCGATCTCCGCCCAGCGCTCGAACTCGTCAGCCCCAGGGATATAGAAGCCGTCGAGAAACGGCCCGGAATACAGTGCCGCCGCTCGCTCGAAATCCCCCCTTGTCTTGGCGTCCAGGAATTCGGCCAGGTCGCTGCCCAGCTGGGCAGGATCGATCAGGAGCTCCGCTGCCTCCGACCGGATCAGCTCGTCCCCCAGCTCTCGCCGCAGGCTATAGAGGGACTGGGCGAGCGCGTGGCGCGCCTTGGCCTCGGTCGAGTCGGGCCAGAGGAGGAGGAGCAGCCGATCGCGACTGAGGCCGCGGTCGCCGGCGGCCACGATTGCCGCGAGAAGGCCGAGCCAGCGCGGACTGGCCCCACCGACCCGCTGGTGGTCCCGTTCCAGCCAAAGCCCGCCAAAAGTCCGAAGTCGGAACACCAGGCTCCGCGCTGATCGGGGGGTGATTCGGGGATGATTTGTGAGTGACGGCGCCGAAGTACCGTCGTGCCAGAAGGTAGCTCGCGGGCTCCGATCCCGCCAAGCGTAGCAAAATGCTACCCAGGAAGGATGTCACCGTTGCCGCTGCAGGTCCTGCTTTTCGTCAATTTGCTGGTCGCCGGGCCCCTGTCGGGCCGGCCGGCCAACCCGATTCCCTCATCAGCCTCGGTGGAGATCGCCGGTTGTCCCGGCAGCCGCCCCCGGACGCTGCTAGGCCTCCTGGCTCGGCCGCTGACGCTCGCCGAGATGGTGAACGAATTGGAGCGGGGATGTCTCGCGCTGGATGATGTGCGGTTCCGCCCCGGCCAGGACACCATCGAATCGCTTTCGCCGGCCCAGTTTGCTCTGGTGGCCAGGGCGCTGGGAATGGCTCATGGCGCCTACCGGGTCTCGGTGCCTCCCGAAGCGGCTCCTGGCTGGCCGCCCGACACGCTGCAAGCTCGGCGCCGGGGCATGCGACTGCGTGACGAGCTGGTACACTACGGCGCTTCACTGGGACGGTTGCTGGAAGATCCCGGCTGGCCGATCTCGCCGCTGGTGGTGGCACCCGGCGCGGCGATACCCATGCTGGTCCGGGTTCCGGACGCATGAAGACGGCAACCTCGAGTTTCGCGCTCTACAGGCGCGGCAGGGTCACCCCCCGCTGTGCCTGGTACTTGCCCTTCTTGTCGGCGTAGCTGGTTTCACAGACGTCGTCGTCATCGGCTTCGAAGAACAGCACCTGGCAGATCCCCTCGTTGGCGTAAATCTTCGCGGGAAGGGGCGTGGTGTTGCTGATCTCGAGGGTAACGTGCCCTTCCCACTCCGGCTCGAACGGGGTGACGTTGGTGATGATGCCGCAGCGGGCATAGGTGGACTTGCCCACGCATATGGTGAGGATGTTTCGGGGAATCCGGAAGTACTCGACCGAGCGCGCCAGAGCGAAGCTGTTGGGTGGCACGACGCAGACGTCGCCCTCGTACTCGACGAAGCTCTTGGGGTTGAATTCCTTGGGATCCACGATCACCGAGAGCGCGTTGGTGAAGATCTTGAACTCCGGCGCCACCCGCATGTCGTAGCCGTAGGAGCTCACTCCGTAGGAGATGACCTTGGTCCCCCTGGTGTCGGTATCGCGCACCTGGGCGTCGGTGAACGGGTCGATCATCTGGTGCTCGCGCGCCATCCGACGGATCCAGCGGTCGCTCTTGATGGACATAGAGAGTCAGGGAGCTAGGGAGTTAGGGAGTTAGGGAACTAGGGAACTAGGGAGCCAGGCGAGGGACCGGGGAATCCTAGCCCCGTTGGTCCCCAGATCCCTAGCCCCCTGGATCAGCGAGCCGCGAGCCACTCCCCGGGCGGTGCGCCGGCGCGGCTGGAACTGGGGATCAGCGTGTTCCCAGGCGCGCACTGGCGGGGGCAAGCGAAGCACTCCCCGCGTCTCCGGATCAGGTCAGTAGCGAGGACGTCACCATTGGCCAGCTGTAGTGAAAGGAACTAAACATGCGACGCAATACCAACCTTCGACTGCTTCTGGTCGCGATCCTCAGTTCCGTCGTGGCGGAACGGGGGTCGACCCAGACCAGCGCCGCCGATGGCCCCTGGGCTGGTTGGGCGCAGTGTCAGCTGACGGCGCAGGGGCAAGGGTATGCGAACCAGCAGACGCATACCTGGGTCCTGACGGGCACCACGCCCACCGTGGAAGGCGCCTTCCGACTGTACCCGGCAACGTGGACGGTGGCGGGCCAGGGCAGTCGTCAACGAGTCATGGGGGA
Organism: Gemmatimonadales bacterium; assembly: GCA_045403135.1. GTDB lineage: Bacteria > Gemmatimonadota > Gemmatimonadetes > Gemmatimonadales > GWC2-71-9 > JABFSM01. The sequence continues at coordinate 16,051 of JAXIPC010000080.1, read as the reverse complement.
CGGTCGAACGGTCGTGGAACAGTGGACGACCGCCGGTCCACCGCGGCCCGCCCCCATCTCGGTGTGGATCCGCGGGTCCGATGCGACGCTCCGCTTCACCTCCAGACACGCCCAGCTGCGGAGCCAAGGGGCGGCCACCGGAACCAGCACCGCCCGTTCGACGAACGGCAACGTGCCGGATCAGACCACGCAGATCGGCTACGACGTGTACGAATGGACGTTCCCGGCGATTGAGGACGTTCCAGCAAAGACCACCACCGTCAGTGGATCGCCGGGGCCGAGGCCATTGACTGGAAGCATCGCACCCGGCCAACCGCCCGGAACATCGTTAACCGAGGCATGCTCGTGGCAATTCGTCCAAGGCGCGCTGGTGGCCACGCAGCCTCCCCTCCCTCCGAGCATTTCAACAGCCGCAGCGACCGTCACGGCCACTGCGAAGTCAACGACCTTGAGCTCTGCAGGGTCGGTGAAGCCGATTCAAACCGTGGCTGCCCAGCCGACTCCGACGACTGGGGCTTTGCCCACAATTTCTCCGAGCAGTCCGATATCGGGGGCTGCGTTGCCCACAACCACCAGCGACCCGAGTACCGCCACACTGTCGACGGCTCCTGCCGGTCCCGCACCGGTGGGCGTGGTGATCAGTGGTACGCCGAGCACGGCTACGCTCTCCTGGCAGCCGCCGGCTGGAGTGACGGGCTATCAGGTGCTGCGGTCCTCCTCAGTCAACACGTCCTGGGCCACCCTCACGCCGACCCCGCTCACCTCAACTCGGTTCACCGATCTCTCGGGAGGCTTCGACTCGAGGGTCAAGCTGACTTACCGGGTGGTCTCGCTCTTTGCGCAGGGGCCCGCGGGCGCTGCCGAGGTGCAGTTCCAGCCGCCGGTACCGCCTAATCCCGCCTGGGCGCGAGCTGACGTGAGTGGCACGAACATCGTCGTGTCCTGGGCACCCGTCCCTGGAGTGGCCCGGTATTCCGTGGCGGGACAGTCCGCAACTGATTGGCGCGACGTGCCGGCCACGCTGACCAGCGTGACGTACTACAACGTTCCCGCGGGCAGCTATGAGTGGCGCGTGGGGGCGGTCTTCGATCCGGGCGGGGTGCAGAGCCCCGTGACACAGTGGGCCCTGGCCTCGATCTCGACCGCGGTGACCTCGGGGAAATACCGGGTTTCCATCGCCGGCTTCCAGGTGAATTCTGCAACCTACGAGGGGCTGATTGAGCGTGACGGCAAGGGTGATGAAGTCTTCGCCGCTGCGATCGTGACCCAGGTCGATCGCCGGAACGGACAGATCTCCCGCAACGAGCTGGTTCAAAGCGTGGTGCACGGCGATGCAAGTTTTCCCAATCGAGAAAATGCTGGGAGCGCCAGCCCGACGGGTGGGTTGTGGACGAGTGACATCGTGCCAGCCGGCTGGTATCCAACGGCGGCGTCCCCCGCGCCGCGTCTCCCCGGTCGGCTGCCCCTCTCCCTGTGGGAAGGGACGCTTCAGGATGCGACGGACGCGGTAGTCATTCGCCCGACCTTATGGGAGGGGGACGGCGATGCGTACTCCTTCAATCAGTGGCGCGATTACGCGCTGGGCAGATCCGGCAACGTATGGCTCGCGTTTGGCCAGGTGGATGCGCCGAAGCTCACCTTGAGTGTGCTGCGGGATACGCGGTCGCCGATGTGGCATTACTGCTGTAGGGGGGACCAGGGATACCAACTGCAGCCGGGCGAGATGCGTGGTGGCTGGGACCGGCTCATCGGATTGGATGGCTATTACCAAGACCCGAATTACTACAACTATTCCAAGTACTACTGGTCGGACCGGATCGTTGTCGTCACGCGGGAGAAAATCGAAGCCGCGCTCAACAATCCCAACACTCAGCAATTGGCGCCCGGGGTGGTGGCTATCTCCCTGATCGACGGTCCGACGAGCGACCCGTTTAGGCTCGGGGCGAATTACGTGCTGTACCTGCGGGTCGAGCGGATCCCGTAATCGCCGACCTGCAGGGGTGATCCCGCCTGCTGTGCCGCGCGCGAGTGCGACGGGCTCCTTCGCGGCTCCGGGGTCAAAGTCCTGCCTTGAGCTTCGCGCGCTGGTAGCGCTCGCGGAACTGGGGATCTGCGCGGCGCCAGGAGGATTCCACGACCCGCCAGTGCGCAACGGCGCTGTCGCGCTGCCCAGCCTGCTCGAAGGCCTCCGCCAGGGCCTCGTGCAGCTCGGTCCGGCTCACGTACGTGTTGCTGCCGTCCACCCCGCCATGGATTGCAGGGCGGAGCACCGCGATCGCCTCGGCGGGGCGGTGCAGCGCGAGGAGGCTCCGTGCCAGCATGAGGTTGGTGCGGGTGAATCCGTCGGTTAGGGAAAAAAGGGAGCGCTGGAAAGCGTCCGCCGCTTCGGCCTGGCGGCCCTCGCCCTGGAACAGCAGCCCGCGCAGGAAGAAGTGCAGCTTCGCGTCGCGGCCGAACTGGCTGGTCTGGCCCAGGATCTCCAGCGAGTCCACCAGACGGCGAACCACCGCGGTATCGCCGCCGGCGGCATAGCCGGTACCCGCCAGGGTCAGGAACCAGACGATGTATCGGTTGCGCACGCCCGCCGGGGTAGGGGAGCGAGCGGTTCGCTCGGCATCGCCGCGGAAGCCGCGGATGCTCACCTCGGGCTTGCCCATCTCCAGCGCCAGCAGGGCGAGGTCGCCATTCTGCGAGGCGGGATCATAGCCCTGGGCGATATTGGCGGCGCGCCAGCGCCGCAGCACACTGTCTGCCGAGTGCAGCCGGCCCTGATCGCGCAAACTCAGAATCAGCAGCCACCACGCTTCGGTGCGAACCTTCGAGTTACGGGAGAGCTCGCGCAGCGCGCGGTCCACCTGCTCGTAGCGGCCCCAGCGGATGTCATCCCGATACGCGTCGAAGTTGGGAGCGAAGCCGTCCGTGGCATCGAGGGCGCTGGGATCAACCTTGAGTTGCGCCGCCTCGGCCTCCCGGTGTCGGCCCTGGCGGAACAGTGGCTCGACGAGGTTAATGGTTGCGTGAGGGTCTCTCGGGCGAAGCCCGATCAGCTTTTTCGCAGTCCGCTCCGCGGCGGCAGCCGAATCCCACCAGAGATACTGCTGCACCATTCCGCCCAGCGCGTCACACATCCGGCAATAGGGGCCTGACAGGACGCCGGCCGCCGAGTCCAGAGCGAACGCTTGCTGATACGCCGCACGGGACCCGGCCCAGTTGCCCTGCCGGAAGCGCACGGTTCCGAGCAAAAGGTGCCCCTCGGGGTCGCTGGGATACTTGACCGTCAGGGTCTCCGCGATCGCCACGGCCTGTGTGACCGGGGCTTCGACCTCGGCAATGGAGCCGAGGATCAGCAGGCGCTCGCGTTCGATGGTGCGGCCCGCCAGCAGCTTGGCCCGCTCCCGCGCCGCGGTCGAGGTGGATTCGTCCGCAAGGTTCCGGCCCAGCTGCCAGACGTAGTACGCCGCCATCGCGAAGCTCGAGTCGCGCCCCAGCGCCGCGGCCATCAACCGATAGGCGGCCGCACCGTCCCAGCCGTAATTCGCCCGCAGCCCTTCCTCGTAGAGCGCATAGGCCCCGGGGGAGGAGGTACGGATCTGGGCCACCGTCACCGATGGCGGCAGCAGCCGAAGGTCGCGCGCAACGGCGGCGGTCGCGCTGTCCACGATGGCATAACGGTCGCTGGCGCGGATGAGGTAGCCCTTCCGAACCACCCCGCTGGACAACGCCACGCGGCGGAGCGAAAGCAACAGGCCACTCGGCTCCGTCGAGAGCTCGCCTTCCATGATCTCGGTCGCGCCAGCCCGGCGGGCGGCGTCACTGGTCACGCCCGCGGCGCCGCTCCCCCTCGCCGGCATCAGCTCGACCAGTCGGGAATTCGCGACGACCTGGAGACCCTCGAGGCCGCCAAGACTGGTGGACAACATGTCCCGCAGAATCGAGGCGGAGGCGGCGCTGTCGGGGCCGCCGAGCGTGCGAATGTCTCCCACGGCGAGGAAAGGGCGGGCCGAGGCTGAGCGGCTCCCGAACGAGCGAACGGCGAGTCCGGCGCCGATCAGGAGCAGGATTGCGACTGGGGCAGCCCACACCGGGAAGCTCGGGCGTTGGCGCGCTCGCGCGGGCTCAGGTGGAGGTGGTTCCGTTGTCTCAATGTCCCTGCGGGAAACCTCCTTCGGAGCCCGAGGCGGAGCGGAGGGAGCCGGATCAACCGTCGTAGTCCGCAGCCACTGCTCGAGCTGGCGCACCGCAGGGTCGGGCTCGGCGTCCAGCTCCCGGCGCACCGCCTCCTTATACAGGCGCGCCTGGGCCAGGGCGTGCGGCCGGTCTCCCACAGCAGCAAGGGCCCGCATGTATCCCGCGGTGTAGCGCGCGCTGAGCGGGTCGAGCTGGGTCAGGCGCTGCCACAGCTTGACCGCCTCCGCATGCAGGTCCGCCGCACTGGCTTGGGTTGCGAGCCGCTCGATGGCGTCCAGGGCGGCGCGGTGCAGCCGGCCGCGCTCCTCTTCCACCCAGCGCTCGAACTCCGGCGCACCGGGAAGGTAGAACCCGTCCAGGAAGCGTCCCGTGTACAGCGCGGCCGCGGCGTCCGGCGCTCCCCTGGCTATCGCCTCATCGAGCTCCGCGACGTCGCTGGTGATGACCGGGGCCAGCCGAAGCTGGGTCGTGCCTTGAACCAGCTCCGAGCCGGTTTCGCGCCGCAGGCTGTACATGGTCTGCGAGAGGGCATGCCGGGCCAGTTCTTCCTCGTTCTCGGACCAGACGATGCCGATGAGCCGATCGCGGGAAATACCCCTCTTGCCGGCCGCCGCAACCAGGGCGAGCAGCGCCAGCTGCCGGGGACCGAGGGAGGGAAACGGCTCGGCGGCTTCGATCCACAGCCCGCCGAAGGTTCGAAGTCGCAAGGGGTTCCAGGGCCTGATAGGGGCTTGACGCGGGTCTGATTCCGGCCTGACGGAGGTCCGCTATCCTCCCCGCGATTCTACGGACAAGACGCCCCTTTCTGCAAGTGAGGGCCCCATGCACCGCCTCGTTGCCCTGGTGATGAGCCTCCTGTCGGGCCTGGGGTTGGGCGCCCAGCAACGAGCCCTGTGGCAGGCGGATCTCATGATCCGCAGCCTGACCGTAACGGAGGAGAGGGGGAACCTGACCGCCCGCGTGGTGGTGGCGGTAGAGGTAGGCGAGGCGTTGGGCACCCGGGTCGAGGTGCTTCTGCCCGTCGGGGTCGGGATTGTGACCCTGGGTTCCGGCTGCCTTGCCGGCCCGAATGTCACCGGCATCAGCGTGCTACGGGCCCGGGTGGAATGCACGCTCGGCAAGATGCCGGCTCGCTCCAATCGCGAATTCTTTGTGGTGACGACGACACCTCCCAACGGCGTAGCGCGGGGGTTTGCCGTGGTGGTGATGAGCGACACCCCCGATCCCAAGCCGGGCAACAACTTCGCCGAACGGGCCATTCCCCTTCCATGAGGAGCCGCACCATGCCGTCACGCCGGGCCGCTGCGTTTGCCACCGTCGCCCTCACTGCGGCGCTCGCCGGGCCGGGCGCGGCGCAAAGCACCACGACCATGAGCGGGTTCGTCCCGGGCACCCGCACGATCTACCAGATGAGCTTCGCAAACCTCAAGCCGGACGAGCTGCCCCAGGGCATCAAGCTGCTCTCGGGGAACCTCGAGATCGGCAGCAAGGACGGGAAACCCACTCTGTTCACCAATGCGCCGACCGTATTCCAGGTGCGCCTGCCCGAGGTGCTGCCCGCCGATTTCACAATCGAGTTCGAGATCGCCGCCAAGAAGTGCTGCAATCCGGAAGACCTGATGTTCGAGGGCACCCTGGCGAAGAACCGGGGTGCGGCCTCGGCAGAGGTCGCCTGGCACTCCTCGAGCCTCGCGGTCGTGGGCGGCGGCGAGATGTATCAGAGCGAGGTGCCCGCGGACCTCAAGCTGACGCTTCCCGGCACCCTGAGCCAAGTGAGCGCGAGCTACGATGCCGGCACGCTCAAGCTGTACACCAACGGCAGGCGACTCTACACGCTGAGCGACCGGAAGTTCGCGCGCGGGCGGGTGCTGCGGGTGTTCCTCGGCGGCCAAGATGGTGCTGAGCAAGCGGTGCATCTGGCCGGATTGCGAATCGCGAGCAATTCGCCTCCGGCGCTGTTTGCCAAGGCCGCGAGCGGGTTCGTGCCAGGTAGCCGAACGCTGTTCGACCTCAACGACCCGCCGCCGCCCCCGCCCCCGCCTGGCCAGCCTCCGAAGCCTCGGCCCGGAATTCGGGTGGTGCAGGGCGCCTGGTCACCGGTGCAGAAGGACGGCATGCGGATGTTCAAGGCATCGAAGCCGACCGAATTGCTGGTCTCGCTGCTGGAGCCGCTGCCCCCGGATTTCACGCTCGAGCTCGAGCTCGTTCCCAAGGCCTGCTGCAACCCGGCAGACCTCGCCATCGGCGAGGTCAACCAGGGCGCCGCCTCGGCTCGCTTTGAATGGTACCCCGACGCCTTGAGTGTCACGGGCGGGGGAGAGATGTACCAGGCTCCGATGCCGGAGGACTTCAAGGTGATCCTGCCGGCCGCGTTGACCGAGGTCGCTGCGAGCTTCGAAGGCAATACGGTCAAGTTCTACACCAACGGTCGACGCTTGTACACCCTCACCGACCGGCGATTCGCCCGGGGCAAGACGCTGCGGCTGTCGCTCGGCGGGCAGGAAGACGGAGATCAGGCGGTGTATCTGGCCAAGCTCCGGATCGCGACCAACAGCCCGAAGCCGCCGGCAACCAAGACCCCCTGAGGAGGAACCCTATGCGCACACTGCGTTGCATCGGCCTGGTGATGACTCTGGCCCTGGCCGCTGCGGCGCGGCTGGCGGGGCAGCCAGGGAGTCCGCCGCCAGGCAGGGCGTACCTCTTCACGCTGGATTTGGCAGGCACTCCGCTGGATGAATTCCCCAGTGCCGTCAAGGCACTCAACGGCACCATGACGGTGGTGGACAAGAATGGCCAGCACATGCTGCGGGCGTCGTCGCCGTCGGAGTTCCTCATCACCCTCCCCCAAGCGCTGCCGTCCGACTTCACGCTCGAGGTGGATCTGATTCCCAAGAGCTGCTGCAACCCCGAAGACTTCATGCTCGAAGGCACGCCGACGCGGAACCGCGGCGTGGCCTCGGCGGAGCTCAGCTGGACGCCGAGAAGCCTCATGGTGGTGGGTGGGGGGCCGGTGTATCAGGCGGACATGCCAGCGGACCTCGCGGCCTCGACGCCGGGGAACCTCACGCGGCTCGTGATCACCTTTTCTGGGACGACGGTGAAGCTCTACACCAACAGCCGCCGCATGTTCACGCTGGACAAGCAGTTCGCGCGGGGCCGGGTGCTGCGCGTCTGGCTGGGTGGGCAGGACGAGGGGCCGAACGCGGTGTACTTGGCGGGCTTCTCAGTTGTGGCCGGCGCCGTGGTCCCCGGCGTGACTGTGGCGGGTGGAGGGCAGCCTGGCTCAGCTCCGACCACAGCCTCGAACTCTTCGGGGGTGACCGGAACCACCAGCGGCTCGGCGAGCGCTATCGGCGCGGCCGGCGGCGGGAGCGCGGCGCAACCGATCAGTGCTCCGGCGTCCTCTGCGACGACACCGGTCATCTCACCCTCCGCTCGTAGCGTGCCCACTGGCCCGAGACCGGCAGGCACCACGAGCTCTTCTGCGGCCACCGCGATTACGCGGCCGCCCCTGATCACAAATCTGACGGGTGTGGTCGGCACGGTAGCAGACGGGTCCTGCGTCAGGTCGTGGTGCCCTGATTGGAATGGGAGCAACGGCGCCTGCATCTTCTCCTGGTGCCCGGATTGGCGACAGGCCGACGGCGCGTGCATCACGTCCTGGTGCCCGGATTGGACTGGCATGTCGACGCGCGGCATGCCGCAACGAAAGGTGACGTGGTCCTGGACTCCGCCGTCTGGCGTCCCCACGGCGATGGCCACGTTCGCTGTCGTTGCCGCCGATCCGGCGAGCGGGCAGCTCACGACCACTCGATTGACGGCGAACCCACTGCAGCTTTCCAGCGGAGCGTCCATCGCTATCGTCGAGGGAACTACGGTTCGGATCTGCGTGGCCGGCCAGCTCGACCCCGCGGATCCCACCAGGATCGTGGGACCAACCTGTCTCGATACCCAAGTCCCAGGTGGTTCACCTGCACCCGGGACGGCCAGCCAGTCGCAGGCCCTTATCGGTCCCACGCCGCTCACGATGACCATGGCGCCGAGGGTGACGCAGGGCGCCGCGGGCCCGCTGGTCCAGTGGACCGCGCTCTATGGCGCCAAGGGCTACACGGTTCGCCGTTGGAAGGTGGGCGACCCCACCTGCTGCAACAATGCATCTGCGCCCGACCAGGCCTTCTCGCCGTGGCAGGATGCGACGCTGCTGGCCTCAGGGACCTACGTCTACGAGGTCACGGCCAGCATGACGACGGGCGCGGCCGTTGTGGAGCAGACGCAATTCACCGTATTGACAGCTCTGGCGCCGAGCAGCCCAACCGGGATCACCGCGCCGACCGCCATCGCCACGCCGGTGCTCTCCGCTCCCATCGCGGTGCAGTCGGGCACGCCGGTGCGAACCGCTTCCGCCCCGCCGCCAGGATCCGCCGCCGCCGCGCTGGCTCCGACCGGCCCTCCGCCGACCAACATCTTGGTCACGGGCACACCAGTGCTCGCCAAACTCAACTGGGGCAGCGGCATCTCCGGGATGCGTGGCGTGACCTACAGGGTGGACCGTTGGCTGGAGTCGAATCCGACCTGCTGCGCGGGCCAGTCGGCGACCCTCACCTTCCCAGCCTGGACCGACGAGGGGATGCAGTGGTCGGGCGCCTATGTCTTCCGGATCACTGCGTTCTATCCGGACGGCACGTTCGGCGTGGCCACGACGCGCTGGGTGCGGCCCGACCCGGTCAATCCCACGAACTTCCGGGCCGCTTCGGTGAGTGCCGGCAGCGTCTACCTACGGTGGGACACGGTTCCCAATGCCAGCTGGTACGAATTGTCCGGGCCGGGGTTGGGCTACCCGACTTTCGCCGCCCCGATCGGCGCGTTCAACGTGCACAATCTCGCCCCGGGGACCTACACCTGGCGGGTCGGGACGATCTACTCGTCGCCTAACGCGCCGGCTCCCGTGTCGAGCCCGGCGTCGGCCTTCCCCTCGGTCACCGTAACCGTGCCGTGAAACCGGCGCCCCGGAGTACTTCGATGCGAACGCGCCTGCTCACCTTGCTGGCTCTCGGCTTTCCGGCGACGTCCGCCGCCCAGCCCAATACCCAGCGGCCCGGGCCGTATCTGTTCGTGCTCGACTTGCAAGGAACGCCGCTGGACGAATTCCCCAATGCGGTCAAGGCGCTGAATGGGATCATGACGGTGGTGGACAAGAACGGCCAGCACATGCTGCGGGCTTCTTCGCCCTCGGAATTGCTGCTCACCCTGCCGCAATCCTTGCCCTCGGACTTCACCGTCGAAGTCGACCTGATTCCCAAGATCTGCTGCAATCCGGAAGACCTGATGGTCGAGGGTACACCCGCCATGAATCGCGGCCCGGCCTCCGCGCAGCTCAGCTGGACGCCGAGAAGCCTCATGGTGGTGGGCGGGGGTAGGATGTATCAGGCGGACATGCCGGCGGACCTCGCGGCTTCGACGCCGGGCAACCTGACCCGCGTGGTGATGGAGGTATCGGGGACGACGGTGAAGCTCTATACCAACGGGCGGCGCTTGTACACGCTGGACCGGCAGTTCGTTCGCGGGCGAGTGCTGCGGGTGTGGCTGGGCGGAGAAAACTCCGGCAACCCGATGTATCTGGCGGGGCTGCGGATCGGGACGGGGCGAGCGGCGCCGGGGGTGATCGCGGGCCAGGCCGGCCTTCCCGGCAGGGCCGGCGCCCTGGGAGGGAACAGGGCTGCTTCGACCGGGTCCGGATCGACTGTGTCTCCCCAGCCTCCGGCGAGATCCGGGTCGTCGGTTCTCAGCGGACCAGCCACGAAGACCGGGCCGGTCAACACAACAGGTTCAACGGCGAAGACTGCTGCGCGCTGCCAGCCAAGTGGGACAGCCGGCGCACCACCCCTCAACTACCAGGTTGGCGGCGGCCGAGTGGGAGGCGCGGTGATCCAGTGGTGGGCGGAGACCGGTGCGGAATACCTGGTGGAACGCTCCCCGGATGCCGGCAACGGCAGCCGCGTCTGGAGCCGGCTCACCTCGACTTGTGACTTCCCCAGTGGCCTGAACTATTACACGGTGCGTTGGGAGGATGGGAACGATTATCCCGTCATCAACCTCTCCGATAACGTTCCGGTGCTGCAACTGGACGCGCCCTATGTGTATCGGGTGACGGTCATCCGATCCGACGGGACCTCGGGATCGAGCGAGGCGAGCTATACCACCGCGAACGCAACCTTTCTCTCGAGCCCGATCGCTGCGGTCAACGGCAACACAGTACGAGTCGCCGCCGATATCTCCTACTGCACCGCGACCGCCTACGCGCCTTTCATGCGGTGCGACCCCTGGATGATGGAGCTCACGGTCACGAACTCCTCCAGCGGATACCACTACTCGAGCCAGCAGCCCTGGAAAGACAGCTACGATCCGCACCTTCCGCTGACAGTGCCCGGCGGAGTCGAGGCCACCTACGTATTCATCATCTCCGGAGTTCCCTCCGGCACGCACACCTTCGCATTGACGGCCCTCTACCAGCCGAGTTTTCGAGTGGCCGCAGGCTTCGTCACGGTTCAAGTCCCGTGATGAGCGAGAGCTTTCGTGTGCTTGGCCTGCTCGGCCTTGCGCTGCTCCGCGCGAGCCCGGTCGGCGGCCAGTGGGCTCCGGTTGGGCCCGGGCCGCACGTGTTCGTGCTCGATCTGGCCGGCACGCCGCTCGATGAGTTTCCCAGCGCGGTCAAGGCGCTCAACGGCACCATGACGGTGGTGGACAAGAACGGCCAGCACATGCTGCGGGCTTCTTCGCCGTCGGAGTTCCTGATCACTCTGCCTCAGGTGTTGCCGCCGGACTTCACGGTCGAGGTGGACCTGATCCCCAAGAGGTGTTGCAATCCCGAAGACTTCATGCTCGAAGGTACGCCGACGATGAACCGGGGGGCCGCCTCGGCACAGCTCACCTGGCACCCGGCCCACATCAGCGCCGTGGGTGGGGGAGAGATGTACCAGGCGGACATGCCGGCGGACCTCGCCGCCTCGACGCCGGGAAACCTGACGCAGCTGGTGCTCGAGTTCAGCGGCACGACGGTGAAGCTCTACACCAACGGGCGGCGGCTTTACACCCTCGAAAAGCAGTTTGCGAGGGGAAGGGTGCTGCGGGTGTGGCTGGGCGGGCAGGATGAGGGACTGAACGCGGTGTACCTGGCCGGGCTTCGGATCTTGCCCGGTGCTGTGGCTTCGGCGCTGATAGCGCAAGCCGCGGGATCGGGCAGCGCGCCACCGGCCACTCCTCCGACCGCCAGCCAGTCCCAGTCGGTGAGCGGAGGGTCGCGGGTGGTCCCGAACGTCGCGGTGACGCAGGGGTCGGGAGGGCCGCTGGTCACCTGGGGCCTGCTCGGCGGGGTGACCTCGTATACGGTGAAGCGCTGGAAGATCGACGACCTCACCTGCTGCGATCGCACCTCGCCCGCATTGAATGGGCCGCCCTGGCAGGATGGAGCACTCCCGGTCGCGGGCACCTACGTCTTCGAGGTGACGGCGACGTCACCCGGCTGGACCGCGACCGGGCAGGCCCAGTTTGTCCAGTTCAAGAGCCCGGGCCAGATCGCCACGGTGGTGCCGTCGGGAACGGTCGCCCCGAGTAGCCCCGCGGTGAGCTCCGGTGTGACGGGAGTGACCAGTAGCGGAGCCGCGCCAGCGAACAGCGCGATCAACAAAATCCTTCCGCCTCCGCCCAGAGTGGTCGTGTTGAACGGGATCGCGGGTGCGGGGGCCTCCGGCTCGGCGCCCCCGAAGACCATCGTGCTTCCCACGCTGGCCGCCGCCGGGGCGTTCTGGCAGGTTGCGCCACGGACGGTCTCGCTGTCGGGCATCACCGCGGCGGGCCCCGTGATCACGGTCAGAACCCCGATCGGAACCAGTACACCGCCCATCCCCGTTCCTCGAACGATCGCGCTGGCAGCGATCTCCGCGGCAGGTGGGTCCTCCACTCCGCTTCCACGCACCCTCAGCCTGAGCAGGTTGACGGGTGCAGGCGGTTTCTGGGTGGCTCCTCCCCGAGTCTTGACGCTCGCGGGGTGGACCGCCGCCGGTATCTATCCCTAGGAGGTTCAGCATGCGTTTCCGACTCGTCCCGCCGACACTCATTGCCCTGGCGCTCTGCGCTCCGGGCTCCTTGGCAGCGCAGTTTACTATCGAGACTTCCGTGACATTTCTCGTGCCCGTGAATCTGACGCAGCTGTCGCCTGACCTCGAAAAGGTCAGGGCTCTCTGTGCGGTTCTCCCCAGCGCCGTGATGACTATGACGCTGCCAGTGGGTGCCCCACCCCCGGTCTTGATGACGGAGGCTCCGGTGGTCTCCGGGCAGGTGATCACCACTCTGAGGTCGGAGTTCCTGGTCTTTACCGGCTGGCTGCAGAACGCGATCGGCAAACAGGCCGACTATCTATGCGGGCTGCAAGGTTACAGCAAGTCGCTCCAGAGGTGGAGTGAGTTTGCCGATAACGCGCCCGACGCGGTATTCCGCCTCAAGCCGACGCCCCCGGCCCTCCAGGGCACGTTCGTTTGGTAAACGGCCCTACGATGATCACCAATACCCCAGGCCTCCTCATGCGCGGATCGTTTCGGAGCGTCCTGTTCGTCGCTCCCCTCGTCCTCGCGCTGGTGCTCCCGAGTAACGCGGAGGCGCAGCTCGGTGGACTGCTCAAGAAGAAGGTCAACCAGGCCACCGCCGGAGCGCAGGGCGGGGAGCCGGTCAAGTTCGACGACGTGGTGCTGGAGATCACCGCCGACCGCATCAACAAGCTCATCGCGGCCAAGCGCGCGGCCAAGCAGTATGCCGACGGGCCGAACGGGCCGGGCACCCATGAGGTGAAGATCGGCTCGCTCGATGCGCGGCAAGCCGCTATCTACGAGAAGCAGGTGGATAACATCAACACCTGGGATGAGAAGCGCCGCGAGCATGAGAACTGCCTGGACTCGGCATTCAGCGACCTGCGGGACCAGGCCAGGGATCGCACGCCCGACCCCCAGAGCATGCAGAAGGTGATGCAGCTTGGTCAGGCGATGGCCGCGGCACAGCAGCGCGGTGCACGGCCGAGGCGCGCCGGATCCTCGAAGCGCTGGAGAAACAGAAGGCGCCGACCAAGGCGGATACGCTCGAGGCCCAGAAGACCTGTGGCCCCGTGCCGGCGCAGTCGCCGATCATCAAGCAGTGGTACGATCTCAAGGCGCAGCTCGATACGCTCGGCAAGCTGCGGGCCGCCGCGGAGGATACGCTTCGCGCGGTAGAGCAGCGGATGAGCGGCATGAACCCGCGGCAGAGCGCCGTGTTCTGCGAGCGGATCAAGGCTTACATCGCTCAGCTCAAGGCCAAGAAGCAGGGCGGGCTCACTGACGACGAGCTCACGACGATGGCGAACCAGGCCCAAGCCATCAAGGACCTCGAGGCGCTCTGTCCGTGACCGCGCTGCTGGCGCCGCTCTGGGTCGCGTTGTCCGGTCTGGAGCGGCGGGCGCTGGGCGCCGCTAACAGAATCGCCCGCCTCCCTGCATGCGCTGGACGGCGTTTTCATACCGCCGTGGCGCATGCAGCCGGGCTGGTACGTCCACCACAAGGCTAAGGAATCCCGCCTACTGTTCCGCCCGCAGTGGAAGGGCTGATGTGGAATAGCGCATCGCAGCGCCGTTCCGGGCCGCGAGGCGCCCGCTCCGATAGGCCACCTTGCCGCCTACCGTCACCAAGTCGATCCCGGACGAGAACTGATTCGGGTTGTCCAGCGTGGCGTTGCCGCGAATCGTCGCGGGATCGAGCACCGTGAGATCGGCGACCGCGCCTTCTTCCAGCACGCCGCGCTCCTTCAGGACCGGGAGCACGACGCTGCGGGGCAGGGCCGTCATCTTGTCGAGGATGGTTTCGAGGGGCATGCCGAGATCGAGGGCGTGGCGAATGGCCGTCGCAAAGCATCCGGCACCCCGAGGATGGGAATTGGCGCGCGGTTCATACTGGATCCCCCCGTCGGAGGCGATCATGCAGAAGTCTTCCCGCAGGGCGAGGTCCAGTGTCTTGTGGAACGGCATGGTACCCTCGGGCACCGCCACCAGCGTTACGGTCTTGCGGTAGCGCTCGAAGCTGGCGGCAGTGAGACGTTCGCCGGTCCCGACGACTCGCAGGTCGGCGTAGCTGAGGTCGTAGCGCCGTTCCCACCCGGGATCGAACCGCTTGGAATGCAGATACGTCGCCCAGTAGGAATACGGATAGACGCAGGTGGTGAGCCGAAGCCCCCCGGCGATGGCCTCCCGGATTTGGCCGAGGGCCTCTTCCATGTGGAAGGTGCCCCCGGTCGAATGCAGGTGATCGATATGCACCCGCGCGCCGCTGTCTTGCGCGAGCCGAACCGCCTCGGCTACGCCGGCGAGCTCGTTTTCCGCCGAGGAGTAGCGCAAGTGCAGGAAGAGGGGCCGCTCGTATCGCTGGGCGAGCTTGGCGTATTCCAGCACTTCGGCGTAAGGGGCAGGCTGGTACTCGAGGCTGTGGGAAATCCCGAGCGCGCCTTCGTCCAGGTTCTTCTCCACTTGTCGCTTGCGTTCGCGGAGATCCCCGGTACGGGCGCGGATAACGATGACGAAGGTCGAGACGCCGTAGTTGATCGAATGGGGACGGGCGCCAAGGGCGGCGTAATGAGCGGCGCAGTCGGCGCTTCCCCCGTGCATCTGGAGGGCGGTGGTTACCCCATCGGAAATCTTGTACTTCTCGAAGATCGGGAACGTTCGAGCTGGATTGGCCCCGTTGTCGGCGAGAATGTCGATGAATCCCGGCGCGAGCACCCGTCCCGAAATGTCTATCAGCTCCGGGGCTCGCAGGTCGGTGCCGAAGCGGAGCCGGCCGCCTGCGTCGATCCCGATGTCGCCGGTCTGCCAGCCGCCCGCGGCAAACCAGCGACCCCCGCGCAGGACCAGGGACAGATGCGGGGGCAAGGCTCGGACGGATCTCGGCTTCCCGAGCCTTGTCCAGGCACCGGTAACCAGGGGGGCCATCATGCCAAGCAGCTGCCGCCGCTTCATGACAATGTCCTTCCGACGGTCAGGGCCCCGCCTGCTGGGCCCGGTGTTTGGCCGGTCGGGGGACACATTAGCGAGCGCGCGTCAGGTGCGGGTCAGTTCAGCGTCAAAGCGGCGTCAAACCCTCTTTTCGGGTCCCCCCACACCCGTCGCCCATTTCCAGAACCCGCCAAATGTCCGAAATCGCAACAAGTTACGCCCCCTGATTTCGCGCTGTTCGCCCGCTGAAATGCCGATGACGGAGGCCGCGCATCTTCCCTCCAACCTTTCGCACGGCGGATGGCTCATGCTCAGAATGACCGGCTTGATCGCGGCGGCGGTCCTGTTTGCAACCTTGGAGGGGTGGTACGTGCTGTCGGTTCGGGTGGAGAAACTCCGATGAGGCGCGATCCGTGGACCGTGGCGGCGCCGCTGTTTCATGCTGGCGCTGCAACCAGAGTTGAGGCGCTGCTGATCGCGATCCTCAGTTCCGTCATTGCGGAGCCTGGATCGACACAGACCAGAACCGCCGCCGATGGCCCCTGGGCTGGGTGGGCGCAGTGTCAGCTGACGGCGCAGGGGCAAGGTTATGCGAACCAGCAGACCCATACCTGGGTCCTGACGGGCACCACACCCACCGTGGAAGGCGCTTTCCGACGGTACCCGGCGACGTGGACGGTCACGGGCCAGGGCAGCCGGCAACGAGTCGTGGGCGACGGTCGAACGGTGGTGGAACAGTGGACGACCGCCGGTCAACCGCTGCGCGCCCCCATCTCCGTGTGGATACGCGGGTCCGATGCGACGCTCCGCTTCACCTCGAGACACGCCCAGCTGCGGAGCCAAGGGGCGGCCACCGGA
>JAXIPC010000120.1:0-5688 GCA_045403135.1 Gemmatimonadales bacterium | reverse complement strand
GGTCGGCTCCCCGCCTCGACCTCCGCAAGGCAGGTCAGGAAGCCGTCCCCCGCGCCGGGGATCGTGGTCAGCCCGGAGATGTGAGGGGAGATGGTCACCTCGGGCCGCGACCAGAGGGGCGAGTCGGCCGGCAGCGGCTCGGTCTCGAAAACATCGAGCGCCGCTCCGCCGAGCCAGCCCTGGTCGAGCGCCTCTGGCAGGGCGTCCTCCTGCACCAGCGGACCCCGTCCTACGTTGATCAGGTAGGCTCCATCGCACTGCGCCAGGTGCCGCCGGTCCAGCAGATGGAACGTCTCCTCGGTGAGCGGGCAGGCAAGCACCAGCCACCGTGCCGTCCGCACCGCCTCCTCGAACTCCCCGATGGACCGGACCGCCCCGAACGGCTCCTTCTCGGTGCCAGAGAGCGAGACACCGTCCACCAGGCACCCCGCACCCAGAAAAGCCCGGGCGATCCCCCGTCCCACCGCGCCGGTGCCGACGATGACCACTCTCGTATTCCGGAGCTGCGCGGGATGTTTCGGTTTCCAGCTCCGGGCCTGCTGCTCCGACTGGAGCTGACGGAGGCGCTGAGTCACCGCAAAGGTCCGCGCTAGACAGTATTCGCCGATCTGGGGACCGAAGTCTTCCGAGGTGCGGGTCAGCAGCGTATCCGGCGAAAGTCCGGTTCGAAAAGCAAAGGCGTCCACCCCTGCGCCGATGCAGTGGATCCAGCGCAGCGTTCGCCACGGGCCTTCGCGCGGAGGCCGGAACCCGACCAGTACCTCGGACCACTCGACGTCCGGCCCGGTGATCTCTGCGGCGTCGCGCGCCCGGATCTCGAGGTCGGGGCGGCGAGCCAGGAGGTAGTCGCCCAGGCCCTCATGCAGGGTGTGGGAGACGAGAATGCGCCGTGGGTGCCAGGGGGTGGAGTCCATGGGGCCGAAGAATATAGCCCCCGCTTGCTTGCGTCCTTGCGTCCTTGCGCCTTAGCCACTTAGCCACTTAGCCTCTTAGCCTCTTAGCCGCTTTAGCGTCTTAGCCTCTTTCGCGAGGCCCCATGACAGCACCGCCCGTCACCAAGAGGGAGATCTTCGGCTGGGCGATGTTCGACTTCGCGAATTCGAGCTACACCACGGTGGTCGTGACGGTGGTGTACTCGGCCTTTTTTGTGGGCTACATCGTGCCGGCCGGCTCCGCGATCCGGGATTCCTATTGGTCCATCGCGATCATCCTCTCGACTCTGTTGGCGCTGGTCCTCTCGCCCCTCGCCGGCGCCATCTGTGATCTGAGCGGACGGAAGAAGGCCTACCTCTTCGGCACCACGCTCATCTGCTCGGTAGGCACCGCCGCGCTCGCGCTCGTGGGTCCCGGAGCCGTCTGGCCCGCCATCGCGCTCATCGTGCTGAGCAACGCGACATGGATGCTGAGCGAATCCCTCTGTGGAAGCTTTCTCCCCGACTTGTCCACGCCCGAAACCATGGGCAAGATCTCCGGGCTCGGCTGGGGCATCGGCTACTTCGGCGGGCTCGCCAGCGTGATCCTGGCCACCCGGCTAGTCATTCGGAGCGACCCGGCCACGAACCTCGCGGGCTACATCGCCGAGAACCAGATGGCGATGGTGGCGATCGGGGCGTTCTTCATCGTGGCAGCGCTTCCCACCTTTCTGCTGGTGCGGAACCGCAGCCGTCCGGCGCCGGGATTCGAGCGTGCCGGCGCGCTGACGCTGCTGAAGGCGGGACTCCGGGAATTTGGCCGGACCGTCGAGACCGCTCGCCAGAACCGGATCCTCTTCCAGTTCCTCGGCGCCTTCATGGTGTACATGGCGGGGCTCGACGCCATCGTGAAATTCGTGGGGATCTACGCCCGCGAGGAGGTGCGACTCACCACCGCCGAGCTCGGCATGCTGTTCCTGGTGCTCCAGCTCTCCGCCGCGGGCGGCGCCCTCGGCTTCGGCTGGCTGGAGAGCCGCATCGGGCCCAAGCGGACGGTGCTCCTCACCCTGCTGTGGTGGATCGTGGGCGTCCTCGGCATCTATTTCCTCGATACGCTGGCCGGAACGCTCGGCTCTGATCCCAAGAAAGTGTTTTACGGACTCGGGCTCTTCGCCGGCGCCGGAATCGGCGCCACCCAGGCCTCGAGTCGCACCGTGGTCGGATTGCTTTCCCCCCCCGGCAAAACGGCCCAGATGTTCGGCTTCTGGGGCATGTTCGCCCGCCTGGCGACGATTCTTGGCACCTCGTTCGGCTTCGTGTCCGATGGGTTGTCCCGGCGGGCTGCGGTGCTGGTCGTGGTCGGTTTCTTCGCGCTGGGCGCGGTCTTGCTCTCCCGGGTCGACATCGAGCGCGGTATGCACGAGGTACGCACCGCGCGAGCATGATCGAGGCGCGCGGCCTGTCCCGGAGCTTCGACGGTCGGCCAGCCGTCTCCGACCTCTCGTTCCTGGTTCCGCCGGGCGCGCTCTGCGCGCTGCTCGGCCCGAACGGGGCCGGCAAGACCACCACCATCCGAATGCTGCTCGGTCTCCTGCCTCCCAGTAGCGGGAGCGCGGTCGTCTCCGGCGTTTCCCTCCCCGGCACGGACGCCGAGGCCGCCAGGCTCCGGGCCCGCGCCGGGCTGCTGACCGAAGCTCCGGGGTTTTATGACCGGATGAATGGCTGGGAGAATCTCATCCTTTTCGGGAGTCTCTATGGCCTGGAGCGGGGGGTGCTCCGGGCCAGGGCGAAGCACTGGCTCGAGCGACTCGAGTTGTGGGAGGCAAAGGACCGCCCCTTCGGAACCTGGTCCAAGGGCATGAAGCAGCGGCTGGCGCTGATCCGCGCGGTCTTGCACGAGCCGACGGTCATCTTCCTGGATGAGCCGACCGCGGGCCTCGATCCCGCCGGCGCCCGCGAGGTCCGTGATCTCATCTCCGACCTGAAGCGGGAGGGCCGCACCATCCTCCTCTCGACCCACAACCTGGCCGAGGCCGAAGCGCTGGCCGACCTGATCGGCATCATCCGGCAGCGGCTCCTGGCGTTCGGCTCGCCCGCCTCCCTCGTCGCGGCGCCGCCCCGGATCGAGATCCGACTGGCCGGACCTGCCGCGCCGTTCAATGATGCGCTGCGGCGCCTGCCCGGCGTGATTGGCTCGGTTGCCGACGGTGCTGTGCTCAACGTCACCGTGGCCGATCCGGCTCGCGATACACCGCTCGTGGTCAAGGAGCTGGTATCCGGCGGGGCGGCGGTCCTCGCGGTGCGGCCGCTGGCGCCCACCCTCGAGGAGGTCTATCTCCGCGCGGTCCGGGAGCACGCCGGATGACCCGCGACGTGCTCTTCCTGTTCCTTCGCAAGGAGCTGCGGGACGTTCGTTCCAACAAGCAGATCTGGCCGGCCTATCTCATCCTGCCGGTCGTGGCCGTGGGTCTGCCGGTCGTATTGCTGGCGGTCCTGCCGATTCTGGTCGATCCCACCCGGACCCACGACCCGGCCGTCACCATGCTGCTGGAGTCGGTTTCCAACGATCCGACGCTCACAGGGGTGACCATCTCCGAGCGCATGGCCCGGCTGCTGCTGCGCGATCTGGTGGTGTTTTATCTCTTGATGCCGGTGGTGCTGGCCGCCCGCGCCGCGGCGCTGGCGCTGGTGCGCGAAAAGGAGCAGCGCACGCTGGAGCCGATCCTGGCGACGCCGATTCGCGATCGCGACCTGCTGCTCGCCAAGCTCTTCGCCTCGGTCGGGCCTGCAATGCTGGTGGCGTGGGGGACGGCGATCGTGGGGATGCTTGCCGGACTGGCCGGGGCGTGGTGGCGGCTGCACACGCTGGTGCTCCCCACCGCGGGAAACATCGTCGCGCTGTTGCTCCTGTCGCCCGCGCTCACCGTGCTGGCCGCCCTGGCCGGGCTCCGCGTCTCGGCGCGATTCACCGATGTGCCCGGCGCCACCCAGTTCACCGGCCTGGTCGTGGTCCCCGTCACCCTGGTGATCGTGGCCGTGCTGGGCCGGCCGGCGATGGCCTATCCGCTGGTGGGATTGGTAGGTGCCCTGCTGGTGGGGACCGCCGCGGCGTGGCTCTTTGCGAGCAATGTTCGGCGGTTTCGCCGCGAGGAGATCCTGACGAAGTGGCGCTAGCCTAGCGGCGGGCGAAGACTGTGCTCGTGCCCGCGGCGTCGAAGGTGACCACGTCGAAGGCTTCCTTCGAGGAGCCCTCCATGCCCGGGGAGCCCATCGGCATGCCCGGAACGGCGAGCCCGAGCAGCTTCGGCTTTTCCTTGAGCAGACGGGTTATCAGATCGGCCGGAACGTGACCCTCGACCACGTACCCGCCCACCAGTGCCGTGTGGCACGAACCGAGCGCGGCGGGAACCTGGTAGCGGCGTTTGATGGAGGCCATGTCGGAGGTGTCCCGTGTCGAAACCTCGAACCCGGCGGATCGCATCAGGCCAACCCATTTGGTGCAGCAACCGCAGTTCGGGTCCTTGTAGACGACCATGGGAATCCCCGCCGATGCGCGGAGCAGGACCGGGAAGGCGACTGCGGCGGCGGCGACGTTGAAACCACTGGCCAGCAGCGCGCGGCGGGAGATCAGCTCAGACATTGGCTCACTCGACCTGTAGGATGCCGCGGGAAAGATAATCCCGGCGTACTCCGGCCGATGAGGAATGCTCCGCAGGTCGCCGACCGCGTGTCTCGAGAAGCATCGGTTTATGGTTCCTTTCGTGGAATCGCTCGGCCGCCTGCGGACCGCCCGGGCGAATCGGGCTTTCGACGCAGTATTCTGATCCCACTCGCGTCTCTTGGGTCCTTGGCTTGCAGCGTGGCCACCGAGCTTTAGGGGATGCCCCAAGCACCAGGCGGCAGGCTGTTGTCGGCCGTGCGGGGGGCTATCCGGGGCCGGCACTTCAGCCGCCGGACCGAGGAGGCCTACACCGGCTGGGTCCGTCGCTTCGTACGGTTTCACGGGCTCCGGCACCCGGCGGAGATGGCCGAGGGCGAGGTGGCGGGGTTTCTCCGCCACCTCGCGGTGGAGCGAAAGGTTAGTGCCTCGACTCACAATCAGGCCCTTAGCGCTCTCCTGTTTCTCTACCGTGAGGTCCTGGGCCGGTCGCTCCGGACGATAGTCGGGCTCACCCGACCAAGTGGCCCGAGTCGCTTACCAGTGGTGCTGGGCACGGGGGAGGTGCAGGCGCTGCTCAGCCGACTCGGCGGGGTGCCCCGGCTGATGGCCGCGCTCCTCTACGGAAGCGGCCTCCGGCTCCAGGAGTGCTTGGAGCTCCGGGTGAAAGACCTCGACTTCGAGCGGAGTGAGATTCTGGTACGGCTGGGGAAAGGCGGAAAAGACCGGGTAACCGTGTTCCCCGCCCGGCTGCGGGCCGCGCTCCGCATGCATCTCACGCGGGTGAAGGCACTGCACGATCGCGATCTCGCGCGCGGGGCCGGGGAGGTCGTTCTACCCGGAGCGCTCGACCGGAAGCTGCCCGGGGCAGGCCGGGAGTGGGTCTGGCAGTGGGTGTTCCCGGCTACGCGCACTTATGTCGAGCGAGGGACCGGGATCCGGCGCCGGCACCATCTCGACCCGTCCGTGCTGCAGCGAGCGATTCGGGAGGGGGCGCGCCGGGCGGGGATAGCGAAGCGGGTGACCTGTCATTCGCTGCGGCATTCGTTCGCGACCCACCTCCTGGAGTCCGGGTACGACATCAGGACTGTGCAGGAGTTGCTGGGTCACCGGGACGTG
>JAXIPC010000168.1:0-5183 GCA_045403135.1 Gemmatimonadales bacterium | reverse complement strand
GCTGGCCGGCCGGCGACCTGGTCGCGGCGGGAAGGGCCTACGTCGTGCTGGGCCGGGACGACGCGCAGGCCCTCCGCGTGGCGCTCCGCGTCTTCGACGCCGCGGTGGCGGCCGACTCCGGCCTGATCGAGCCCAGGATTCGGCTGGGCGATCTCTTCCTCGACAAGTACAACGCTCCCGACGCCCGGGCCAGCTACCGCGAAGCCCTCCGGCTGGAGCCGAAGAACCCGCGGGCCCTCCTCGGAGTCGCGCAGGTGCTGTCCTTCGAGGGCAGTCCCGGAACGACGGCGGCCGTGCGTGCCAGCCTCGCCGCAAACCCCACGCTGGCGCCGGCGCACACGCTGCTGGCCCGGCAACACCTGGACGCGGAGCAATACGACTCCGCGGCGATCGCGGCGGGACGCGCGCTGGCAGCCGATTCCTCCGCGGTCGAGGCCTGGGCCATGCTGGGCGCCACCGCCTGGCTGCGGGACGATTCCACCGGCTTCATGCGGGCGCGCGCCGGCGCGGCCGCGGTGAATCCGCGGCCGGCCGAATTCTACGCCGATGTGGCGGAGGCGGTCTCCCGTCACCGCCGCTACGCCGAGTCGGAGCGATTCGGCCGCGAGGCAGTGGCGCTCGATTCGGCGTCGTCCCGGGCGCTCGGTGTGCTGGGCATCAACGAGCTTCGGCTGGGAAGGATGGACAACGGCCGGGCCCATCTCACCCGCGCGTTCGAGCGCGACCCCTTCCACGTCTGGTACAAGAACACCCTCGACCTGCTGGACGAGCTCCAGAAGTTCCGCTCCGTGTCCACTCGACGCTTCCAGATCGTGGCCCCCGCCGCTGAAGTCGATCTGCTCGCCACGTACCTGGGCCCGCTGCTCGAGGAAGCCTACGATTCGCTCGCGGCACGCTACGAATACCGGCCCACGACGCCGATCCGGATCGAGCTGTACCGCCGGCACGCCGATTTCTCGGTGCGCACCGTGGGCCTGGCCGGGCTCGGCCCCGTGCTTGGTGTGAGCTTCGGCACGGTGCTGGTGATGGACGCGCCCTCCGCGCGCGACCCGGGCTCGTTCAACTGGGGGAGCACCGCGTGGCACGAGCTGACGCACACCTTCACCCTGGGGCTCTCGGCGCACCGGGTGCCGCGGTGGTTTTCCGAAGGCCTCTCCGTGCTGGAGGAGCGACGGGCTCGGCCGGGCTGGGGCGCCGATCCCGCACCGGAATTCCTGGCCGCGTTCAAGGCGGGCGGGTTACTTCCGGTGAGCCGGCTCAACGACGGATTCGTTCGACCCTCGCACCCGGCGGAGTTCGGCTTCAGCTACTACCAGGCCTCGCTGCTTTGCGAAATGATCGAGGGCCGCTGGGGCCGCCCCGCGCTGGTCAAGATGTTGCAGGCGTATCGCGACGGCCAGGACACGCCGGGCGTCTTTGCCTCAGTGCTCCAGACCACGCCCAGCGCGCTCGCGGATCAGTTCTCCACCTGGTTCCGGCAGCGATTTGCGACCACCCTCGCCGCGATCGCGCCCTGGAGTGGTACCGGCCCCGCAGGGGGAGAGTTCGCCACCACTCTGGCGGCGGCCTATTCGCTGCTGGAGCAGAAGCGAGCCGCGGAGGCCAGGGCGGCATTCGAGCGGGCCGAGGCGATGTTTCCAGCTTACGCCGGACCGGACGCACCGGCGCTGGGTCTGGCCCGGCTGGCGCGGGACCGGGGGGACAAGGCGGCGGCGGTGGCTGCGTTGTCGCGGTACACAGCGCTCGACGAGTCCGCGCTCGGGGCCAACGAGCTGGAGGCTTCGTTGCGCGAGGAGCTGGGCGATTTGAAAGGCGCGGCGGTGGCGCTGGAGCGAATCCTGTGGATCGCTCCGTACGATCCGGCGCTGCACGCCCGGCTTGCCGATCTGGCGGATCGGCTCAATGAGCCGGCCAGGGCGCTCCGGGAGCGTCGCGCGGTGGTAGCGCTCTCGCCCTCCGATCTGCTGGAAGCGCGGTATCAGCTGGCTCGGGCGCTGGCCCGCGCCGGAGATCCGGCAGCCGCGCGGCGCGAGATCCTGCAGGTGCTGGAAGCGGCGCCGGGCTTCGAGAAGGCGCAAACGCTCTTGCTCGTGCTCAGGAAGCAGCCCCAGGGAGGGACGCCATGAAGCGCAAGAAAGAACTCCTGCTGATGCTCCTCGGCCTCGCTGCCGCACCGCTGATCCTGCTGGCGCAGCGGGGGCGCGGATTCGGCGTGACCGTCGACGATCTGCCGCCGAACGCGACGTACGACGGCCGGTTCACGTATGCCCGGATCAAGTACAGCATGGGCGGCGGGGAGTTCCGGTACCGGTACCCGCCGTGGCTGCACGATTTTCCCGACGCGGACCGGCACTTTCCGAAGATCGTGCAGGAGCTGACCTCGCTCGCGGTCCGTCCCGACGAGAGTGTCATCCTGTCGGCGGACGATCCCGAACTCATGAAGTTTCCCTTCGCCTACATCTGCGAGGCGGGGTTCTGGCTGCCCACCGACGCCGAAGTAACCGGGATGCGGAACTACCTGCTCAAGGGCGGATTTCTGCTCTTCGACGACTTCGACGGCAACCACTGGTACAATTTCGAAACCCAGATGAAGCGGGTGCTGCCGGAAGCCCGGATCATCCGGCTCGACGCCACCCATCCCATCTTCGACTCGTTCTACCGGATCACCACGCTGGAGAAGTTCACTGATATCAATGACAACAGTCAGGGCGAGTTCTACGGCATCTTCGAGGATAACGATCCCACCAAGCGGATGATGGCGATCGTGAACTACAACTACGACGTGAGCGAGTACTGGGAGTACTCGGCCACCGGCATGATCCCCATCGACCTCACCAATGAGGCCTACAAGCTGGGCGTGAACTACCTCATCTACGCTTTCTCCCACTGATCGGAAAGGACGCCGCGTGACGCTCGCTTCCTCACCCAGAGAGCTCGACCACCTCGACGACGGCACCCTGGCCGAGCGGCTGTCGCAGGCCCGCGGCCGCATCCAGGACGAGCTCAGGAAGATCATCGTGGGACAGGACGCCGTGATCGAACAATCCCTGGTGGCGCTGCTGGCCGGCGGGAACTGCTTGATCGTGGGCGTGCCCGGCCTGGCCAAGACGCTGCTGGTGCATTCCCTCGCCCGCGCGCTCGACCTGAAGTTCTCCCGGATCCAGTTCACGCCCGACCTCATGCCCTCGGACGTGACCGGCACCGACGTGATCCAGGACGATCCCGCCACCGGCCGGCGCCACCTGGTCTTCATGCGGGGGCCGGTATTCGCAAATGTCGTGCTGGCCGATGAAATCAACCGGACACCACCCAAGACCCAGGCCGCGCTCCTCGAAGCCATGCAGGAGCACCGGGTCACCGTTATGGGGAAGACCTACGAGCTGGAGCCGCCGTTCTTCGTCTTCGCCACCCAGAACCCGATCGAGCTCGAAGGCACCTATCCCCTGCCCGAGGCGCAGCTCGACCGGTTTCTCTTCGAGGTGATGATGAGTTACTCGCCGGAAACGGAGGAACGACAGATCGTGCGCGCCACCACCACGGCCCCGCCCGAGGCGATCCGGCCGGTGGTGTCCCGGGAGGAGATCCTCGCGTTCCAGCGGCTGGTGCGCCGGGTGCCGGTGGCGGATCCGATCGTCGACTATGCGGTCAAGCTGGGCCGGCTCTCCCGTCCCGGGGAGCCCGGCGCGGCCGACTTCATCAGGCAATTCGTGTCTTACGGGGTGAGCGTGCGCGCGGCGCAGGCGCTGGTCCTCGGGTCCAAGGCCCGCGCGCTGCTGCAAGGGCGGGCCCACGTCGGCTTCGACGACATTCGCGCCCTGGCGCCCTCGGTGTTCCGACACCGCCTGCTGCTCAACTTCCAGGCGCAGTCGGAGCGGGTGACCACCGATCAACTCACCGAAAAACTGCTGGCCACGGTCCCGGTGCCGCGGTCGGGGATGTAGCGAGCATGACCGCGTCCGCGCCCGCCGGCTTTCTCGACCCCGCGCTGCTCGCGCGGATCGGCGACTTGGCCCTGCTGGCGCGCAACGTCGTGGATGGCTTCATGCACGGGCTGCACCGGTCTCGGCGGGTCGGTCTCTCGCTCGACTTCGCCGAGCATCGGGCCTATCAGCCCGGCGATGACATCCGGCGGATCGACTGGCGGGTGTACGGGCGCACCGACCGCTACTACGTCAAGGAGTACGAGGCCGATACCAACGCCGGGGTGACGTTCGCGCTCGACGCTTCTGGCTCGATGGACTTCGGCACCGGTCCGGTCACCAAGTTCGACTATGGCCGCTTCCTCGTGGCATCGCTGGCCTGGCTCTCCCAGCATCAGGGAGACCGGGTCGGCCTGGTCACCTTCGCGGGCGACATCCTGGAAGTCGTGCCCCCCTCGACCCGCCACCTGCGCCTGATTCTCCATACCCTGGGGCGCGCCAAGGCCGCTGGAATGGGCCGGCTCCCCACCGTGCTGGAGCGCGCGGCGCGGCTTTCCACTCGAGCCGGCATCGTAGTGGTGGTCTCCGACTGTTACGAGGATCCCGCCAACGTGCAACAGGGAATCGGGGCGCTCCGGGCGCGGGGTCACGATGTGATCCTGTTCCACGTGCTCGATCCCGCCGAGCGCGATCTGCCGGGCGAGGGCGCGGTCACCTTCGAAGACGCGGAAACCGCCGAGCGCTTGCCGCTCCGCCCCGAGGCACTTCGGGAGAAGTATCAGGCCGAAGTGGCGGCGCACCGTGCCGACCTGGCCAGGCGAATGGGCCGGGACGGCGCCGACTACATAGGGCTCACCACCGATCAGCCCCTCGATCGAGCCCTGCACACCTATCTCGAGCGCCGCCTGGCGGCGAGCCGGGTGCGCTGATGAACTTCCTGGTTCCGGCTTTCCTGGCGGGGTTCGCGGCGCTGGCGCTGCCGATTCTGTTTCACCTTCGGCATCGCGAACGAGACCGGCCGCACCGATTCCCCTCGCTGATGTTCCTGCGGCGGATTCCGATCCGCACCTCGCACCGCCGCCGGATCACCGACTGGATGCTGCTGCTGCTGCGCGCGGCCGTGGTGGCCCTGCTGGTCGCGGCCTTCGCGCGACCCTTCCTGGGGCGCTCGACCGCGCCGGTGACGACCGAACCCAGCAGAAGCGTGGTCCTGTTGCTGGACCGTTCGCTCAGCATGGGACACGGCGCGGTGTGGCCCGCGGC
>JAXIPC010000170.1:0-7659 GCA_045403135.1 Gemmatimonadales bacterium | reverse complement strand
AGGAGAACCGCGCTGAAAAGCTGGGGGAGCATGGTGGTGTCTCCGAGGTCAGCGGGAAAGTCTGAGAGGGATTCGCGCGGCTGGTCGAGCGGGAATGGCGCCGAATCGCCGCTCCCGGCCTCGAAACTCGGTCAGGACCTGATCGAGCTCCTGCGCGGTGAAGTCGGGCCACATCGTGCCGAGAAAAAAGAGCTCGGCATAGGCGCATTCCCAGAGCAGGAAATCGGAGAGCCGCTGCTCCCCCCCGGTGCGCAACAGGAGGTCCACCGGGGGCACGCCGGGGGCACCGTGGTCGACACTCGCGAGCATCGCTTCGAACCGCTCGCGAGTGGGGGGGCCGGGGGCTTCACCCATGCGGGCCGCCGCTCTCAGGATGGCGTCCCGGGCAGAGTAGTCGACCGCCAGACGCACCCGGACCCGCGTTCCGGCGCGAGTGGCGGACTCGGTTTCGGCGATCTCGGCGAGCACTGAGGCGGGGAGCCGGTCACGCCGGCCGATCACCTCGAGCCTCACGCCATTCGCGACGGCGCGGGCCCGCCGGCTCCGGAGGTAGTTCCGGAACAGCCGCATGAGCGCCGCCACCTCGGGCATCGGCCGGCCCCAGTTGTCACTGGAGAATGCGTAGAGAGTCAGGACACCAATCCCGGCCCGGGGTGCGGCCTCGATCGCAGCTTCAACGGCGCGCGCCCCGGCCCGGTGACCGGCGGTGCGGGAGAGCCCGCGCCGCTCGGCCCAGCGGCCGTTGCCGTCCATAATGATCGCTGCGTGGAGTGAACCACTTTGTATCACAAAGTTACTCCTCAAAAAAAAGGTCAGGAATGGCCACGGGTCGACCGGATCAGGCCTTCCATGTGCGCCAGATAGCGTTCCAGCGCCGCGCGCCCGGTGCCGGTCAACCGGAACTCCGTCTTGGGGACACGTCCCTCGAAGGACTTGGTACAGTCGAGGTAGCCCGCCTCCTCCAGCCGGCGCGCGTGCACGCTCAGGTTGCCGTCTGAGGTGCCAAGGAGGTGTTTGAGCTCGTTGAAGGTGAGCGCCTGGTTTACGGCGAGCGCGCTGACGATAGCCAGCCGGACCCGCTCGTGGATCAGCCGGTCGAGGTCGAGTGACGCACGGGGCGCCTCGCCCGAAACCGCGGCGAGCCGCTCCGGGCGGGGCTCCGGAGGGCGGGCCCGTGCCGCGGAGCGCCTAGCCACCGTGCTTCCTCGCGATCAGGAGGCCAAATCCGATCTGCAGGCCGCCGAACCCCGACGCCATGAGCACATTGCCCCACGAGGCGGGCGCCAGAAACGCCAGCGTGCCGAGCACCATGAAGCTCATGCCAAGGATCGGGATGACCCGGATCGAGGTAGCGCCGGCCACGGTCACCCCGGCGCCATACAGCAAGAGCCACAGGCCGGGAAGCCGGCCGGTCAGGCCGATTTGATAGAACACGGGGGTGAGAACCGCGCCGGCGAGTACCGGTGGCGCGAAGGAGCGGACGAACAGCTTGCCTGCCCTGGTGAACAGGGGGGTTCGGGTGGTGTCAGCCTTCCGGACCATGGCCGCCCCGCCGATGGCGAGCGCCAGCACAGCCTCCGCCAGCCAGACCGCCAGCCATTCGGCCCCAGAGGCCTGCCGGGCCGCGATCCAGCTGGCGATGAGGGCGGTGGCCCCCATGGCAACCCCGCCCCATCCTGGCACCGATGTGACAGTTCCGGCCCGCTCCATGGTGTCACGGATGAAGGTGAGATCCTCGATCGCCCGGTTGTGGAGCGGGATGGGGTCAGGCGAAGTTCGGGCAGGTCGGCCGGCGGCTGGCATTGGTCTAAATCTAACCTATGGATCGGCATTGTCAAGTACTTTATGCAACAAAGTTGTACTCGACGCACTTAACGCCGTAAGATTGCCGCCGTCTTGGACACCATGACCCAACGATACTTCCTTGCCGCGCTCGCCATGGTGATCGCACCCCCGATGGCGGCACAGCAGACCGCGATGAGCTCGCGCGACAGCGCGTACCATGTCGTCAACCGCCTGGGATACGGCGCCACGCCCGGCCTGGTGGACCGGATCGCCCGGGAAGGGGTGCTCGCCTGGATCGACCGCCAACTCGGGGTGGCGCAGGTGGACGATCCCTCCCTGAGCGGCCTGCGCCAGCAATTCGCCGTGCTGAACACCACGCCGGAGGAGCTGCTCACCACCTACGTGCGGGTGCAGCAGGCGCGGCGGACCGAGAGGCGAAACGCGGCCGCGGACAGCTCCATGTCGCCGCGGGAGCGGATGCGCAACCCGCCTCCCGAGGCGCGGGCGATGCGGGCGATCGGCGGCGAGCTGCAACAACTGGTCGTGATGCGGGCGGCGCGCTCCGATCATCAGCTCGCCGAAGTGATGGCCGACTTCTGGTCCAACCACTTCAACGTTTTCTACGGCAAGAATCTCGACCGGGTGTACCTGCCCGACTATGTCGAACGAACCATTCGTAAGAACGCGCTGGGCAGCTTCGAGCGCCTGCTGGTGGCCACCGCCAAGAGTCCGGCCATGATGGTGTACCTCGATAACGCCATGAGCGTGGCGCCGGGCTCGCGGCCGCCCCAGCTCGATCGCCGACGACCGCTCGGCCGGCCGGGCCGGCTGGGCGCGCGACGAGCCGATTCGCTTCGTCAAGCCGTCCAGCAGCGAATGCCGACCGGCTTGAACGAAAACTATGCCCGGGAGCTCATGGAGCTTCACACTCTCGGCGTCGACGGTGGCTACACCCAGCACGACGTCACCGAGGTGGCGCGGGTGCTGACCGGCTGGAGCGTCGACCGGCCCCTTCAGGGCGGCGGATTCGCCTTCCACGGCTGGGCCCACGACCGCGGCGGGAAGACGGTGCTGGGCGTCGAGTTTCCCGCGGGACACGGCGAGGAGGAAGGCGAGAGCCTGCTCACGATGCTGGCGGAGCACGCCAGCACCAGCCACTTCGTGAGCGGAAAGCTGTGCGCTCGATTCGTCAATGATGTTCCGCCCGACGGATGCGTCGACGACGCCGTACGGGCCTGGAAG
Source organism: Gemmatimonadales bacterium (assembly GCA_045403135.1). Taxonomy (GTDB): domain Bacteria; phylum Gemmatimonadota; class Gemmatimonadetes; order Gemmatimonadales; family GWC2-71-9; genus JABFSM01. Next base: position 4,632 of record JAXIPC010000170.1, on the reverse strand, counting down.
CGCTCGCAGGGCGACATCCGCGAGGTGCTCCGGGCGATCTTCCGCTCGCCCGATTTCTGGGCGGCCAGCAACGTCGGAGCCAAGATCAAGACCCCGCTCGAGTTCGTGACCAGCGCGGTCCGCGCCGTGGGCGGAGCTCCCGACACCACCGCGCGGCTGGCGCAGGCAGTCGCCCGGCTGGGGCAGCCGCTCTATTTGCACACGGCGCCCAACGGCTATCCGGAGCGGCAGGACGACTGGGTCAACAGCGGGGCGCTGCTCAACCGGATGAATCTGGCGGTCCAGCTCGCCGCGAACCGGCTGCCCGGGGTGACGGTGGACCTCGACGCCGTGTTTCCCGCCTCGGGCGACCATGGCGCCCTGGTGGACGCGGTGGACCGGCTGATTCTGGGCGGGAAGATGTCGCGCGACACCAGAAAGGTGATTCTGGAGCAGATCGCGGACCTGCCCAACCCGGCGATGGCGCGCGCCCTAGCCGTCGGGCTGGCGATCGGCGGGCCGGAGTTTCAGAGGCAGTAAGACGCCAAGAGGCTAAGAGGCTCTGAGGCTAAGCAAAACAATGGAGAGCGCATGTCAATAACCCGGCGGACCTTCATTCGGGGCGGTGCTTTGGGCTTGGTGAGCTTCGGGCTCGATCCGCTGTTCTTGAGCCGGGCTGCCTATGCCACCGGGGGTCGGCCCACCCAGGGCAGCAGCCGCCGAACCCTGGTCTGCCTGTTCCAGCGCGGCGCGGTCGACGGTCTGAGCATGATCGTGCCCCACGGCGACGTTCAGTACTATCGGGAGCGTCCCCGCATCGCGATCCCGCGCTCCGCGGTGGTGGATCTCGACGGCCATTTCGGCCTCCACCCCCAGCTCGCACCGCTCAAGCCGTTCTGGGACGGCGGAAGCCTCGCGGCCATCGGGGCGGTCGGCTCGCCCGATGGCACCCGCTCGCACTTCGACGCCCAGGACTACATGGAATCGGGCACGCCGGGAGTGAAGTCCACCACCGACGGGTGGGCCAACCGGTACTGCCAGAACGCGCGCGAGCACACCGACACCCCGTTCCGGGCGGTGGCGTTCGGGCCACAGCTGCCCCGGATCATGGCCGGCACCGCCCCGGCCCTGGCGATCGACGACCTGCGGGCCTTCGGCATGGGCGAGCGATCCGGCGGGAGCGAGAGGCTCACCCGTGCCTTCGAGGCGCTCTACCAGGGCGCCGCAACCGGGCTCCTGGCCACCTCGGCGGAGGAGAGCTTCGAGGCCATCCGAATGCTCAAGACCGCCAACCCCGCGGCCCTGACCATCGAGAACGGCGCCGGCTACCCGCAGGGCCGTCTGGGCCAGAGCCTGGCGCAGATCGCCCAGCTCATCAAGGCGGGGCTCGGCCTGGAAATCGCCTTCGCGGATATGGGCGGTTGGGATACTCACGTGAATCAGGGCAACGAGCAGGGGCAACTCTCGCAGCGGCTGGCGGAGCTGGGACAGGCGCTGGCAGCCTTTGCCACCGACCTGGGGGAGCGGATGAGTGAAGTCTGCGTACTCACCATGTCGGAATTCGGGCGGACGGTGCGAGAGAACGGCACCGGCGGCACCGATCACGGCCATGGGACGGCCATGCTAGTGCTGGGCGGAACCGTCAACGGGAAGCGAATTGCGGGGCGGTGGCCTGGGCTAGGGCAGACCGAACGCTACGAAGGCCGTGACGTCGCGGTCACTACCGATTTCCGCGATCTCTTCGGCGAGATCCTCACCCGGCACCTTGGCGCGCGAGACCTGGGAGCGGTGTTTCCAGGTTATGCGGCGGACCCAGGCAAGTTCCCGGGGGTGATCAGGAGTTAGGGGGAAGCAGGCGGCTTCACGCCAGGCTTTATCCCCTCCATCCGCTTAACGAGCACGACGCCTCCGTTGTGATCCTGGCCATACTCGTCCATCGCCTTGGCGGGCTCGAGGTAGCGAACCTCCATCACGTCCGCCGCCATGAGGTATTTCAAGGCGTCGAGCTCGCCTGCCCTGGTCCCGTTGATGTAAACCGCCGTAGGGAATGGGGCGCTGTACCCCAGGCTTCGGGTGCCTCGCGGGGGTGCCAGGAAGTGCGGCCGCAGGCTTCGAATCACCTGGAGGATATCCTGGTTCTTCTGGGGGGACTTCTCGATTTCTTCCCGGGTGATGGTGTTGCGGTCCTTCTTCTGGGCCAACGCCTGGTCCGGAACGAGAGCGAGCCCGGCCCCAACCACGACAAATGCCGCCATTCCCCATCGTGCTGTCGTCATAGTCCGCCTCCGGTAACGGCCTCGGTTCCTTATGCAGCTTCACCAGAATGGCCCCGCACCTCTTCCACGTTCTCGGCGAGGATACTTCGTAAGACGTCCAGGCCGCCGGAAAAGTTGCCGTCGACATAGACCTGAGGCGTCCGGGGCCGAGTCCGTTCGGGGCGGCGTCGGAGGAGCGGAGGGGAAGCGGCGCGATGAAATGGGGCCGAAGGCTCAGGATGGCCTCCATGCACCCGCAAAGAGAAAGGGCCACCGGGTGGCTCCCGGTGGCCCTGACTCCATACCCGCCTCGGCGCTAGAGCCCGGCCGGCCTGGGCGGCCGGCGGTCCCAGAGGAAGATGATACCCGGGGTCGTGAAGTTGGTGGGGCTGGTAGCTTGGCTTGAGACCACTGAGCGCGGGAACACAAAGCCGCTCACGGCCGATCCGGCGACCGTAGTTCCGGGAGTCGCGTCGAGCAGAACCGTGGCCGGCGTACCCGCGAGCGCCGTGGGGTCGGTGAACAGAGCCGCGCCACCGCCGGCAGGCGTCACGTTGTACTTGATGGCGCCGACCGGGGCCGCGACGTAGGCCGAGGCGGAGAGCTCCGCGACGTTAGGCCAATCCGGCGTGCCGCCAGGGGCTCCCGCGGAGGGATACTGCTTCCCGTCGATTGCCCCAAGCCCGGCGGCCGCGTTGACCAGGCGCAGGCCGACTCCGGTTCCGGGGTCCGCCGGATTGTCGTCGATGATGTCGAGCTTCATGGCCGGAGACGAGCCGGGCCGGGAGAAGCCCCAGAGAATGAAGGTGTAGCGATGCCCAGCCTCGAGGGTGTACGTCGTGTCCCACACCACCGTCGACGCCACCGCCGCAATGGTGTCGCTGCGGAAGACTTTGAAGTGCCGGGAGCCCGCCCGCGCGTTTTTGTAGAATATGAGGGCCGTGCTCCGGAACGTCACGTTGTAGAAGGTGCTGTTTTCCACGATGTCCACCGGCCGCATATCCATGGCCCCGGTATCGGGGACCGCGTGGATAAAGCGCACGCCCGCGGTCGGGATGTCCTCGGTCGTGATGACCTCTTCCGGCCTGCACGCGTTCACGGCGCCGACGGCAAGGCACAACACCGTGAAATGAGTAATGCGTCGCATTGGAGACTCCGTGGATGTTTTGAGTGCCGGACCCGGGGTCACGGCCGAATGAGACGAGTATGAGCGGTGTCGTCGACTCCCGGGCCTTCGGTGCTGCCGAAACCGAGGAGCGACCGGCTGGCAATGATCGCCGCGAAGCCGCCCACCGATATCACACCCAAGCCGATCGAGCGACCCACCGAAAAGGCGCGCTTGTACGTGTACGCCACATGTTCAGGCTTGAGACGGACCTGCTCACCGTTCCACACCTGCTCGTCACCGCGTATGGTCCGGACGCTGGACACGGCGAGCAGGTAGTTGGCGCTGTCCATTTCCAGAAGCTGGCCTTCGACCTGGGCGATCTCGGGCCCCATGGAGCCACCCAGCGCCACCCGGCCGGCGTCGTTCACCGCGAAGGCCACCTTCGTGCCTACTTCCGGCATCACTCCCCCGGCGGGTTTCAGCGTATAGCAACCCGCCAGGGAGACGACGGCAATACCGATCAATCGGACCTGCAAAGGCATTCTCCTACCAGCCGTAGGTACTCGCGGGCGCTCGGTGGTAACCATCCGCGGTGCCGGTGCTGTAGATCTGCGGGCCGATGCGCCCACGGGCCTGAAGATCCTGAAAAGGGGCGGCCCAGTCGATTGGCGTGCCCTCGGCCAGGTCACCCCAACCGCGGCTGTCGAGGAACCACGCCATGAAGTGGGTGTACGCCGTCTCCATCCGCTTTTCCCACTTCAGAGCCTCCCACAGGTTGCCGCAGGCAACGGTGCCGCCGCCATTCGCGCTGGCGCCCGAGGGAACCCGGGGAACGCAGCTGTCGCCTCCCGGGACCGGTGAAGTGGCATCGAACGCGGTAATGGCCGGGAGGCCCGCGCCTGCCACCACCGGCGTGGTGGGGCTCGCCGTGGTGGGGAACGACGGCTGCCGAGTGCGCGAAATGTTGACCAGCGCCGCAGCACCGGCAAAATCTCCCTTGCGATACTTGCCTTCCGCCGCGAGCAAGTCGAGCTCGGCCCGGACGAAGAACGGGAAGGGCCCGTTCGCGGCCTGGGTGCCAGAGCCGGAAGTGCGCCAGCTCCAGTGCCGGATGTGGTTGTAGTTGGACCGCCCCCAGACCGGCGACGCGGCGGCATCATCTCCCGAAGGCCGGTTGGCGAAGTACCGCTTGCATACCGTGGAGCCGGTGTTACAGCCGGTGCCGGCAGGGAAGGGACTCGCCTTGTAGTTGAGGTCTGCTTGCTGCGCCGCGCGGGTGGCGCCCTGCGG
>JAXIPC010000259.1:0-11023 GCA_045403135.1 Gemmatimonadales bacterium | reverse complement strand
GGGACGCGCGCGGTAGTCCGGCTCGGGGCCGCGTTCGCGGGGTGCGCGGGACTTGCGCTCGCCGCGGGGGGCCTGGGCGAGCGGATCGCCGGTCTCTACCCCGGACCCCTGCCGCCCCATCCGTACTTCATCCCGGCCCACGCGGCGCTGTTGTACCTGTTGTGGCCGGCGGTCGTGCTCGCGACCCTCTTCGTCATCGTGTTCCCCGGGATTTGTCTGGCCCTCCTCCGCCGACCGGCCACTTCACTCGCACCACTGGTCGTCGAAGCTTTCGCCCTGAGCATGGTGGTCCAGATCCTGGTGCACGTGCTGGTAAGCGCCTGGATCCCCGAGCGCTCCCCTCGCGCCGTGGTGCTCCTGCTGATCGGCACCGGGGCAGTTTGCTGGCTGCTGCTCGCGGCACGCCGGCATCGCCGGCGCGACGTGTCCTGGCCAGCCGAAGACCGGCGACGGCTCGCGTGGCTGGTCGCCCTCCCCGCTCTTGCCGCCACGATTCTGCTCCCGGTCCTCTGCTGGCAGGACTTCAACCCGGACGGTCTCGAGGCATTCAGCACCGGACGGTCGCTGTTCAGCCACTCGCTCCCCCTCATGCCGAACGGACGGGCGGCGGGCATCGGCCTGGGCATGCTTACCGAGGCGTTCCCGGTCCACTGGTTCATCGCCCTGATCGGTCCGGTGGAAGCGGCCGCGCGCCTCCCGGTCATGCTGGTGCTGCCGGTCCTGTTCGCCGGGCTCGTTGCGCTGGCCGAGCTGGGCGCCTCGCGGCGGCTGCAGGGGGGTGAGGAGGCCGCGCTCGCGCTGGGGCTGGCGGCAGTGATCGTGACGATCGTCTACAACGCCTCGTACCATGTCTATTCGGCGGACATGGCCTCCCCGGGCGCCATCGATCTTCTGGCGGCCTCCTTCCTCGCGGGCGCGACGCTGGCGTGGTTCACTCGCGATGGTCCGGGCTTTGCTGTATGCACGCTGCTCGGATTCTTCACCCGACCCACGATGCTCCTCTGGCTGGTGCTGCTCGGACTCGGCTGGCTGATCGCGGCCCCGCGCGAGTGGCGCCGGCTGGCGTGGATCGCCGCCGGGCTGCTCGGGTGCCTCGCGGCGGGCGCGGCGTTTGAGCACATCGTGGGTCCGCTCGCCGGGCTCAGTTTTGAGCAGGACAGCGGAGCCCTGGGGCACCGGCTGCGCTTCCTCCGCTTCACGGACCTGCAGCGCTTCGTGTTCCTGGTGGTTCCTTCGGGCTTCCTGCCGGCGCTCGCGCTGCTGGCCTGGCGGCGCCAGGATGCGTCCGCCCGGGCGCTTTCGGTGGCGAGCGTCGGGTACTTTGCCTTCTTCTACGTGATCGCCTTCACGGCACCGCACCATTTCATCCCGGCCATGCTGATTCCACTCGCGGTGCTCTGGCGGGTGGCGCTGGCGCGGTCACCGAGCCGGAACCTGATGGCTGCGGCGGCGGCCGGAGGGGTGGGGCTGGTCCTGAGCCTTCCTCGCACCCTGGCGGTGGATCGCTCGATGCGCGCCATCGGGGCCGAGACGGACTACCGCATCGGTGAATACGGAGCCGGCTTCGCCGGCTATCGGAAGGCGTTCGAGGGGCGGCGGGTGCTCGACTCCCTGTTCCCCAGCTGGCAAACCGGCTCCGACCCCGCGCACGAGCGCATCGGCCACGCGTGGGTCCAGGTGCACTACGCCCGTCGCGGCGCACCCGGCGACAGTCCCGCAAACTACGTGGTGCTCCCGGTGGCCCTGCCAGCACCGGCGGATCTGACGCCGCTCGCCGCGGACACGATTGCCGCGCTCTATGTTCGGGATCTGCAACTGTGGCAGCGCGAGCGTCGCTCGCCGCCACGGACGGACTTCAGGAGCAGGCTCTACGACCTGCCGCGCACCACGTTGCTCGAAGCGTGGGGCGCGCCGGCCGGCGCCTATGACGTGGATCTGCGAGCGCTATTGAACCGGGTGCTCGGCCGTCCGGGCGGAACCGGTCCCGGCAGCCGCTAGGGCCACCAATATCACCAGCACCACGTCGAGCGCGTGCTCGAAGACGTGGGCCGCCACGACGCCGGCGAATGCCGACTGAAGCTGCGCCGTCGCGGCGAAATCCGCGCCGCGAAACGCGACGACGAGGAAGATAGGGATCCCGATAATCGCAATCCAGACCGCTGCCTGCACGGCAAGCGAGGGACGCGTCATCGGCGTCGCGCCGGTGCCGGGGTGGGCCCGCCGGCCGGTGACCCACCGCACCAGGGCAATGGTCAACGGCAGCGTGATCAGTCCGTGGGTGAGAATTTCGCGGGCCTGGTGCCCGATGTAACGCGCGGAGGTGAATACCTCCTCCTGCACACCAAACACGACGGTGAGCAAGGCAACCCAGCCCCAGGCGGCGGCCAGCAGGGTACGCGCGGAACCAGTGGGCCGGACGATGCCGCTGCGGCCCGCCCAGATACCGGCGGCCGCGTACGCCGCGGCACCGAACCAGACCGTGCTCAGCAGGTGGAAATTCCAGTGCGCTCCGTAGACCGCGTCGTCCTCGCGGGTTCGGAACTGCAACAAGTCCCGGATGGCCTCGCGGGAGCCTTCTTCTCCCGCCGCCAGCGCGAAGGCCAGCGCAACGATGCCAAGGGCCAGGAGCGCGGCCGCGCCCGCGGACGGCCGCCGCCGTGCATTGAGGTCGGCGGACCGAACGGCCGCGGCGCAGAAGAGTCCCATCGCGACGTCGACCGGCACCTCCCGAAGAAAATGGCGGAAGAAGAAAACGGTCTGGCCCAGGGTGTAGCGGCCGCTCTCGTGAACGACGACTCGCCACAAGGTCCAGGTTCCGTGCTCGAGGGCCAGCCACGCGTATGCGCCGGCCAGGAGCGTGAGCGGGACGACGAGCAGCAGCGGGGTCGGCCAGCGCGCCCCCAACCGGCCGGCCAGGCTCACTGGACGGCTCGCGGGCGCACGCGCACGAGCAGCAGTCCCAGTGTCGCCAGCCAGGTCGTGGTCTTGGCAATCTTGAAGATGTCGCTCCACGGGGGAGGCGCGGAAAGCACTTGAGCCGGTGCGATCCCGAACGCCCAGATCAGCGCCACGAGAACCATGGCCACCCGGTCCGTACCGCCTGCGGCGCGCTCGCCGGCGATCATCCGCAACAGGGCGCTCAAGGGGATGAGCATGAGGATGTCGTCGTACCAGCGGTGGTACGACCAGAAGCGCGAGACAATGGCGGCAACCGCCAGAAGGATCCAGATGTCCCCCCGGCGGTACCACCAGGTCCATGCGCCGAACGCCAGGAGCACGACGAGCGATCCGGGCAGCAGGTATTGCTCGAGTCCCGCCCCGCCGAGCCAGGTGTGAATGTTCGCGTGGGCGGTGTTGAACTCGACATTCCCGCTTTGGCCGAGCCATCCCTGCACCAGCGCCGGGATGGAGGCGTCTTGAAAGGCCGACGCCGCGACGGTAAGCGCCGCGTAAAGCCCCGAGATCAGCAGCGCGGGACGGATCCCTCCGCGAAAGAAGGCAATCCACATGAACGGGACGGAAAACGTCGGCTTGACCAGGGCAGCTACCAAAAGGACCGACGCCACGAGATCAGACTTCCAGCTCCGCTCCGCTTCCGCGAGCAGCAAAGTCCCGGCGAGCAGGAGCGGCATGAGATAGAGCCCCACCTGGCCGATGCGGAGGTTTGCGGCGGTGGCATACATGGAGAGCGGTAGCAGCGCGGCGAACAGACCGACCCCGCGCTCCTGCGACCCGCAAGCGCGCACCGTGATGACGGTGAGCCAGGCGAGTGCCGCGGCCATCGAGATCGCCGCCACGACCCGCGCCGCCTCGAGCGTCGGCCAGCGGACCAGGGGGAACAGGATCAGATAGCTCGCCGGCGGATAGTCGGCGCTCTCGACCACACCGTAGACGGGACGCCCCGCGAACCACTCGACCACCTCGATGAAACGCTTCTTGAGATCGGTCGAGGCGCCCTGGCCCAACGGCTCGAAGGCGAGACGCCAGAGCTCGAACGGCACCCGGTAGAGGGCGCCCGCGACCATCACCACCACGGCCGAGAGCAGGAAGGCGCGCCAGAGGCGAGCGGTGGCGTCGCGGTCGGTGGCGGTCAGAAGAGGCGCCATAAGAGGGGCATCCGGGCGAGGTCCACCTGGTATGCGTGCGCGGGGACGCCGATGAATTTGTAGAGAGTGGAGCGCGGAATGAGGTACAGCGCCGCCCGGAAGTCGGTACTCGGGGGTGTCTCCCGGTCGCGCCGCCAGCGAGCCGTGTCGCGCACGAACATCGCCAGCCCCCTCTCGATCCCTACGGCGGAGAATCCCGCGGGCGCCGCCGCCCCCTCCAGCTGGATCACATAGTTCACGGTGTCGGCCGCGGTTCGGGTGCCCGAAGCGTAGTACAGCATTCCCAGGGCGTCGCCGACGCGCTCCCGCGCTGCGTCGGCCACCTCCCATTCCGGACGGAACAGGAGACGGACGCCAATCCTGGCCTGCAGAGCGTCGCGATACGCGGGCCAATCCCCGTTCAAGTTTCCCACCCTGACGTCGAGCGCCCTGCCGAGCTCCCGGGTCGGGCGGGCCGCCGGAAACGAGCGCGGCAGCGAGAGCACCAGGCTCACCGCGGCCGCGAGGACCGCGGCGCCGGCCGGCCAGCGGGCATCGCCGGCGAGCGCAATCCTCCAATACACCACGACCGGCAGGATCATGACCGGCACGAAGTGGTGCAGGGCAACGAACGCCTGCACATAGAAGAACAGGAAATAGAACACGCAGAACAGGGTGAGCTGACGGGCCAGCGGATCCTGCCGTCGCCAGAGCAGGAGGGCCAGGGCCGGCAGGATTCCACCGGGGACTACCAGGAAGAGCAGGCGTCGCACGTCGGTGAAGGTCAGGTAGCGCACCCGCTCGAGGATCGAGCCGGAAGCGTACCCCACCGCGAGTCCGTCCGCCTTCCGCGGCACGAAGACCTGCTCGTAGAGCGTCGCCGCGACGAGACACAGGACGATCGCCACGGCGAGCCGGACCAGCTGGCCGCGGCGTTCCGCCGGGGCGAGGGTCACGGTTGCGACGCCGAGCAGGCCGAGCACCAGGAGGCCAGTGGGCCGGGCGAAGCACGCCAGCAGGGCGAAGGCGAGCAGCCACCAGGTGCGGCCTTCCCATGCGAACAGGATCGTCGCGGCGATGCAGAGGATCGTGAGGGTCTCAAAGGCCGCCGGCGCGGATGCATCGGCCGAGTACGGGGTATAGCTCGCACTGAACACCATCGCCACCACGTAGGTGGCGAGTGCGAGGACGATCGCCGCTTCGGCCAGCGGGCCGAGGCGCCGGGGCGACCGATGCTCGATCAGGTCGGTGATCACCACGAAGAGCACCGGCAGATACAGCGCCAGCGGAAGACGGGCCGCCGCTTCGATGGGACCGATCAGGCTCACGAACCAGCCGTTCGGATAGGCCATCGTCATCATGCCGACCCCGAGGCCCATGAGCCCACTTACCGAGGTCGGGAATCGTGGCACGACGTAGCTCGCCATCGAGCGGCCGATCTCCAGCGCCTCGGCGCCATCCTCCGTCATGTCCTGCCAGAAGAGGGCAGGTAGCAACAGGACTGCTGTGAGGACAACCAGCGCGACCATCCAGCAGACGCGGCGGCGGTCCGCCCGTTCCGCCGGCAGCGAGACGGCCCGTCCGCTTTGCAGTCGCAGGGCCAGCAGCCCGAGCAGGGCGGCGTCCAACACCACCTCGGTTACCGCAAAGGTGCCCGCTCCCAGCGGCAGCACGCCCGAGAGCTTGAGCGCAGTGTGGGCGAGGCCACGGAGGATGAGGGCACCGCCGAAGGTCGTGGCCGCGAGCAGGCCGGGCCGGTGCGAGCCGCCCGCGACGAGCGCCATCAGGAACCCGGGCGCGAGCAGCATGCCGACCATGCCGAGCAGCGCGAGGGGCATCGCGACGTAGAGGAGCAGCCCGTGGTCCGGAACGAAGAATGGCTGCGGCGGGAGGGCACCCGGGTAGAGGTCAGCGACGCTGCGCAATACGCCGGGGAGTCCGAGGCCGGCACCGACGACGATAGCGACGGCCAGCCCGAGCGCTGGCACTCGGCGCATCGTCAGCGAACCAGAGACCGCCTCGGGCGTCACGGTAGCGTCCGGCTCACGCGGTACACGCGCAGATCGTAATCGTCACGGGCTTCGCGCCGGAAGCGGCGCGCGCCGTTCGGAGAGAAATCGTCCAGCAGACGGACGTCGCTCACGTCGGCCACATGGGCGATACCGGCCGCAACGCCCTCGGGGTGTTGCTCCAGCCACGCCGCCAGCGACCGGGGGCCCTTGATGCGGCGACTGTACTGGCCGCCCACGAAGTAGAACGGCATACCCGAGGTTACATAGCGCGAGGCGTCATCGGGCCGGTCCACGTGCCACGCCTCGCGCCCCAGCCGGCGCAGGTAGAACACCACGCCGGGTTCACCGAGGACCACGATCGGCTCGGAGCCTCCGGCGAGGCGGTTCACTTCCTCCGCGCCAACCCGCAGCTGATCGCGGGGCCGCCAGGGTACGGCCGCCGGGCTCACGCCGCGGGTTCCGAGGAGGAGGGCGGGGACGAGCGCCACGGTAGCCAGTGCCGCGATCCGCACGCGGGCCGGGAACTCGGTGAGCACCAGCCACTCGACCGTGACGCCGGCCAGGAGTGCGGCGGCCGCCAACCAGGGCAGCAGCAGCCGCGGGTAGGGGGTGTACAGCGGTGTGAGCAGGGTGAACACGCCGAAGAACGCCAGCGCAAACCAGTGAGGTGTCCACCGCCAGCCATGGCGCTTCACCAGGATCACCGCACCCCCGATGGCCAGTACTCCCAGCACGCCGGTGGCACCGAGCGCGAGCGTGAGGATGGTGAGCGTGGCGGCCCACACGACGGTGCCGGCCCGCCGCGCCGAGGTGTGCACGACAGCGATCCAGCCGACCAGAGCGAGCGGAGCGAGTCGCGCGGTCCAGCCTTCGAGGTACCGCTGCGCGCGCAGCTGTCCGAGTGTGTTCTGGATCAGAGACGCCGGTTTCAGGAAGCGGGTGTGCTCGGCGGTGAGCCGGCCGTAGCCGCCTGCCTGGCCATCGACGTAAAGCACCCAGGGAATGTAGAGCGCCAGCGCAATCGCGCCCGCGATGGCCAGGCGAAGGACCAGGGACCGCCGCTCGCGCGGGCTGGCCGCCGCGAAGGCGGGCAGCAGGGCCGCGATGGCGACCGCGCCGGCGAGCCAGCCATGATACTTCGTGTTCCACGCGAGGCCGGTGAGCACTCCCGCGAGGGCGGCCGCCCCGCGGGTCCGGCGGTCTTCGGCACGCGCGAAGGCCCCCAGCGCCATCACGAACAGCGCGACGAACAGCGCATCGGTGAGGCCGGCCCGCGAATAGAGAATGTGGAAGTCGGACAGGGCCAAGGCCAGCGCCGCCGCGCCACCGGCCGCCCGGCCGAACCAGCGACGGCCGACGAGGTAGACCGCGACGACAGTGGCCACACCGGCGGCGGCGGAGAGGCCGAACAGGACCGACGCCGAGGTGGTGCGGAACAGGGCCATCAGCGCGGCCCCGGTGCCGAAAAAGAGCGGAGGCGAGAGGAAATGGAGGAGCGGATAGAGCCCGCGCGGGGCCTCGCCCGCCGCAATTGCCGCGGCGCTCATCGCGTAGCCGCCCTCATCGAAGTGATCGATCCCAAGCCGGTCGAACGCGATGACGCGCAGCACCAGCGCGGCGAGCGCCAGGAGCACAACGTCCCAGCGGAAGCTTGCGCCGGGAGCTTGGACAAGGGGGGGCATCAGGACTAAATTGGCGACCACAACCCATGTCATGCAAGCTCGTCTCGGTCGTGGTCCCGGTGTACAACGAGGTGGAGGTCATCGGCGAGATGTACCGCCGGCTGACCCACGTCGCCTCCGCGCTTCCCGATCTCGACTACGAGCTGGTGGTCGTGGATGACGGCAGCCGCGACGAGAGCTATCCGGCCCTCCTGTCGATCGCCCAGACGGATCTCCGGCTGCGGGTACTGAAACTCTCGCGCAACTTCGGCCATCAGACGGCCATCACCGCGGGCATCGACGTCGCGCGGGGCGATGCCGTCGTGGTCATCGACGCCGATCTGCAGGATCCTCCCGAGATCATCCCGGAGATGGTCGCGCGCTGGCGCGAGGGCTTCGACGTGGTGTACGGAGTGCGGGCCAAGCGCTCGGGCGAGACGCTGATGAAGCTCGCCACCGCTTCGGTGTTCTATCGCATGCTCGACCGGATGACGAACATCTCGATTCCGGTGGACGCCGGTGACTTCCGGCTGATGAGCCGGCGCGCCGCGGACCAGCTGCGGGCCATGCGCGAGAAAGACCGCTTCGTCCGCGGGCTCATCAGCTGGATCGGGTTCCGGCAAACTAGCGTGGTGTACCAGCGGGAAGCGCGCTTTGCCGGCAAGACCAAATACCCCTTTCGCAAGATGCTCAAATTCGCGATCGACGGACTCACCTCGTTCAGTACCGCGCCACTGAAGCTGGCCACCTGGATGGGCTACATCGCTTCCGGGTTCGCGTTCGTTTACCTCGCCTCCGTCTTCGTGCAGAAGTGGCTGGGCAAGACGGTCGAGGGGTGGGCGACGATCATGGTGGCCATGCTGTTCATGGGCGGTGTGCAGCTCATCTGCCTCGGCATCATGGGCGAGTATATCGGGCGGATCTTCACCGAAGCCAAGCAGCGCCCGTTGTACGTCGTCGAAGAGTTCGTCAACGGAGACCAGGCCGGCCGCGCCTGAGCGCGACCGCCGCCGATGGCTCGGGTTTTCGTCACCGGCGCCGGCGGCTTCGTCGGGCGGGCGGTGGTCCGGACGCTGCTGGCACGCGGACACGCAGTGGCCGGCCTGGTCCATGTCTCCGAACCGCCTGCCGGCGTCGCGACGGTACCTGGAGACCTGCTGGCGCCTGACACCTACCGGGATGCGATCGCGGCCGCAGACGCCGTCGTTCACCTCGCCGCGGCCACGGGCAAGGTGAATGCCGCCGCCCACGCGCGCGTCAACGCGGAAGGCACCAGGGTGCTGGCTCACGTGTGCGCCGCCACCCGCCGGCCGCTCCTCTTCATCAGCAGCGTGGCGGTGCAGTATCCCAACCTCTCTCGGTATCCCTACGCGGCCGCGAAGGCGACAGCGGAGGCCGCCGTGCGGGAGAGCGGGACTCCCTTCCTGATCGCCCGGCCGACGATCGTGGCCGGACCGGGCTCCCCGGTGATCGGCGCCCTGGCGCGCCTGGCGGTGCTCCCGGTGGTGCCGATGTTCGGTGATGGCCGGACCCGGGTGCAGCCGGTGGACGTCGAGGACGTGGCGCTGGTGCTGACCGACATCGTGGAGGCGGGACGGTTCGGGGCCGAAACGATTGGTGTCGGAGGACCCGAGGTCGTCACCATCGAGTCGCTGATGCTGGCCATTCGTGCCTCGGCCGGGCGCGGATCCGCGCCGGTCGTTCGCCTTCCCCTGGCCCTGGTCCTGCCCGCGCTGGCGGCGGCGGAGCGCCTTACCGGCGGCCGCGCCCCGCTCACCGTGGGACAGCTGTCGTTGTTCCGGTTCGACGGTACCGTCGCCCCCCACTCGATTACGCAGGCACGGACGGCAGGCATGCACACCCTGGCCGACATGTTGCGCCGGAGTGCTGGCGCATGAACGCGGCGGAGCTGGGGCGAGAGTGTGGGGTGTTCACCCGGCACATCGCCGGCAGCGCGCCGACACCCTATGTGGTGCGACGCTACACCGATGCGCACGCGGTGCTGACGGGCTTGGAGCCGAACGGTGGTCATGGGCGCTGGCTGCTTCGGGTCGCGCGGGCCGGCCCGACGCTCTGCCGGGTGGCCGATGCCTGGGCTCGGCTGGCCGCGCCGCGCTCCGCGCTTCGCATGAAGCTCGTGGTGCTGCTGGCGATTCTGGAAGTGACCCCGCCGTTCGCCGCGGCGCTGGATCAGCCTGGCGGTGGGCGCGGGCTGGAGTGGGCCCGCATCGTGGCCGCCGGCATGACCAGCCTGCTCGCACTCGTGGTGGGACTGGTGCTCTTCTTGCCGCTCCGACTCGTGGCCGGCGGGCGAGACCGGTGAGCGTGCGGGTGATGGTGGTCGGCTCCGGGGCCAGCGGAGTGCACTTCGCCCGAACGGCGCTGGACTTGGGACACGAGGTGACGATGGTGGACGTGGGCCACGATCGTCCGGCGGCGGTACTCCCCGAGGCGGACTTCACCGGCCTCAAGGACCAGCTCGCGGATCCGGCGGACTACTTCCTCGGCCCGAAGTTTCAGGGCGTCGTGCCGCCGGGACACGACCGCGAATACTACGGCTTCCCTCCGGGCAAAGACTACGTGTTCCAGACCCCGCCCGGCTTCGGCTTCCACGCCAGCGGCTTCGCGCCACTCTTCTCCTTTGCGCGGGGCGGCCTGGCGCAGGTGTGGACCGGCGGCTGCTATCCCTTCAGCGACGATGACCTGCGGGACTTCCCGTTCGGCCACGCGGCGCTGGCGCCGCATTACGTCCAGGTGGCCCGGCGCATCGGCGTCACCGGCGTCGAGGACGACCTCGCCCGGTTCCTCCCGCTGCACGACGGCCTGCTGCCCCCGCTGGAGCTCGATCCGCACTCAGCGGAGCTGCTGACGCGCTACCAGCGCCAGCGCCGGTATTTCCAGGAGCGACTCGGCTGCTATCTGGGGCGGACCCGCGTCGCCACCCTGAGCCAGCCGCAGGGCGATCGGCAGGCGTGTACATACCTGGGGCGATGTCTCTGGGGCTGTCCCCGGGAGGCCCTGTACACGCCCTCGATGACGCTGCGCGAGTGCCAGGAGCACCCGGCGTTCACCTATCTGCCCGGACTCGAGGTGCGGCACTTCCGGGTGGACGATGAGCGACGGATCAGGTCGCTCGTTGCCGTTCCGGTCCAGGGTGGGGCGCCGCGCGAGCTGCCGGTGGAGCAGCTGGTTCTGACGGCCGGGACGCTGCAATCCGCCGCGATCGTGCTTCGGTCGGTCCACGCGGCGACGGGGGAGATTGTTC
>JAXIPC010000235.1:0-3347 GCA_045403135.1 Gemmatimonadales bacterium | reverse complement strand
GCGCTCATGGCCACGTCCGCGGCGCAGCTCAGCCGAGGGTACTACTCGCCCGCCCAGATCGAGTCGCTCATCGTCCACGTCTTCGGCGTCGATACCCAGCTGCTGACCGACGGGACCTACTACGTGATCGAGCGCGATGACCGTCTCGTTGCCTGCGGAGGGTGGAGCAGGCGGCGGACTCTGTTTGGAGGCGATCAAGCCAAAGGCAGCAGCGATCCGCTCCTGGATGCTCCCACGGAAGCGGCCCGCATCCGCGCCTTCTTCGTTCACCCCGCCTGTGCGCGACAGGGACTGGGCCGGAAACTTCTGGTCCACTGTGAGGCTGCGGCGAGGGCGGCCGGGTTTCACCGAGCCGAGCTCATGGCCACGTTGCCGGGAGTGCCGCTTTACCGGGCGCTTGGATACGAGTCGCTGGCATCGGTCATACACCACTTGCCCGACGGGCTTCGGGTGGAGTTTTTACGCATGGGACGGGCGCTCCCATAGCGCCCATGGCCTCGACGCAGCACCAGTTCCGCGGCAGTTCGGCAGAGTGACCCCGGCGGCCCCTCAAAGGGAAGACTTCGGATGCCTTCCACCCCTGATCTGCGAGCGACGGTCCTGTCCGCCTGGCAGACCGCCAACCGGGTTACCTCCTACCTCATCGAGAACCTCCCTCTCGGACTCTGGACGGCCACGGTTCCTGGAGTGCCACAGCGCACGGTCCGCATGATCGCCGCGCATCTCCACAACGCGCGGTGCCGATGGATCAGAACATTGGGCAGCGAGCACGGGATTCCCGTTCCGGTTCGGGTCGATCATCGGACGGTGTCGCGCCGGCAGGTGGTCGCGGCTCTGAAGCTCAGCAGCCGGGGAATGCAGGCCCTTCTGCGGCTGGGCCTCGGCGAGGGCGGAACCCTACCGCCGTCAAGAGCCTACGTATGGCGGAATCTCCCACTGGACGTCGGGCATGTGTTGACGTACTTCGTCGCCCACGAAGCCCACCACCGCGGCCAGATCATCATGGCGGGTCGGCAGTTGGGCCAGCGTCTGCCGCGCGCCATTACGGACGGCTTGTGGCAATGGACTACCCGCGCCAAGGAGGCTTGACGTGCCCCACGCTCGAGGTCGTTCGTGATCACCCTGGCTCCGGTCACACTCGAGGGCCACGGGGTTCGGCTGGAGCCCCTGTCTTCCGCTCATCAGGACGGGCTGGCCGCCGCCGCCGCCGACGGCCGGCTGTGGGAGCTCTGGTTCACCTCCGTCCCGGGGCCTCAGGAAACGGGTGCCTACATTGCGGCGGCTCTCGAGGGCCAGCGGGCCGGCCACATGCTGCCCTGGGTGGTGAGGGACCTGGCGACGGGCGTGATCGTGGGGAGCACGCGGTACCACGATGTCGCCGCACCGATCGATCGGGTCGAGATCGGCTACACGTGGTACGCCGCGAGCCGGCAGCGCAGTCACGTGAACACGGCCTGCAAGCTGCTGCTGCTCACCCACGGCTTCGAGACCGCCGGGTGTCAGGTCGTCGGATTCCGGACGGACAATTTCAACTTCGCCTCCCAACGGGCGATCGCGGCCCTGGGCGCCAGACACGACGGAGTCCTCCGCCATCACCAGGCCCGGCGTGACGGGACGGTCCGCGACTCCTTCATATACAGCATCCTGGTCGCCGAATGGCCGGACGTGAAGCGGCATCTCGCCGCGCGCCTTGCGCGGCACCGTGCCGAGGTGCCCTGACCCTGCGCCGGCGACAGCTAACCCGCCACCGGAGCCGATTGCAGGTCCATAGTCCTCGCGCTACTGTTCCCGGATGACTCTGCAACGGCGGGAGTTTCTGGCGTTGGCCGCTGGGGGGGTGGTGGCACCGCTCCAGCTTTTCCGGGTACCCACATCGGTGACACAGCACGGAGGCACGATGTACGGTCTGATCGGTAAGATGACTGCGGCGACAGGCCAGCGTGACGCCCTGGCGGCGATTCTCCTCGGAGGCACGGGGTCCATGCCCGGGTGTCTGAGCTACATTGTCGCCACCGATCCGTCCGACCCCGATGCGCTGTGGATCACCGAAGTGTGGGACAGCCAGGCACGGCATCAAGCGTCCCTCAGTTTGCCCTCGGTGCAGGCCGCCATCACGAAGGGGCGGCCTTTGATCACGGGCTTCAGCAATCGGGTGGAAACGGTACCGATCGGCGGATACGGGCTGCCGAGCGGCAAGAGACCCTGATGTTCTCCGGTCTGGCGAAGTAGCGGCGTCCTGGCGAGGAACTGATGACGATCAAAGATCTGGCAAGTCTGTTCGACTATGGCTACTGGGCCAACGGAAAACTCTTCGATGTGATTGCGCAGCTCACCCCGGAAGAATTCACGCGTCCGGTGGCGGGCAGCTATGGATCCATCAGGAACACTATGGTTCATGTCTTGAGCACTGAGGCCGGCTGGCTCGACCGCTGCGGCGGGCCGAAACGCGGCCCGCGTCTCAAACCTGAGGATTTCCCGACGATCGAAACACTCCTGCGGGCGTGGAAGAGAGTCGAGGCGAATGTGCGCGAGTTCCTGGCCACCCTGCAAGACGAAGATCTGGCCCGCAATGCTGAATACGAGAACAATCGGGGCGAGAAGCGGTCCATGCCATTGGGAGAGCTGATGCAGCACACAGCCAATCATGGCGTTCATCATCGAGGCCAGGTGGCGCTGCTGCTGCGATTGCTCGGCCGCGCGCCGGGCGATTTCGACGCCCTCTTTTATCATGCCGACAGGCGCGGCGTCCCCGCGTGGTGATCCGGATGGTGGAGCGAGCCGTTGTCGGGCCCGGCCGGCAACCGTAAACCTAACCCGCGCTCGCATATGCAGATAACCGACCTGCTGGACACGACTCGGGACGAAACCGTCCGCCACTTTCAGCTCGACGAGCCGGCGCTGGCGAGTCGCTATGCTCCGGACAAGTGGTCGATTCGCTTCATCCTGCACCATTTGGCGGATGCCGAGACGGTCATGTTCGAGCGTATCCGGCGGATTCTCAGCGAAGATCGACCGGTGCTCTTGGCCTTTGATCAGGATGCGTGGGCCAAGGCGCTCGATTATTCGACGTTGCCGCTGGAGCTCTCCCGACAAGTCTATATGTCCGCTCGAGCCGGGATCAAACACTATGCGGAGGTGCACTACGAGGCGCGTGGACACCTGGAGTGGATCCACAGCGAAACCGGTGTTCGAACCCTGAAGGAAGAGTTCGACAAGGTGGCCTGGCACAACGAGCACCATCTCCGGCAGGTGCGGACTGCGCTCGGCCGGCTGTGAATGGCCTACCTCCGGCGGGATCGCAGAAGTCGCTCGAGACGGCGCGCCTCAGTCTAAGGCCGTGTTCCCCC
>JAXIPC010000201.1:0-32644 GCA_045403135.1 Gemmatimonadales bacterium | reverse complement strand
CACTTCAGGGACCACGGCGACCGCCGCCATCATCGCGTGATCGTGGGTGGGGGTGGCGTCGGCCTGGCCGGCGGCCATCGCCTGGGTCGTCCGTGGGTCTGTCGTCCGACTGGGCACCGGCGTCGGAGCGCGCCGTGCCTCGAGGTCGGACGCCAGCCGGACCCCGGAGGAGGGCGGGGTCACCAGCTCGATCTCGCGGGTGCCTGCGGTGGAAGTGCTCTGATCGTTCTGTGAGGTGGGCCTGGAACATGCCCCAACCCAGGCTCCGGTGGTCAGCGCTGCGACCATGAGGACTCGTGGGTGCACTGGCTCCTCCTACCTCTCAGGTGACAGATTGGATCCAATATCGGTCAGAACATGGCCACAACCCGCATATGCTGCGCCACGCGGTTCGGGCTCTCCTCACCAGGGAACCGTGCGGTTCGCCCAGGCAACCGTCACCGCGGTAGGACAACCCGGTCTCCCGAGGTGGACATGATGCCTGCATGGAAGGTAACCCCGGTGCTGACAATGGTTCTCCTCGGGGTGGCCGCCGGGTGCACCGCGCCGCCCGCGCGGGGGGAGCAGAGCGACGCGGCGCTGGCCGACACGCTCAAAGCCCGGATCGAGGACGCCTACGACTTTAGCCGGCCCGGCGTGGTCGAGCGGATGAACGCCCTGTACCCGGACACCGGGCGGGTGATCTCGGCGAGTGGCGGGCAGATCATTGCCTCGGCGGACTCCATCCGGGCCGGGATCGCCGAATTCTGGAAGACCGCCGGCCAGAACATGCGGGACGCCAAGTGGGAATGGGGGGAAGTGCACGTGGACCGGCTGAGCGACGATGCGGCGGTGCTCACCGCCACCTGGTCGATTCCCCACATTGCCCCGACCGGCCGGCCCCACGTCATCCGGGGGGCTTGGACGGCGGTGTTCCGGCTGATCGGGGGGAAGTGGATGATCGTGGTGGAGCATTTGTCGGTGCCGCCAGTTTGATCCGGGAATCGGGGGATCCAGCGGTTAAACTTGGGAGACCCCCCACCCGGAGCGACCGTCCCGATGTTCTCCCTGGCGCTGCTGCTGGTGTCCGCCACCACACGACCGGTCCCTGACACGACGAGCTACGTCGTCCTGAATCACGGCCGCCCAGCGGGGGAAATGCTGGTGATCTCCAACGCCGACACGGTCACGGTGAAATACCATCACGTGGACCGGAACCGCGGACCGCGCTCGGAAACCCGGTACGTCATCTCCAAGGGCCGGTTGGTCGGGGGCCGGACCTGGAATCTCCCGCTCAACAGCGCCGTCACCGTGCTGGGTGAGCCGGCCGATCGCTTCGAGGTCGTGCACGATTCGGTGTTCTGGCGCGGCTCGGCGCGAGACTCGATGCGCGGCGCCCCGTTGGTTCCCGCCACGTACTACCGGCTGTCCAGCTTCACGCCCTACAACCAGGCGCTGCTCGCCCGCTTCCTGCTGGGACAGCCGGACCGGTTCGCCCGACTGCTTCCCCGCGGCACCGCCAGGCTCGCCGTCGTG
Source organism: Gemmatimonadales bacterium (assembly GCA_045403135.1). Lineage (GTDB taxonomy): Bacteria > Gemmatimonadota > Gemmatimonadetes > Gemmatimonadales > GWC2-71-9 > JABFSM01. The sequence goes on along the minus strand of JAXIPC010000201.1, from coordinate 31,129 downwards.
GGCGACACGGTGGTTCGCACCCGGCTCGGCCGGCAGCGGGTGCGGCTGGTCATGATGCGGGACACGACCGGCGAAGCGGGCGGCGTGTGGCTCGATGACCGGAACGAGCTCTTTGCCGACCAGACAGGGTGGTTCGTCACGGTGCGGCGCGGGGCCGAGGAAGCGCTGCCGACGCTCCGTGCCATCGAGGTGCGGTACCGGGACGCCAACGGCGCCGCGCTTGGGCGGCGGCTGGCGCCGGCCCCGGCGAGCGCGATCGTGATCACGGGCGGCGACGTCTTCGACAGCGAGCGCGGCACTATTCGCCTACGTACCTCGGTGCTCATTCGCGGAACCAGGATCGAGGCGGTGGGGCCGGCCGACTCGCTGACCATCCCGGCCGGCGCCACGGTGATCGACGCCACCGGCAAGACCGTCATGCCGGGGATGTGGGACATGCATTCCCACCTGTTTCCCACCAGCCAGACAACCCGGGCGTTGTCGGACCTTGCCGCGGGCATCACGACGATCCGGGACCTCGCTTCCGATGCCGACATGGCCACCTCGCTCCGGGACCGTTCGGCGGCCGGAATCCTCGCGGCGCCGCGGCTGGTGCTGGCGGGGTTCATCGAGGGCCCGGGACGCTGGGCGGGACCTACCGAGGCGATCGCGGGCTCGGAGGAGCAGGCGCTGGCCTGGATCGCGCGCTACGACTCGCTGGGCTACAAACAGATCAAGCTCTACAACCTGATCCAGCAGGACCTGGTGCCCGCGATCGCGCGGGAAGCGCACCGGCGCGGGATGCGGCTCAGCGGGCACGTTCCTCGGGGCCTGAGCACCCCGGCCGCGGTGCGGCTGGGTTTCGACGAAATCAACCACATCGCCTTCCTGCTCTCGACCTTCTATCCCGACTCGCTGTATCTGCCGGAGATGCGGGCGTATTCCGCGGTGTCTTCGGCGGTGGCGCCCTATTTCGATGCCGACAGCCCGGAGTTCAGCGCGATGTTGGAGCTGTTCAAGCAGCGGGGCACGGTCATCGACCCAACGGTCAACCTGTGGCTGTCGGCGCGCGCCCAGGGGGGAACTCCACCGCCCAACGTCGGAATTCCGGCGCCGGCGAGCGATTCGCTGGCGCGGCGGGCCGATGCGACCTTCCTCAAGATCATCAAGCGGCTCTACGACGCGGGGGTCACCATCGTGCCCGGCACGGACGGGAGCAGCTACAACGCCGAGCTGGAGAATTACGAGCGGGCCGGAATCCCCGCGGCGCAGGTGCTGCGGATCGCGACGATCGTTCCCGCCCAGGTCATGAAGGACGATGGGCAGTACGGGAGCATCACGCCGGGAAAGGTGGCGGACCTCTTCATCGTGGACGGCAAGCCCGCCGAGCGCGTGGCCGACCTTCGCCGGGTGGAGCGAGTGATCCGTGCCGGACGAGTGTACGAGTCCAAGGCGCTCCGGGCGGCAGTGGGCGGGGGCGGGTAGCGGCCAGAGCCGCAGGGGCGGAGTCCAGGCCGAAGTGGTCATGGTCGATTCGCGCAGTGTGGTGCTGGCTAGCGAACCGCTGGCATCCTATCGTTTGTCCGCATCATGGTGTTCCCCACGACCCGGTTGATGCTCGCGTTCGCCCTTCCGGCCGTTTCTCCGGCGTCGCCCGCTCCCTCTCCTTCACGAACGCCGGTCATGACCAGCCACGCCGCGAACCGCGATTTCGATTTCCTCCTTGGCACCTGGCGGCGGCACGACCGACGCCTTCGCCGGGGTCCCTCAGGCTCCGCCGAGTGGCAGGAATTCGAGGGCACCTCGGTCGTCCGGCCCCTCTGGGACGGCCGGGGCAACATCGAGGAATACCAGGCCGACGCGCCGGACGGCCCGATCGACGCTGTCAGCCTGCATCTCTACAATCCGCACACGCGGCAGTGGAGCCTGAGCTGGGCGGACCGCGGCTTCGGCACCCTCGGGGCACCGACGATCGGCGAGTTCAAGAACGGGCGGGGCGAGTTCTTCGGCTTCGAGGAATACGAGGGGCGTATGAGCTACCTGCGCCTGGTATGGACCGACGTCAGCCCCACCAAGGCAGGATTCGAGCAAGCGGTGTCCCGCGACGGAGGCAGGACGTGGGAGGCCAACTGGATCATGCGGTTCACGCGCGTCGCCGCCTCCGATTCGTGGCCGGTCGCGGGGCCGATGCCGGCACAGACCCTGGCCGGTGACGGTGGGCCGGACGGGGTGCATGGCTTCGACTTCCTTCACGGCCAGTGGCGCATCCACAACCGGCGGCTGCGCTGCCCGCTCACCGGCTCGACCGAGTGGTACGAGTTTGAGGGCAGCTCCACCGAGCGGCCATTCTGGAATGGGCAGGGCAACCTGGAGGAATACGAGGGCGATTCACCCGACGGGAAGATTCGCGGCCTGGCGCTCCGCCTGTACAACCCGCAGTCCAGGCAGTGGAGCATCCACTGGGCGAATGGTGCCCAGGGTACCCGGGATCGCCCCATGCTGGGCGAATTCAGGGACGGCGGTGGCGAGTTCTACAACCTCGACCAACTCGACGGCAGGGAGATCATGGTGCGTTTTGTGTGGACCACCTCCGGCGTCGATGCGGCTCGCTGGGAGCAGTCGTTCTCGGACGATGGCGGACGAACCTGGGAGAGGAACTGGATCATGGATTTCAGCCGGAAACCGGCCGGCGACGCGGTTGCACCCGAGGTACAGGCCGGCTGCTGCCCGGTGGTGGAGCTTCGACAGTACACGCTCCATCCTGGGCAACGGGAGTCGCTCATCAGCCTGTTCGACCGGGAGTTCGTGGAAACCCAGGAAGCCACCGGCATGCAGGTGATCGCCCAGTTCCGCGATATCGACCGGCCGGACGTCTTCACCTGGCTCCGAGGCTTTCCCAACATGCCGTCACGCGCCGCCTCGCTCGGCGCGTTCTATGGCGGGCCGGTGTGGGGGGCCCACAAGGAAGCCGCGAACGCCACCATGATCAGCTCGGACAATGTGCGGCTGCTGCGCCCGGCGCGCCCGCAAAACGGCTTTACGCTCGCCGCCCGGCCGGGGCCCGGCGCGACAAGCATTCCGCCGGGGCTCGTGGTCGCGACGATCTACACTCTCGCGCCGGCGGCCGCCGGGGGCTTCCCGAGCTTCTTCGAGGGCACGGTTGCGCCGCGCCTGAAAGCGACCGGCGCGGAACCGGTTGCCGTTTTCCAGACGGACCCGAGCCCGAATACGTTCCCGCGCCTTCCGGTGCGGGAGGGGGAGCAGGCATTCGTCTGGTTCGCGCGCTTCGCCGATGTGGCGGCGTACGACCGCTACGTCGCGGCGCTGGCGGGCGATCGGCGGTGGGCCGTCGAGGTGCAGCCCGCGCTCGAGCGCAAGCTGCAGGCGCCCGTCGAGATCTGGCGCCTGACCCCGACGGCGCGGTCGCGGCCGCTCAATTGATCCGACCCGAGCCTTCACGCACGTCAACCGGCTGGCGCGGTCGGCGGTTGTCCGGCGCCTCGATGGGAAGTGGATGATCGTGGTGGAGCATCTGTCGGTGCCACCGGTGTGAGCGCGATGGTGGCGGCGAGGGCATCGAGGCTCGGCGCCTCGATGATAGTGGCCACCGAGATGCTGAGACCGAGATCGGTGCGAATCTTGTGGGCCATCTTGAGTGCGCCCAGCGAGTCGACCCCTTGGGCGATCAACGGCTGATCGTCGGCAACGGCGGAAGCCGCTACGTCCAGCACGGTGGCCGCGCAATCGCGAAGGTAGGCGAGCTCCGGGCCAGGCAGTTCGGTCCCGCTTGCTGCGATGGGAAGCACCGCCGCCGGAAGCGCGTCGCGGTCGAGCTTGCCGTGCTCGGTGAGGGGCAGCCTGACCAGCATCACGAAGGCCGAGGGAAGCGCCACCGGATTGAGGCGAGGAGACAGGTAGTCGCGGAGGACCGTTTCCGATGGCGGCTCCGGCTCCTCGGGTACGATGTAGACCACCAGCCTTGCGTTTCCAAGCAGATCTTCGCTCACTCGCGCCGCGGCTTCGCGAACGCCGGGTGCACCCAGCAACGCCGCCTCCACTTCGGCAAGGTCGACCCAGTGTCCCCGGATTTTCCGCCGGGTATCGCTGCGTCCGAGAAGCTCCAGGCAGTGGTCAGAGCGGAAGCGTCCGAGATCGCCGGTGCGGTAGGTTCGCCTGTCGGGGTCTCTGGGATCTTCGGCAAACGCCCGTGCGGTGAGATCGGGCCGGCCGCAGTACCCGATAGCCAGGTACCGGCTCCGCACCGCGATGGTTCCTACCTGTTCCGCTTCGACCGGGCGTCCCAACTCGTCCACGATCTCGACCTCCATGTCCTCGACGGGATAGCCGACAGGTACCATCCCTTCGGCAGGCGGCATCGCCGAATCGATGAAGTACTGGCGGACCAGCCCGCACTCCGTGGCCCCGAGGCCGTTCACCAGGACGCAGCCCGCGGGGAAGCGTCGATGGAATACGACCCAATCGCGCCGCGACATCTGGTCGCCCTCGAGCCGCACCAGGCGAATGTCTGGAAAGGCCGGTGCGCCGGCCGCAGCGTGGCGAAAGAGCGCGGGGACCGAGTGGTAGATGGTGATGCGCTGGCGCACCAGCCAGGCGCCAAGTTCGGTGGCGCCCATACGCCGCACGTCGCAGGGAAACACCGCGGCGCCGTTGAGCAGGGCACCGAAGAGGCTGGAGACCGCGCCGCTGAAGCTGGGAGATTGGAGGAGGGTGAGTCGGTCGTCGCGGTCGATGCCCAGGCTGTTGGTGTACCGCATTACGTTGTGCAGCACGTTTCGATGGGTGTCGATCACGCCCTTGGGTCGTCCAGTGGATCCGCTGGTGTAGTAGATGTACGCCGGCGCGTCAGGGGGCACGGCGATGTCCAGCCGGGTGTTCGCGCCGCCTCCGGCGAGGATTCGGTCGATCCGGATCGTGTCGGCAGCCGAGGCGGACTCCGCGACGAGATGGGCGCCTGCTGCCTCAGTGAGAATCAGGCAGGCGCCGGACTCCTTTACCACGCCAGCGACATACCCGGGCTGGTGGGTGGTTTCCAGCGGGACATAGGGCCGGCCTGCCTTGAGAATGCCAAGAATCGTCGCGACGAGTGGGGCTCCCTGCTCGATCAGCAGTACCACCGGCCGGTCGCCGGGCCCCGAAGCCTTCGGGAGCGAATGGGCTATCCGGTTGGCCGCGCGGTCCAGGGCCTCGTAGGTCCAAGTCGCCTCTTCCCACACCATCGCGACACGCTCGGGGTACGCATCCACCTGGCGCTCGAAGCGGGCCGAGATCGACTGTTCGATCTCCTGGCGCTCGAACCGGACGAAGGAGGCTCGCGGCGCCGGCCGGTGTGGAGGGAAGATCACGTGATTGGAGTCGCCCGGTTGCATCCGCCGCAGCTCAATTGATCCCGACCCGCCCCTTCACCTGGGCGAGCAGCTTGGCCGAGTCATAGCCGATCCCGTCCTTGAAGACGGTGACGACCTGTTTGATGGCGGTGGGGTCGGCCACGAGGTCGCCGCGGACGACGACGAGGTCGGCGACCTTGCCCTTCTCGACCGTTCCCAAGTCCCGGTCTACGCCGAGGACTCTGGCGCCGTTCAGGGTCATGATCTGGACCACCTGCTCGGGCGTGAACCCGGCTTCGGTGAGCAGCTCGAAGTTCCGCTGGTCGCCGTAGCCGGGCAGCGCACCGCCGTTGCCGGTCGGATCCACGCCGGCCGCCAAGAGTCCGCCGGCCGCGACGAAGGCCCGTTCGTACGCCATCCCCTGCCGGAACACGTCGAGGGTGAAACCCGACCCTGCGCTATCGATCTGGTGCCGTGCGCGCAGGTAATCTTCGCGCACTTCGGGCGCCATCGCCTCGAGGGCGCGCGGATCCCGGGTGGGCCGGTTGGGCACGAACAGCTCGTACACCGCGAGGGTCGAGGTCATCGGCACCTTCTTGTCGATCATGGCCTTGAAGGTCCGCTGCACCGCCGGGTCGGTGACTTTCATCGCGGCCCCCGCCGCGACCATCTCGGTGGGACAGACGTCCGGCTGCTTGTTCGCGACATAGTCCGAGTTGGCGAACATTCCGTGCTCCAGGCCGTCGATGCCGAGGCCGACCGCCTCGGTGTAGCTCACCGAGCAGAGATGGCCGGTCACCTTGATCCCCTGCCGATGCGCCTCGTCGATGGCGGCCTTGAGCTCGGCGCGGCGGATGTTGGTGTACGACTTGAGCCAGGTCGCACCTTCCTTGGCCCAATAGGCGACGAATCGGGTCGCCTGCTCGGGCGTTTCCAGCAGGGTCATCGTCGTCATGCCATCGCCGCCGGTGATGTACGGGGCGGTGACGTGGATCCGGGGCCCGGGTACGCGACCTCTTTCGACCTCCGCCTTGAGATTGAGCTCCGCGTACGGCGCCCGGCTTCCGGTGGTGCGCACGGTCGTCACACCGGCGCCGAGGTAGAGCCGGGGCGCGGTGAAGGTGAGCTGGGCCGAGCGCCCGCCGGCCGCGGTGTAGTAGAGGTGATCGTGGAGGCCGACGATGCCGGGGATCAGGGTGTGGCCGGAGAGGTCGATGACGCTGGCGCCGGCCGGGGCCCTTACATCGGCCGCCGTGCCGACGGCGGTGATCCGGCCGTTCTCGATCACCACGGACTGATCGTCGCGGGGAGGTTTGCCGGTGCCGTCGATCAGCTTGACGTGGGTCAGGACGATCACCGGCGCATCGGCTGTCACCACGCCGCGTACCGCGGGACTCATGGAATCGGCCCGCTGCGCGGCAGTCGTCCGCGAGAATCCGGCGAGGGCGCCGAGGGCGAGAGCGGGGAGAAGAAATCGGCGGAAACGCATGCGACCTCCTGCCGTGACCAAGGACAAGTGACCAGTAGTCACCGAACGGTGAACGAGAGCATCATGCCGGACTCCAGGTGCTCCGAAATGTGGCAGTGTGCCATCCAGGTGCCGGGGTTTACGACCTCGAGCAGGATGTCAGCCGAACCGCCGGCCGGCAAGAGAAAGGTATCCTTCCAGGCCAGATTCGTGTTGCGGACACCGTTCTGCTCCAGCACCAGGAACCGCTGCCCGTGGAAGTGGATCGGGTGCTGCATGGCGTGGAGAGTATGCCGCAGGTTGGCGATCCGGATCTTGACCAGGCTTCCGAGCTTGAACTCCCAGCGGATATCCATATTCCGGCGGCCGCTGCCGGGCTCCTCCAGGATCCACTGGACCTCGCTGGAGGTGGAGTTCCAGTTCATCATCGGCATGGTGCCGCTCCACTCGACCGGATGGAAGTAGATCGAGTCGATGCGGAGAAAGCGCTCGACGACGAACGGCAGGCCCCGGGCCTCCATCCGTACCACGAGCGAGCGATCCGGCGGCCGCTCGAAATCCTTTCGGACCGGGTCGATGCCGGCGATGACGCCGAGGTGCTCGCGGGTCGCGCCGAACGTCGCGCCGTAGTCCGGCCGCGCGGGGCGATCCTGGACCCGCACGATACCGAGCGTATCCACCTGAGGGAAGAAGCGGCCGAAGATGTGGTCGATCGCCAGCACCCGGTTCTCGATGGCCACCCGGCCCGGGGCCGCGAAGCGCACATCGACCAGGTAGCGCTCGGCGGGGGCGACAACGACGCTCTCGAGCCACTCTTCGCGCTCGAAGTTGCTCAGATCGGAGCCGAGCAGCTTGATCCTGGCACCGCCGAACGAGACGTTGAAGGTCCGGGCATTCGAGACGTTGGTCAACAGGAAGCGCACCACCTCGCCGCGCGACACGTCCAGAGACCAGTTCCCGCGACCGTTCACCAGCAGCACGTTGCCGAAGCGCCCCATGAGCGCGTTGGTGGGGCGCTCGGCGCCGTACGGCACTAACCCGGAGTCCGCCAGCTCGAGGTCGTCGAGCATCAGCACTTCCTCGCGATTCGCGGGCCCCAGCTCCTGATGCGAGGGGGTAACCAGCAGGTTCCCGTAGAGCCCGAGGTCGCGCAAAATGTCGTCGCGCCGGTGGGGGTGATACCAGAACAGGCCGGCGTCGGGGAGGCGCACCGTGTAGTCGAAATCGCCGCCGGGCGGCACCGCGTCCTGGGTCAGCCCCTCGGCGCCGTCGAAACGGTTCTCGAGCCGGACACCGTGCCAATGCACCGTACTCGGCCACTCGATGCGGTTCCGGTAGCGGACGTGGATGGTGCTGCCCTGTTCCGTCCAGATCAGGGGACCAGGCACCTGACCGTTGTATCCGTACCCGGTGAACGCATGGCCCCGCACCGTCTGCCGTACCGGTCCGGCCGTGAGCACGAGCGTATCGCCGTCCCTGAGGCGCACGACCTCTCGGGGTTTCACGTCCGGAACGGGAGTGTCCCTCGCGGCCAGCGGAAGGAACGGGCTCGCGGCAGGCAGGGGCAGCCGCATCTCGGCCGGCATCATAGCCAGACCGGCGGGGATCGGCGGGTGGATCCAGCGGGTCGGCGCGCCGGGCGGAGGCGCGATCGCGTGCAGCGCGTGGTCGGCGCCGTCCGCGACCGGACCGGGAGCCGCCGGGTCGGTCACCGGTGCCGCGCCATAGAGGAATTCCGAGAGATCCGGCGGCTGCATTCGCGAGCTCGGTGAGAAACCCCGCAGAGCGACTTTGCCATCCGGCTCAGCCACGTCTCCTCCGGACTCCGCGGTGATCAGAATCAGAAACTTCGGCCAGTCTATTGTGGGAAGGGCATAGCGCCCATTGCCCACCACGCCGAGCTTCCGGGTCAGAGAGAGCTGCTGGGTTGCCATCCAGGCGACCCAGACGCGCGCGCCTTTCGAAAAGGCGGCCGGTTCCGGCAACCCCGTCACCCGGAGGACCGGTGCATATACCTGCCGCCCGTCGCGCGTGACGTTCACGCCGAACGGTGAGGGAATGCGATTGAGTTCAAAGGTCGCGGTCAGCCCCTCGAGGGCGGGGATGGGATCGAGGTCGATGCAGTAGAGGTCGCGACTGGGGCCGGGCTCGGTGCCGGCTGCGACGCAGGGAGTGTCATTGTCGGAGGTGAGAGGTAAGACGGGAGAGGTGAGAGGCGTTGGATTCGAGGCGGCAAGCGCCAGGGACAGGACGAGGACGGCGCGTCGCATTCGAGAATCTACGCCAGGGTCTTCACCATTTCCAAGAGGGGGGTTCTAGGCAGGTCTGCGCCCTCGCCCGTGGGCTGAACCCAGCCCGCTCATAGAGTGCGATGGCAGCTCCTAGGAAGGGCGTGGTGCTGAGCGTCAGTCGTCGATGTCCCGCCGGCACGGCGCAGGCTTCGATCGCTTCGAGCAGGCGCGCTCCGATTCCCTGACTGCGCGCCATAGGAGCGACGGCCATGCTGCGAATGTACCGGCCGTCGTCGCGCGCGATCGCCGCCACGGTCCCAACCACGAGCCCTCCCGACTCGGCCACCCAGATAGGGCCCTCGTCCAAGCGGGCCGCGATCACCCGGTTGGGCATAGCGGACCGTGACCGTGGAGTCTCGCTGAGCGCTCACCGATTCACCGCTTGAATCACCTCATAATGGGTGACCCGCTCGTCGAACTGGAGCAGCGCGGCGCGAGCATCCGGGTGCACCACGGCGCGGAGGACATCCTCCCCGGCGAACGCGCGTACCGAGTCGAGAGATTCCCAGACGGTCGTGACGACCAGCTCAAGCCCGGCGTCGACCTCGCGGCACAGGATTCCGGCGCCGAGAAAGCCGGACGTGGCCAGGAGCACCGGGGTCACTTCGCGCTCGAAGTGCCCAAGGTAAACGTGCACCGAGGTGGGAGCGACCAGGCCCCGCCACACCCGGACGACGCGCGGTGGCGCGCTCATGGTCGAACCGGCGTCGCCGCACCGTCGCCCCCGACCGTGGTCCATTCCCGGACCTTCCACCCCGTGACGAGGCCGCTCACCACGTAGGGGTCGGTCTTCGCAAAGGACTCCGCCACCGCGGGGCTCTCTCCCTGAAACAGGAGCACGGCCCCGTCCAGCGGGTTGGCCAGCGCGCCGCCCAGCAGCAGCTCCCCTCGCCCGGCGGCGGCCCAGAGCTTGGTGAGATGTGCGGTCCGGAACACCCCCCGCTGCGCGGCGTAGTCAGGAACTACATCATAGAAGAGCAAGAAGTGCTTCACAGGGTCACCACCCATCCATAAGGGTCCGAGGCGCGTCCGCCGGCGATCGCAACCAGCTGCTCGCGCACCGGCGGACCCACGGTGCGAACCTCCACCGGCGGCAAGTCGATCGTTCGATCCCGATACCCGATGCGCCGAATCGCCGAGACGACGGCAGCCGTCCCCGTCCCGAAGGCCTCCGCCAGCCGGCCCTGATCGTGGGCCTCGAAGATCTCGTCGATGGGGATCCGCCGCTCGCTCACTGGGTGTCCGGTGTCCCGCAGCAAAGTCAGGACGCTGTCACGGGTGACGCCCGGGAGGATCGTGCCGTCGAGCGCCGGGGTTACCACCGCGTCGCCGATCACGAAAAACACGTTCATCACACCGCATTCTTCGACGTATCGCCGCTCCAGAGCGTCCAGCCAGAGCACGGTGTCGAAGCCGGCCTCCCGGGCCTCCCGGTCGGCCAGCATGGCCCCGGCGTAGTTTCCGGCGGGCTTGATGTCGCCGGTGCCTCCGGGGAAGGCGCGCACGTAGCGCTCGCTCACCAGCGCATCGACCGGAGTGGAGTAGTAGCTGCCGTAGGGAAAGGTGAAGATCACGAACCGATAGCGGTCTCCTGGCTTGACGCGAACCGATTCATCGTCGGAGAAGAGGACCGGACGAATGTAGAGCGCTCCCTCTCCCGCCGGCGGGACCCAGTCACGATCCACCCGAAGCAGCTCGGCCAGCCCTCCCAGAAAAAGTTCGTCGGGCACCTCCGGCATGGCCAGACGCGCAGCCGAGCGCTGGAGGCGCCGGACATTGAGGCGAGGCCGGAACAACAACACGGCACCGTCCGGGCCCCGATGCGCCTTCATGCCCTCGAACACCGACAGCCCGTACTGCAGGGCGCTGATGCTCGGTCGGAGGGGAAGGGCTTCATAGGGCACCACGCTGCGATCGCGCCACCGACCGTCCCCGAAGGCGGCGGTGAACATGTGGTCGCTCATCACACTGGAGAAGGGGAGGCTGGTAAGGTCGATGGTCGGCACGGACGCTCGCTCCAGTCGGAGAAGGCTGGAGTGTAACTCCTGGTACCCCATTTGAAAAATGCTATTTATGTTCTATGATGATACAGTTCTCCTTATGCTAAATCTTCGGGCAGTGGCCTGGTTCGTCACCGTGGTCGACGCCGGTGGGTTCACCCGGGCGGCCCGCCGGCTCGGGGCCACCCAGCCGGCCGTGAGCGCGATGATCAAGAAGCTGGAGACCGGGCTCGGCGTCATCCTGCTGACGCGGTCGGCGCGCGGGATCGCCCTGACCGTGGAAGGCGAGCGATTCCTCGAGCACGCGCGGGCCATCCTCAATCACGAATCTGCCGCCCGCCGTGAGCTCCTGGCGCTCAAGACGCTCGAGCAGGGCCACCTCACGCTGGGTGCCCCGCCGATGGTGGCCGGCTATCTCCTTCCGCGGATACTCGAGCGCTTCCTTGCCGCGTATCCTGGTGTGCGGGTGACGGTGGTGCAGGCAGGGGCCGACGAGATCGCGGCCCGGGTTGCTCGCGAGGTGCTCGATCTGGGCCTCATCGCGGACTGGCGTCGGCTGGACGGATTGGTGATTCGTCTGGTGGAGCGGCATCCCGTGGTGGCCTGTGTGGCCCGGTCGAACCCGCTCGCCGATCGGCCCCGGATCACCTGGGCCGACCTGCTGGCCCAGCCGCTGATCGCTTTCCCCCGGGGCTACTACCAGCGAGCGCTTCTGGATGAGGCGGCCCGCCGCCTGCGAGCTTCGCCCAACTTTGTGGTGGAAACGGAGTCGGTTGCCCTGATCGCGGAGCTGGTTCGGCGCGGGAGGGGTGTTGCCACGCTGCTGTCGGCGACGGCGGCGAGGCTGAACGGCGTCCGGTCGGTCGCCCTGCCGAAGGACGCCGAAGTACCGATCGCCCTGTGCCGCAACGCTGCGGTGCAGCCTTCCTATGCCGCCCGGGCATTCGAGGACCAATTGTGGACGGAACCGGTGTCGCATGCCCCGCCGAGGGACCGGTCTCAGAGATAACTGAGCCAGGCCTGGCGACGGCGCTGCTTCAAGGCGGCGAACCATCGGCAGACCGGATAGAGCGCGACTACCGCGAGAATCCAGATCAGATATACCACCGGCAGCGAGTTTCCCCAGCCGGGCGGCGCGGTGAACGGATACTGCGTCAGAGTGGGCGACTCGAACATCCAGTGCGCCTCACCATATCGCGCGTAGCAGACGATCACCGCAAGCAGGTGAATGAGCGGCAGATGCAACAGGAAGTAGAACATCGGCACCTTGCCGAGGATCAGCGCCGGCCGGAGGAAACCGGGCGTCCCGCCGTCTACGGCGCGGAGAAACACCAGCGCCGGACCCAGGGTCATCAGGAGGAACAGCAGCGAGGGTGGGTACTTGCTGGCATTCAGGAACGAGAGCGCGGTGAATGCGCCGGACGACTGGCCAGTCCAGCGCACCGGGTCTCCATAGAAGTTGGCGGCGCGGAGCACCACGAAGCTGGCGGTCAGGGCGATGCCCAGGCGCAGCAGGAACGCCCGCCGGCGCTCCTGGTTCCAGCGATAAATCTGTCCGAGACCGAAGCCGGCAGCGGCGACGCCGATCCACGGGATGATCGGGTAGGAAGCGAACACCACGTGTTCGGGCGTATTCAGCACGAACCCGGGTGAATGCAGCATGGACCACAACGGGTTGGGGGAGCGTGCCCCGTCGAACAGGTTGTGGCCGGCAATCATCAGGACGCCGAATGCGGTCACGACGGGGGCGGGCAGCCAGACCAGCGCGCCCAGGGCGATCATCGCCCAGCCCAGCGCCCAGAGGACCACCAGCAGCGTCACCTGGTAGTCGAAGTTGAACTGGAACCCGAGGCAGCGGACCACGGTGAGCTCCAGCACGATCAGCCAGAGGCCCCGGGTGAACAGGAACCGGGAGAGCTCTCCGATCGACTTGATGCGGAGCGACAGGAACGCCCCGGTTCCGGTGAGGAGAAAGAACACCGGTGCGCAGATGTGAGTGACCCAGCGGGTGAAGAACAGCGGTATGGTCGTCTGGGCCAGGTTGGTGGGGTTGACGCCCGGCATCCCGAAGAAATCCCTGACGTGGTCGAGCGCCATGAGGATCATGATGGCGCCACGCACGACGTCGACCGCCTCGAGGCGCGCGAATCCGGGGGCGGCGGTGTCGGCCATGGAGAGTCCGCCAAACGTATCGAGCACTCCCCGGAGCGGCAAATCGAGGCGCGGCGAATTGACGGTGGGCGCGGGCCAGGAGCCGGTCGGATCGGCGAACCGACGGTCGGGTTGCCGGTTGCCTCCGCCGGGGCGGGGCGCCAGTATTGATCCACTCCCGTAGCCACTCGGCACCCCGTCATCCCGGGCCCCGTATGCTCTCGTCCCGCACGCTGCTGACTCTCTCACTGCCGGTCGTCGTCACGCTCCTGCCCATTCAGGAGGGGAGATCGCCACGCGCGCTTCGCGCGCTCGCGATGACTCCGGTCGAGACACCTCGCGCGCTCGCGACTCCTTTCCTCGACTCGACGCTCCTGGCCGGATACCGATGGCGCAACATCGGCCCCGACCGCGGCGGCCGCTCGATTGCGGTGAGCGGCGTGAAGGGCCGCCCGAACGAGGCCTACTTCGGCGCGGTTGGCGGCGGACTCTGGAAGACGACCAATAGCGGTGAGGACTGGGCCCCCGTCACCGACGGACTGATCGGCAGCGCTTCGGTGGGCGCGGTAGCGGTGAGCGAGACCAACCCCGACATCGTCTACATCGGCATGGGCGAAACCTGCATCCGCGGCAACATCATGCCCGGAGACGGGGTCTACAAGACCAGCGATGCCGGCAAGACCTGGACCCACGTCGGCTTCCGCGAGTCGCACGGCATTGCCAAAATCCGGATCCATCCCACCAATCCGGAGATCGTTTTCGTGGCCTCCTTCGGGAAATACAGCGTGCCGAGCCAGGAGCGCGGCGTGTTCAAGAGCGGCGACGGCGGCAAGAGCTGGAAGCGCGTGTTGTTCCGTGACGAGAAGACCGGCGCAATCGACATTTCGATCGACCGCACCAACCCGTCCGTGATGTACGCGGCGCTGTGGGAGGCCTACCGCAAGGAGTACCAGATGTCGAGCGGCGGGGCCGGGAGCGGCTTGTTCAAGAGCACCGACGGCGGGGAGACCTGGACCGAGATCACCCGGACCCCGGGCATGCCTTCGGGAGTCGTCGGCCGCATCGGGGTGGCGGTGTCGGGCGCCAATTCCAATCGTGTTTACGCTCTGGTCGAAAACGACAGCGGCGGGCTCTTCCGGAGCGACGATGCCGGCGGCACCTGGACGCTGGTCAATTCCAACCGGGCGATTCGTCAGCGCGCGTTCTACTACACCCACGTCTTTGCCGATGCCAGGAACGCGGACGTGGTGTATCTCCAGAACACGTCCATGTTCCGCTCGGCGGACGGCGGGAAGACGACGTCCAACGTGGGTGGCGGGACCCACGGCGACCATCACGACCTGTGGATCGATCCCGATGACGCCACCCACCTCGTGGTCGGCAACGACGGCGGCGGGGCGGTCTCGACCAATACCGGCGGCCGCTGGACCGCGCAGGACTTCCCGACCGAGCAGTTCTACCACGTCATCACCACCAAGCACATTCCCTATCACGTCTGCGGCTCGCAGCAGGACAATTCCACGCTCTGCACGCCGTTCAACTGGAACAGTGGTGGCGGAGGCTTCGGGTTGGGCGGAGGGGGCGGAGGGGGTGGCGGCGGCGGCGTTCGCCGCGATCCCACCGCCGGGGGGATGGCGGTCTCCTACGTGGCCGGAGGCGGCGAGCCCGGCTACATCGCGCCCGACCCGCTCAACCCCGACGTCTTCTACAGCGGCACCAACAACGGACGGTACGTCGACAAGTTCGACCGCCGGACCGGCGCGTCCCGCGAAGTGAACCCATATCCCTGGTTCTACTCCGGGGAGCCGTCCAAGGAGATCCGGGAGCGCTGGCAGTGGACTTTTCCGATCATCTTCTCGCCGGTGGACCCCAAGACGCTGTACGTCTCGTCGCAGCGGCTCTGGCGAACCACGGACGCCGGCCGCACCTGGACGGCCTTGAGCGGCGACCTCACCCGGCACGACCCGATATCTCTGGGGCACTCCGGAGGCCCCATCACCGGCGACATGAACGGGCCGGAAGTATACGCGACCATCTTTTCGGTCGGACCGGGGAAGCGGGACGTAAACGTGATCTGGACCGGCTCGGACGACGGGCTGGTGCACGTCACCCGCGACGGGGGGAAGACCTGGACCAATGTCACGCCCTCCGGAATGCCCGACTTCGGCCGGGTGAGCCAGATCGATGCCTCGAGCTTCGGCTCCGGCACCGCGTATGTCTCGGTGCGGCGGCCGCTGCTCGACGATTTCCAGCCCTACATCTTCAAGACCGCGGACTTCGGCCGCAGCTGGACCAGGATCGTGAACGGGATCCGGGCCGACGCCTACGTGCACGCGGTCCGCGAGGATCCGACGCGCCGAGGCCTGCTGTACGCGGCGACGCAGCACGGGGTGTACATCACCTCCGACGACGGCGCGTCCTGGCAGTCGCTTTCGCTCAACCTGCCGGACGTGCCGGTGGCGGACCTGATCGTGGAAGGGAACGAGCTGGTGATCGCGACTCACGGACGCGGCTTTTGGGTGCTCGACAACATCACCCCGCTGCGGGAGGCCACGCCTGAGGTGGTGGCGAAGCCGGCGCACCTGTTCACCCCCACTTCCGGGATCCGCTCCGGCAGGCCGGTGACGATCAGCTGGAATCTGAAGAGCGCTCCGACGTCGCTGCGGCTCGAGATCCTCGACTCGGCGGGGGCGGTGCTGCGGGGTTACACCATGCCCCCGGCTCCCGATTCGGCGGCCCCGGCAGTCGGCGGTGGGGGCGGGGGACGGTTCGCGCCATCGCCTCCGCTGCCCAGGGGAGCGGGGCTGCAGCGCTTCACCTGGGACATGCGGGCCGAACCGATCACCGGATTTCCCGGGATGATTCTCTGGGGGGCGGGGACAGCCGGACCATACGTACCGCCGGGCCGGTACACGGCCCGCCTGACGGCTGACGGACAAGTCTTGACTGCACCGATGACGGTCCGGCGGAATCCGTGGCTCACCGATGTGACCGACGCGGATCTGCGGGCGCAGTACGCGTTCTCAAAGCGGGTGCGCGACAAGGCCGAGGAGGCCAACCAGGCGGTGATCGCCATTCGCCGGGTGAAGGCGCAGCTGGCCGATCGGCTGAAGAAGTCGGAAGACGGGGCTCTCAAGTCGGCGGGAGCCTCGCTCACCACCAACAGCTCTGCGGTGGAGGAAAACGTCTACCAGGTGCGCAACCAGAGCGGGCAGGATCCGCTCAACTTCCCGATCAAGGTCAACAACCGGCTGGCGAACCTGCTCTCGATGGCGCAGCGCGGCGATGGACCGCCGACCAACAACATGCCGGAGATTTTCGGGATTCTTTCCGCCGAGCTCAAGACCTACACCGACCGGCTGGCCGTCGTCTGGACCACGGACCTGGCGGCGGTGAACCGGGAGCTGGTGCGACTCGACCTGGTGCCGATCGATCCCAAGTGCGCGAGGGCCGAAGGGTGTACGCTGACGCCGTGACCCCTGGGGTCACCAAAATGGAGGTGAGGTGCCGCTCATGAACCGGAAATTCACTCAAATCGGCTTCGCCACGGCCCTCCTGGCCGGTTGGCCAGGCTCGGCACGGGTTTCACCGGAGGCTGTGGTGCTGGCGGGAGGCTGCTACTGGGGTGTCGAGGCCGTCTTCGAGCACCTCCGCGGCGTCACCTCCGTCACGTCGGGCTTTGCCGTCCCAGCGGTCGACTCGGGAATTTCCCCGGGGCCGCGCGGCCCCCGTCACACAAGCTATGCGGAAGCGGTGCGGATTCTCTACGATCCAGCGCAGATCAGCCGCGCTCAGCTGCTCGAGGTCTTCTTTTCGGTGGCGCACGATCCCACCCTGATCGACCGCCAGGGTCCCGATATCGGGCCGGAGTACCGCTCGGCGATCTTCGTCAACAGCGCGGAGGAAGCGCAGATGGCCGGGGACTACGTGGCAAGGCTCGAGTCCGCGAAGGTGTTTCCACGGCCGATCGCCACCGAGATCGTCGCGCTGCGACGATTCCGGGCGGCTGCTCCGGACCAGCAGGATTTCGTGGCACGGCATCCGAACGACCCGTACGTGGTGGCCAACGATCTCCGGAAGCTCGAAGAGCTGCGGCGCCGGTTCCCCGCGTTGTACCGAACGCCCTAGCCGCCGCAGGTGAGCGCCCTCCTCTACGGTGTTACCGGCTACACTGGCCGGCTGATTCTGGCGGAATGCCTGTCACGCGGGCTCCGGCCGATCCTGGGTGGCCGGGGCCAGGCGGCGCGGGAGCTGGCGGACGCGCATGGCCTCGAGGCACGCATCCTGGGCCTCGATAACTCCAGCGCGCTCCGCCGGGCACTTGCCGGCGTTCGCGCGGTGCTCCACGCGGCGGGTCCGTTCTCACGAACTTCGGGCCCCATGGCCGATGCCTGCCTGACCACGGGAGTCCACTACCTCGACATCACGGGTGAGATCGGCGTATTCGAGGCCTTGGCAGCTCGCAACGACGAGGCGCGGGCCGCCGGCGTGATGCTGTTACCGGGCGTGGGGTTCGACGTGGTGCCCTCCGATTGCCTGGCCGCGCACCTGAAACGCCGGCTGCCCGACGCGGTCCGGCTGACGCTGGCGTTCCAATCCACGGCCGGGCTCTCGCGCGGGACCGCGACCACGATGGTGGAGAATGCCGGCCGCGGCGGCGCGATCCGGCGCGGCGGCGCGATCACTCCGGTGCCGGCGGCGTGGAAAACGATCCGGTTGGATCTGGGGAAGGGACCCGTCGAGGTGACCACCATCCCCTGGGGCGATGTGGCGACCGCATGGTACAGCACCGGGATTCCAAACATCGAGGTGTACACCCGGACGACCGTCGCCATGCGATTCGCGCTCAAGACCAGCCGCCACCTCGGTCGGCTGCTCGCCTCCGGGCCGGTGCAGCGGCTGCTCAAGGGCAGGATCCGGAGCATGGCGCCGGGGCCCGACGAGATTGCCCGCGCCCGGGGGAGCTCACGGATCCGGGGTGAGGTGGTGAACGCGGTCGGACAGCGCGCCTGCGCGCGGCTCACCGGCCCGGAGGGATACACCATGACCACGCGTACAGCCGTCTCGGCGCTGGAGCGCGTCCTCGCCGGAGGTGCGACGCCCGGGTTCCGAACGCCATCGCTGGCGTTCGGCCCGGACTTCATCCTGTCGATCGATGGGGTGACGCGCGAAGACTTGCTCTAGCCGAGGCCGAATACCTCAACGCACCGGGATTCCCGCCAGCAGGTCTTTGAGCACGGCCGGGTCCACCGGTTTCGTCAGGTGGTGATCGAAGCCGGCCTCGGCGGCCATCCGCTTGTCCTCCTTCTGGCCCCATCCGGTCAGCGCCACCAGGGTCACCTCGCCGCCTCCGGGGCCGCTGCGGATTTGCCGCGCGGCAGCATGGCCGTTCAGCTTGGGCATTCCGATGTCCAGCAGCACAACGTTGGGCTGGACCAGCGCCGCCGTCTCCACCGCCGCGAGTCCGTCCTCGGCGGTATGGACCCGGTGGCCCATCAGCTCGAGCATTTGGGCCAGGCTCACCACCGAGTCGCGATTGTCGTCGACGACCAGAATCCGGTGACTGACCGGAGGGCCTGACGTTTTTCGGATGGGATCGGCGGCTTCCGGCCTCGGCTCGGAGGAGTCGGCGATGGGCAGCCGAACCACGAACGAACTCCCCTTGCCATCGCCCTCGCTGTGGGCAGTGACGCTGCCGCCGTGGAGGGCCACTAGCCCTCGCACCAGCGACAGTCCGATGCCCAGCCCGTCGCGAGAGCGCTCCGTCTGGGCGCTTCTACGGGTGAACTTCTCGAACAGATGAGGCAGGTGCTCCGGCGGAATCCCCGCGCCGTTGTCCGCCACGGTCACGACGACCTCGCGCCCATCGAGTTTGGCCGAGAGGCGGATGGTGCCGCCATCCTCGGTGTACTTGGCCGCGTTGTTGAGCAGGTTGCCGAAGATCTGGGCCAGGCGAGTCTGATCGGCCGAGAGATGAATCGGCTCGGCCGGAAGGGTGACGATCAAGCGATGGGCCGACGATTGGATGAGCGGGTCGCTCATCTCGACCGCTTGGCGGAGCGCGGCGGCCAGATCCACCCGCTCGCGGCGCAGCAGGAGCGTCCCGCCAGTGATACGGCTCACGTCGAGGAGATCATCGATCAGCCGGACCATCTGCTGCACGTTTCGGTCGATCATGTCCCGCGCGGTCTCCAGCGTGGGCTCGGCGGGACTCTTCAGCCGGAGGATTTGCAGGGAATTCCGGATCGGTGCGAGCGGGTTGCGCAGCTCGTGGGCGAGGGTGGCCAGGTACTCGTCGTTTCGCCGGTCCGCCAGCAGCAGCGCGTCCTCCGCGCGCTTGCGCTGATCGATGTCCAGGATCACGCCGATCCACCCCGTGGGAACGGTGTCTCCGTCATAGGTCGGGGTGTAGATCGCGCTGACCCAACGAGGTCCGACGGACGGATAGTCCAGCTCCTCCTCGTAGCGCACTTCGTGTCCCTCCAGCACCTGCAGGACGTGCGGGCGGATCTTCTCGAACCCCGCCGGTCCCATGACCTCCTGAATCGAGCGTCCGACGAGCTTTTCAGGCTTGAGCCCGAGCCAGTCCGCGTAGGGTTTGCTGACCCACAGGTACGTGAGGTCCCGGCTGCACCAGGCAACTCGGGCCGCCATCGTATTGACGACGACGTTGAGCTTTTCGCGGGCGGAGCGGAGCGCTTCTTCGCTCTTGCAAGTGCGCGCCTTGGCTCGGCGCGCCGACTCGCCAAAGCCGATGATGATGCCGCTGGAGATCAGGTAGGCGAGGAGGCCGACAACTTCCGCGGTCGTTCCGAGCGACAGCGCTCCGCGTTCAGGAATGAAGAGGAAGTCGGCTGCGAGGTATCCCGCGGCGGTGGCCAGGAGCGCGGGCCCAAAGCCGCCCAGCCACGCGCCGAGGGCGACCGCTCCGTACAGTGTGACCAGGGGAAGGGCACTGCCCAACCAGGGGTCCAACAGCCAACGGGCCAGGATCGCCACGGCCGAGAAACCGAGGGCAACGGCATAGCGGAGTACTGCACTCGAGCTTGGCAAGAATCCCCTGGGCCGGTCTGGCTGAAAATCGGTCCCCGGCAGGCTGGTTTGTATCGGTCTCCCTTAACGAGGGACGGCTGGCAGGGGGATCAAATGCACGGCGCAAGAACGTGCAGGTGGGCCCTAGTCGGGCCGGATTGCAAGCCAGTAGCTTAGACCCCATGACTGCGACCTCGTTCGCGCTGCCCGGCCGGCCCCAATTCGAAGACGCCCGGCGCCGGGTGTCCGCTCACGCGTATCACACTCCGCTGCTGACCTCCCGCACGCTCTCCGCCCGGAGCGGATTCGATGTCCGCCTCAAGGCCGAGCTGTTCCAGCGCACCGGGTCATACAAGATCCGTGGCCCGCTCAACAAGTTCCCGCTCTTGAGCGAGGAGCAGCGGCGGCGGGGAGTGATCTGCTCCTCGGCGGGGAATCACGCGCAGGGGGTGGCGCTCGCGGCGGCGATTCACCAGATGCAGGCGGTCGTGGTGATGGCGCAGAACGCGACGCCGTCGAAAGTCGCGGCGACCCGCGGCTACGGCGCCGAAGTGATCCAGCATGGCAGCATCTGGGACGAGGCCAACGAGCTGGCCAAGCAGCTGGTCGAGGAGCGCGGGTATACCTACGTGCACCCCTTCGACGACCTCGAGCTCATCGCGGGGCAGGGCACTGTTGGCCTGGAGATCGTGGAGGATTGGCCCGAGGTGGAGGTGATCGTGGTGCCGATCGGCGGCGGCGGCCTGATTTCCGGGATCGCGCTCGCGGCCAGGAGCCTGAATCCCCGTATTCGGGTGATCGGGGTCGAGTCGTCGGGGTCGCCCGGCATGCTCAAGAGCGTCGAGGCCGGCCATGTGGTTACCCTCGACCGCGTGGATTGCATTATCGACGGCCTCCGGGTCAAGAAAGTCGGTGACCACAATGTGGCCATCGTCCGCCAGGCCGTGGACGAAATCGTCACCTTGCCCGATGCCGAAATCTTCGACGCGATGCTCTGGGTCATGCATCACGCGAAGCTGGTGGTGGAGGGTGCCGCGGCCGCGCCGGTGGGGGCGCTGCTCCAGGGGCTCATCAAGGCGCCCGCCGGCGCGCGGGTAGTGTGCGTGCTCAGTGGAGGCAATGTGGACCTGGAGCAGCTCCGCGGATTGCGCTGGAACTAGCCGGACTGAGGCGTATACCTCACGGTCACCGGCTCGGCCAGCCGGATTCGAAGCTTCTGACCCGCCGGCAGCACGATCTGATTCCCCTTGGTCGCCACCGCCACGCCAGTGCCGAGAATACCACCGATGACCGCGCCCTTGGTGGCGCTGCCTGCTACCGCGCCGATGACGCCGCCGACCACCGCGCCGCCGGCGATCTCCGCGATGGTCTCCTTCGTGTCCCCTTTGCCCTTCACTCGCCACGGGTCGGCGGCGATGCGGTAGTCCCGCCCCTCCAACGTGAGGCGGCTGAACCGCAGTGTCAGCTCGGGTGCCCCCGAGATTCGGCCGCCGCCTTCGGAATGGGTCACTTCGCCGTGAATCGTAATGCCCGCCGGAATGATTACGTCGTCGCTCAGCCGGAGCGGAGTAGTGGTTTCCATCTGTACCGAGGCGCCGGCGTCGGTTCTCTCGGTCGAGATCGTGCGATCGAGGGCACCAATCAGCCGAGTCCCGGCCGGGATCGTTGCCGTTTTCGCGTTGGAGGACGACAGGGTCGCCGCGGTCGCTGCCAGCGCGCCGACCGCTGCCACGGCCAGGATCGCGGCCAGCAAGCGGGTCCGCCCCGACCAGAGTGACGTGGGCCCGCCGGACTGCTTCGGTTGCGCCGGCGCGTCGCCGGTTTCGGCCTTATGAACTCGCAGGGTGCTCATGGAGTGGTTGCCTCTCTGTGGACTCAAGACGCGGTGGCGCAAGGACTCAGAGTGGTCGACCTGCGCTGACGCGCTGCCGTACAAGGAAGGACGCTGCCCGCAATCCGGGCACGCACGCCCGGCCTGTACGGGAATCGGTCATCGTCGGTCCGGCCATCCGCTGAGCCGGCAGCGCGCTACTCGCCGATCTCCCGCCCCTCTCGATCGTAGGCCCGCTTGGCTTGGGCCCGGCTGTCTGGGTCGCCGAAGATTTTCTCGCCGTCGTGGCGGCCGTTCTCGATGAAGATTTCCGAAATCATCCGGCCGGCGGTGACGCTTCCGGCCAGGTGAAGGCCCGGCACGTTGGTCTCCAGCGTATCGGGATTCAGCGCGGGCCGTCCCGAGTCGCCGTCGAGCTCGATCCCCAGCGAGCGGAACAGATCGAAATCAGGATGGTAGCCGGTCAGCAGGTAGACCCGATCGGCCGGGAGCCGCTCCTCGCCGGTTTCCGGGGTGCGTATGGTCACCGCGTCCGGCGCGATCCGCACGACGGTGGCGTTGTAGCGCGCCACGATTTCCCCCGCCTTGATCCGATTCTCGATGTCGGGCCGGAGCCAGTACTTGACGCTGGGCTTGAGCGCCGGTCCGCGGCAGGCCAGGGTGACCCGCGCCCCCGCCCGGTACGAGCCAAGCGCCTGCTCCACGGCGGAGTTCTTCCCGCCCACGAGAACGACGGAGAGCCCGCTGGTCAGGTGAGGCTCCGAGCCGTAGTGGGAGACGTGTGGCAGATCCTCTCCGGGAACGCCGAGAAGGTTGGGGTGATCGAAGTAACCGGTGGCCAGCACCAGCGTGCCGGCGGTGAGCCGCTCTTCACCGAGCCGGGTGGTGAGGCGGCACTCGAACCGTCCGTCTTTGCCGGCCGCCCCGGAGAAACGCGTGTAGGTCCGAATCCGCAGACCTTCGGTGCGGGCGACGCCTCGGTAGTACTTGAGCGCCTCTTCACGGGTCGCCTTGGCGCCGGCGGAGACCAGCGGGTGACCGCCGATTTCCAGCCGCTCCGGCGTGGTGAAGAACACCATCCCCACCGGGTAGCGAACGATCGAATCGGCAATCGCGCCAGCGTCGATCAGCAGAGGGTCCTTCCCCCTCCGCTTCGCGGAGATCGCACAGGCGAGGCCGATGGGCCCCGCGCCCACGATCACCACAGCCTCGTTCACGGAGCGGGCGGACCGACCACGAGCACCTTGAAGCTCCCGGGGATGACAGGCGCCCTGGGCCGCGGATTGGCGGCGGTCGAGTCCGGCGGGACTCCGTAGTCGGCGGTGGACAGGTATATCCGGTGCGACTTCGGGTCCACCACCATCGTGCGCGCGCCCCGCAGGGTCGGAACGTCCTGGAGGACTTTCCAGGCTCCCATCGACTCGCCCACGATGGTGAGCCTGCCCTCGCCGGCGGAGGCGAAGGCGAACCCCGGTCCCGGGTCGTAGCCTCCGCCGTCCACGCCCTGCCCGATCGGCAGCGTCGCGAGAACCGTCCCCCTGGCGCCGTCGACGACCAGCATCGTGGCGCTCAGATTGCAGACCGGGAACAGGAGGCCGCGCTTCGCGTCGAAGCCGAGTCCGGTCGGCCTCCGGCATCCGGTGAGGGCCACCTCCTTCACGACGTTCAGCGCCTTGGTGTCAAACTGCATCAGGACATCGTTGTCTTCGTTGTTCACCCACATGCTGCCCTTGCCGTCAGCGGCCCAGAATTCCGGCTTGCCGCCGAGGGGAATCACCCCGACGACATCGCCGCTCGCACCGTCGATGGCCGTGGCGTTGGCACTCCCGCCGTTGAAGGTGAAGACCCGGTGGCTCACCGGGTCGTATCCGATGGCGTCGGGGTTCCTGCCGCCGACGTTCACGCGCTTGATGACGGCCAGCGTGCCCAGGTCGAAGATGGTGACCGAGGAGTCCCGACCGCCGCTCGCATACCCGCGGGCCAGATCGTAGGCAATCGCGATCCCGTGCACCCCAGGCGTGCCGGGAATCACACCGATTACGGTGTCCCGAACGAGATCGATCACCTCCACCTGGTTGCCATGGGAGACGTACAGGCGGTTTCGGGCCGTATCGACGGCGAGATAGTCCCAGCCTCCCTGCCCGCCGACAACGATGGCGCGCCGCACCGCATATGACGGAGACTGCGCGGCGAGCAGGCCGAGCCATCCGGTCGCGAGGAAAAACAGACGGTATCCGGCCATTGCGGTCTCCGGCAGGGGGAGCAGCAATCTAGCGGTTGCGCCGCCCTCCGGCGTCCCTGGCCCGCCTGTCCGCGGCGCATTAGAGTTCTTCTGTTGCCTTCGTGGCCCGGTTTCTTCCAGGATCTAGATGACCGAATCACCCAAAGAACTCGGCCCCCCGCCGGACTCCGCGGTTTCGGATTCGTCGCCGGCGCACGATCCGGTGCTGGAGCAACTGCACGCCGCCACCCTCGGCATCTACGACGTCCACGGCGAGCTCGGCCGCGGCGGTATGGCGACGGTATACCTGGCTCACGAGATCTCGCTCGATCGCAAGGTCGCGATCAAGGTGATGTCGCCGGCGCTGGTGCATGGTCCGGGAATGGCGGAGCGTTTCAAGCGGGAAGCCCGCACCGCGGCACACCTCTCCCATCCCAACATCATTCCGGTGTACGCGGTTCGCGAGGCGGACGGCCTCCTCTTCTTCGTGATGAAGCTGGTGGAGGGCACACCGCTCGACGCGATCATGCGGGAGGTCGGCAAACTGCCGCTGCCGATGGTCGAGGCGATCCTGGCGCAGGTCGGCGGTGCCCTCGGCTATGCCCACCGTCACGGTGTGGTCCACCGGGACATCAAGCCGAGCAACATCATCATCGACGACGAGGGGTGGGCGGTCGTCACCGACTTTGGCATCGCCAAGGTGACGGAGTCCGAGGGGCTGACCCAATCCGGGGTGGCGGTCGGCACGCCGACCTACATGAGTCCGGAGCAGTGCGCCGGAGGCCCGATTACCGGCGCGTCGGATCAGTATTCGCTGGGGATCGTCGCCTTCGAGATGCTGGCGGGACAGCCGCCCTTTACCGGGCCGTCCATGATGCCAATCATGTACAGCCACTTCCATGATGCGCCGCCCCCGCTGGACAAGTTCCGCACCGATTGCCCGGCCCAGCTCAGCGATGCGGTGTACCGCATGCTCGCGAAGGAGCCGGCGGCACGCTACCCGGCGATGGAGGACGCGGTGGTGGCTCTGGGCGGACGCCAGCTCGCTCACGACGACCCCACCCGGAGTCAGCTCATCACGCTGGCACGGAGCGGGGGGAGTCACCGAGTCATCTCACAGGTCCAGACGCCCAGGAGCCCGATCCCGCTGGGGATGAGAGGTGGGACGCCGCCCGGCCTGCCGGCTGCTTCACCGGCCCGACCAGCCCGGCGGGGGTGGCCCCTGGTGGCCGCGGTCGCGGCGGTCGCCGTGGTCGCGGCGGTCCTATTGCTGCGGAGTACCAAGCCCCAGATAACGGACATCCCCATTCGCGTCGCCGCCGACAGCATCGCCACTCCCGCCCCGCCGCCGGTGCCCAACCAGACTCCCCCTGGTGGAGCGGTGACGACGGAGCGTCCAGGCGCTCAGGCGGTAACCCGGCCCGCCGATCGATCCGCGCCGAGCCCGCGCAATGTGGTGCCGCCCGCCCCGGCGACGCGGCCCTCGCCCGCTCGCGATTCCACGCCGGCGGTCGCCGCGGCGCCGCCGGCACCGGTTCCGCCGCCACCGGCACCGGTGGTTCGCCAGCCTCAGGAATCGGCCGCCACCCCGCCGGCCCGCGGGGTGGACGATCGTGCCGAGGTCACCTCCGCCATCATGGCCTACGCCCGCGCCCTGGACCAGGGAGACCTGACCCAGGCCGTGCGGCTCTACCCCGGCATGACCGCCGAGCAGCGCCAGGACCTCGAGGCATTCTGGAAGGCGGCGGGCACGATGCGGACCCAATGGACGGTCACCGACGTCGTGGTGGAGGGCGATGTCGCCACGGCGCGGGTTCGGGGGAGCAGTCTCGTCACGCTGGCTCGGCAGCCCCCGTCGGAGCAGCGCGTCAACCTCCGCGCTCGCCTGGAGCGTCGCGGCGTCGAATGGCGGCTCACCGCCTTGGTCAACTAACCCAACTGGAGGAGCGATGCCGGGTCGCCTCATTGCGGTGGTACTCGGGTTGTGCGCGGCCCTCGCTTCGCCGCTCCAGGCACAGAGTGCCGGTGGACACATCCACCTCCGCGACCGGATCCGCGATCTGTTCAGCTTCGGCAGCTGCGGCCAGCCACTCTGCCTCGACAATTCGGTGAACGCCACCAACGGCCACGGCGATCATTTCCTTCCCGATCTCGCGGCCGGCAACGGAGCCATCCTGGGATTTCTCGACGCCGCGATCGGCGCCAACGCCTCCAACATCCCGCTGTCCGCCTCCAGCAGCGGCGTCACGTTCAAGTTCGTGGGCGGTCTTCCGGTCCGGACCTCCGGATCCCTGGGGCCGGTCTTCGGCGAACGGGCGCAGACCCTCGGCAAGGGTCGCTTCGTGGTAGGAGCCAACATCTCGGGGCTGAATTTCTCTTCGCTCCGCGGCGTGCCGCTCGACAACATCATCTTGAACTTTTCGCACGACGACGTGCCGCCCGCTGGACTCGGCCAACCCCTCAGGGAAAACGACGTGCTGCAGGTCCGTCTCGACCTGGACGTGAATCTCACGGTCACCACGTTCTTCGCCAGCTACGGGCTCACCGACCGACTCGATGTGAGCATCGCCGTTCCCCTGGTCCACACCTCGTTGCGGGGGCGCAGCCAGGGCCAGTTCATCCCCTTCGGCATTCCGACCTCGCATTTCTTTGCCGGGGATTCGCTCCACCCGGTGCTCACCGCCAACGCGGCGACGTTCGGCTCGGCCACCGGCATCGGTGACATCGCGCTTCGGCTCAAGACCAGCCTCCGCTCCACGGAACGGCTCGGGCTCGCGCTCATGGCGGATGCCCGCCTGCCCACCGGCTCGGCGGACAATCTGACCGGCGCGGGTCATCTTTCGGTCCGTGCCCTCGCCATCGCCTCGGCGCGGTTCGGTGACTTCTCGCCCCACCTCAATGCGGGCTACGCCCTCCGGACCGGAGCCGGCCGCAACGACGCGATTCTCGCCACCGGCGGGTTCGATCAGCCGGTGTCGTCCTGGGCCACCTTGGCGGTGGATGTGATCTCGGAGTGGGAAGTCGGGGAAGCGGGGCTGCAACTGCCCAGCACCGTGAACTACGAGTTCCCGGTCGCGCGCAGCGTCCAGCCGACCAACATTCCCGGAATGCGCGACCACCGGGTGAACGGCTCCCTGGGCTTCAAGTTCCGCACGCCGGGCGGACCGATTCTGGTGACCAACGCGCTGGTGCCGCTCCGGCGCGGCGGGCTTCAGTCCAACCTGATCTGGACCGTGGGGCTCGACATGAACTTCTGAGCCGGGCTAGAACTGCCGGCCGAACGCGAAGATGAACGTGGTCTTCCTCCCGGGCTCCAGCGCACGCGCAAATCCGACGGCGAGCGCATCCCCGAAGAATCCGATCCGGATGTCGACCGAGTGGTGGAATTCGTCGGTGGCCACAGCCACCGGTAGCGGATCGCCGGTCAGTGGGTCGGTCACCAGCTCGCCGGTCTTGTCATCCCGCTTGTCGCCCAGCGCGCGGACCGCGGCGGTTCCTCCCGCGTTGCGCACGTCGGCAATCCCGGTTTGCCAGCCGAACGAGATGGCGGGGGAGAGCGAGGGCAGGGTGACGCCACCACCGCCGATGCGGATCGGTGTGTCGAGCATCGGGAGCGGATACGAGATGCGGGTCCGGAAGAGCAGGGCCCGGTCTCCCGCGAACTCCTTGTATTCGTATCCGGGGAGCCCGACGGGTCCGCCCAGCTCGAAGAGCTGCTGGGGAGGCGGGTGGTCGGCAAACACGGCGCCCGCGTGAACCCGCCCGATGAAGATGAACGGCGCCAGGCTCTTTCTGATAGCGACCCGTGCTTCCACTCGGGTGTAGTCGAGATCGCCGGAGCCGTACTCGAACTCCCCGCGGAACCCGATCCCGTCCTGGGCGAAGACCGGGCTCACCGCGGGGTTCAGCTCGAGGATCGCTCGGGTCCGAAAGTAGCTCCCTTCGGCGCTGTTGCGGTTTTCTCGGAGCCGCCACTGGGCCAGGGAGCGTTCCATGTGGCGGCCAAGCGGCCGATCCTCCATCCCCGCCACTTCGACCTGGGCGATGCTGCCCGATTGGTCGAGCCGGCGCGTCACCCCGAGGCCGGCGCCCGCGTGGTCGAGATAGTCCCACGAATCGCGCCCGACCAGCGCTCCCAGGACCGGGTTGTCGAACTGGTTCCTGAACTTATTGGTGACGCCGATGGTCCGGCCTCCCGCTGCCTCCACCAGCCAGGGTCCGGTCTCCCACGTCACGCCGCCGCCGCCTCGAACCGCCTTTTCCGACCAGGCGTATCCTCCGGTGGCGTGGAGCGCCACGCCGGGCACTGCGTCGCGCAGCCGGATCAGGAGCGACGCGCCGGTGAAGATGCCCTCGACCTTGTTGACCCGAAGGAATTCGCCGGGGTCATATCCCTGCAGGTGCACGTCGGGGCGCCCGGTGGGCTGGAGGATGTTGGCCCGGTATCGGCTGAAATCGGCGCCCGCAACGCTCTTGGTCATAGCGCCGGCGTGCGTCCGCCAGCCGCGATAGTGGCGCAGCGAGTCGCGGGGTGCGGTGGTGAGCGAGTAGCCGGTCGTCGTGCTCCCGATGGCCAGTGCACCGGGCCGCCGGGGCAGCGGCTCGGCGTCGTGGTACCGGGAGATGACCCGGCGTGCGTTGCCGTACCCCCAGGCGCGCGATGAAGCAGTCTCGATCTCGAAGCGTTGGGTCCGGGGCACCCAGGTTCCGTCGGCGAGCCGCTGGTTCACCAAGTCGACCAGGGTTTCCTTCGGCTCGAAGAGGTTGGTGAAACTCATCATGCCGCGCTTGGGCCGGCCTACCGCCTTGAAGCGTCCGAACAGGCGTACCACCGCGTGGCTCTCCGGATCCAGGTCCATCTCGCCCTCGAAGAGCGTTTCTTCCCGGGTCAGGTCGGCAACCGGCATGACCTCGATGCTGATGACCCTCCGCTCGGCTCCATCGATCGAGCGGCTCACCTCCATGCCGCCCGAAAAGCTGTAGTAGGTCTCCCGGTCCGACGCCAGCGGATGCACCACGATGTCCGGAGCCAACGGGCCAGACAGGGTCTCGCTGAACCGGGTTTCGCCAGGCGCGTTGCGGGCGATGACGGGGAGGCGCTCGCCGCTCAGGGTCGGAGCCACCCAGCCGATCCGGAGGAACCCGAGCCGGGAGATCGGAATGGCGTTGGGGAAGCTCCGCGAGCCGACCACGTGCTGCGCGAAGCCGCCGTCGGGCGACCACCTGACCGTGCTGCTGGTTTGCTCCAGCAACGTGGCGCCTTGGACGCGGCCCTCGACCCGTCCCAGGGTGGCGGTCTCGGTCTCGACCACGGCGCGGTATCCGCCGGGGGTGAGCATCATCGCCCGATTGGTCGCGGCGGCGGAGTCGAGCAACCGGCACAGCGCGGCGGGGGCGCACGCCTCGGGACCGGCTGTTTGCAGCACGAGCAGGATGCCAAGCACGACGGACTCTGGGTGGGGGTGCGGAGAATATACCGCCAGAGGGACTAGACCGCCCCCCTACGCCGCGCCGTCCCCGACGCCAAGCCGGTTCCCCTCGTCGGTGAGCTGGGCTGCCCGGACCCGCAGCGCGTCCGCCTCGTCGGGCTTCCCCATCCGGTCCAGCACCGCCGCCTTGAGCTCGAGCAGCCGGGCCAGGCCGGCGATGCGCTCCGGATCTCGGAGCAACGTCACGACGCTGGGAACGTCGAGGTGGGACACCACGAGCGTGAGCGGGCCGAGCAGCTTCCCGATCGCATCGTCGATCATGCGATCCACCACCGCGGGATCGACCGCCGAGGGTCCCAGGAGCATCCGGCGGACCGTGGCGACGATCTGCTCGATCCAGCGGAGTACTACGTCGCGCTGCATACCCAGACCAGCTCGCCATCGATGCCTTCCGGCACGGGCTCGCCGAGCCAGTCGAGCATGGTGGGGAACAGGTCGATGGTGCGGAGCGGCGCCGTGCCGAGGCGCCGGTTGGCCCAGAGCGGAGTGTGCATGTGGGCGCGGATCAGGCTGCCGTGCCCCGCGCGGTGCTCGGGAATCTCGAACCGGCGCCGGAAGTCGTAGCCCTCGTTCCCCACCACGACCAGGTCCCCGGCGCGGGAGGCGCGGAACTGATCGAGCAGCTGATACGCGGCGTCCGGCATCGCCGCGTTCCAGGTGTGCGCCAGCCACGCGCGATGGGCTCCTTCGAGCGGGCCGCCGATCCGGAGCGGGTCGCCGGTGACCGGCTCGTAGCGGATCACTCCGTTGTCGCGGGCCAGGGTCGCCTCGCCCGTTTCGTCCGCGACAGTCAGCCGATCGGCTCCCGACTCGGCCGCCACCAGCGCCACGGCGGGTTCGGCGAGCAGCAGCTCGATCAGGTCCTCTCGGGCGCCGAACGCTTCCCGTCCCCGCAGCCGCTCCAGCGACCAGCGCCGGAGTCGGGGCACGTCGGGTTGAGCGTAGACCATAGCGGAGCCGTTGCCCGCGACCATCACCGCGGCGGCGGGGTTCTTCTCCCACAGCACCGGGTGCGACAGCGTCGGCACGCCTTGCCGGCGAAACCAGTCGGCCAGGTCGAGGTGTTCGCGCACCACCGACGCGCCGTGATCGCTCACCACCAGAATCAGCGTATCGGCCAGCTCGCGGCGGGCCCGCAACCGGTCCAGCAAACGGCCCACGACTCCGTCCACCAGCCGGAAGGAGCGGAGCACCCGCTCCGCCCGGGGATCGGACTGGTGGGTGTAGCCGTCCACGGCGGGGAACTGGGCGAAGACGAAGCGGGCGGGCTGCTCCACCGACTGGAGCAGGTGGTTGGCCACGGCATCATCCGAGGGCTGGTG
>JAXIPC010000096.1:0-23934 GCA_045403135.1 Gemmatimonadales bacterium | reverse complement strand
AGGGAGAGCAGCGGCTTGGTCCCGCGCTTGTCCTGGTGCTCGCGCCGCAGCCGCTCCTGCTCGACCCGGTTCGCGGCCGCGTAGGCGTCGAGGTTGCCCTTGAGCTGTCCCGCCACGTTGACCGCCCGGGAAGCGTCCAGGACGTGGACTACCGCGCCCTTGTAGGCGGGAGCGATCTTGACCGCGGTGTGGGCCTTGCTAGTCGTCGCCCCGCCGATGAGGAGGGGCAGAAGGAACCCCTCGCGCTCCATCTCCCGGGCCACGTGCGCCATCTCCTCGAGCGAGGGGGTGATGAGCCCCGA
Source organism: Gemmatimonadales bacterium (assembly GCA_045403135.1). GTDB lineage: Bacteria > Gemmatimonadota > Gemmatimonadetes > Gemmatimonadales > GWC2-71-9 > JABFSM01. The sequence goes on along the minus strand of JAXIPC010000096.1, from coordinate 23,632 downwards.
AAGGCCGATCATGTCGGCCCCGACCTCCCGCGCCGTCTTCAGGATCACGTCCGCCGCGACCATGACCCCGAGGTCCACGATCTCGTAGTTGTTGCAGGCGAGGACGACACCCACGATGTTCTTGCCGATGTCGTGGACATCGCCCTTGACCGTGGCCATCAGCACCTTCCCCTTCGGCTTGGGCGGCGCGTCGGGATGGCCGCCGGCGGCGCTCAAGGCTTGCTTCTCCGCCTCGAGATAGGGCACCAGGTACGCCACCGCTTTTTTCATGACGCGAGCGCTCTTCACAACCTGGGGCAGGAACATCTTTCCACTGCCGAAGAGATCGCCCACAATGTTCATCCCGTCCATGAGCGGGCCCTCGATCACGTGGATGGGCCGCCCGAGCGCGAGCCTCGCTTCCTCGGTGTCGGGCACCACGTAGGCATCGATGCCCTCGACCAGCGCGTGGGCGAGCCGTTCCCGCACGGGCAGGCTCCGCCAGGCCAGGTCTTCAGCCCGGCCGGCGGTTTTCTTGGCGGATTCGGCGATGGCCAGCAGGCGCTCGGTGGCGTCGAGGCGCCGATTCAGTACCACGTCTTCGACCCGCTCGAGAATGTCCGTCGGGATGTCGGTGTAGATGGGCATGGCGCCGGCGTTCACGATGCCCATGTCCATGCCGGCGCGCACTGCGTGATACAGGAAGACCGCGTGGATCGCCTCCCGAATGGCGTCATTGCCACGGAAGGAAAAGGAGACGTTGCTGACCCCGCCGCTCACATGCACCAGCGGGAGTTCGGCCTTGATGCGCCGGGTGGCCTCGAAGTATTCGACCGCGTAGTTGTCGTGCAGCTCGATACCGGTCGCGATGGCGAAGATGTTGGGGTCGAGAATGATGTCTTCGGGCGCGAAGCCGGCCCGCTCGGTGAGCAGGCGGAACGCACGCCTGCCGATCGCGACCTTGCGTTCGGCCGTGTCGGCCTGGCCCTGCTCGTCGAACGCCATCACGATGACGGCGGCGCCGTAGCGGCGCACCAGCTCGGCCTGGCGGAGGAACTCGGTCTCGCCCTCCTTGAGGGAGATCGAATTCACCACACTCTTCCCCTGCACGCAGCGAAGCCCGGCCTCGATCACCGACCATTTCGAGGAATCCACCACGATGGGCACCTTGCTGATGTCCGGCTCCGCCGCGATCAGCCGCAGGAAAGTCCCCATCGCCTTCTCGGAGTCGAGCAGGCCCTCGTCCATGTTCACGTCGATCATCTGGGCGCCGTTTTCCACCTGCTGCCGCGCCACCTGCAACGCCGCGTCGTAGTCGCCCTCCAGGACCAGTTTGGCGAACCTCCGCGACCCGGTCACGTTGGTGCGCTCTCCAATATTGACGAAGAGCGTGTCGGGCCCGACCGTGAGGGGCTCGAGGCCGGAGAGCCGGAGCCGATGGGCAACCTCGGGCCGGACCCGCGGCTGCAGGCCCCGCACGGCTTCCGCGATGGCGGCGATATGGGCAGGCGTGGTGCCGCAACAGCCGCCCACGATGTTGAGGAAGCCGTGCTCGGCGAACTCGCGAAGAGTGGCCGACATCGTCTCCGGCGTTTCGTCGTACCCGCCGAATTCGTTGGGAAGCCCGGCGTTCGGGTGGGTGCTCAAGTAGACCGGCGCCACGCGGGAGAGCTCCTGCACGTACGGACGCAGGGCCCGGGCGCCCAGCGCGCAGTTGAGTCCCACCGAGAGAGGCCGGGCGTGCATCACCGAATGCCAGAACGCCTCGGCCGTCTGGCCGGTAAGGGTTCGGCCGCTCTGGTCGGTGATGGTGCCGGAGATCATCACCGGCAGGCGGAAGCCCGTGCTCGCGAAGTACCCCTCGATCGCGAACAGCGCCGCCTTGGCGTTCAGGGTATCGAAGATCGTCTCGACGAGGAGGAGATCGGTGCCGCCGTCGACCAGGCCGCCGATGGAATCGGTGTAGGCCCGCACCAGCTGCTCGAATGTCACCGCCCGGAAACCGGGGTCGTTGACGTCCGGCGAGATCGACGCGGTTCGGCTGGTAGGCCCGAGGACTCCGGCCACATAGCGGGGGCGGGCAGGATCGCGGGCTTCGAACTCGTCGGCGACCGTGCGGGCGAGCCGGGCGGACTCGCGGGAGAGCTCGGTGGAGAGCTCTTCCATGCGATAGTCCGCCATGGAGATTGCGTTGGAGTTGAAGGAGTTGGTCTCGATGATGTCCGCCCCGGCGGCGAGGTACTCGGCGTGAATACCGCGGATGACCGACGGACGGGTCAGGACCAGGAGATCGTTGTTGCCCTTGAGGTCCACCGGCCACTCGGCGAACCGCTCCCCGCGATACTCCGCCTCGCCCAGGCGATGGGCCTGGATCATGGTGCCCATGGCCCCGTCGAGCAGGAGAATCCGCTCCGCCAGGATCGCTTCGAGGCGGCTCAGGCGGGCGGACCGTCGATCCTCCGGAGTCTTTACGGCAGGGGTTGAGGGCGGCAACGGAGTATGGATCTCCTGGACGCGAAAATCCCGAAGCTAAAACGGCCCCGGGCAGCGTTTTAGCGTTTGTTTAACGTGGCCGCAAGCAGCGCAAATCGCCACGAACAGTTGTCCCGGACCCCTAATCTTAGCCAGGCGAAGGCCTCTTGGGCTAGGGGCCAGGGCCTAGCAGACCTTCGACCTCGCCAACCGTCACCCCCAGCACCTGGACCGTCTTCCTCCTGCCGGCATGGCCGGCCACCAACTCCACGCGGGCCCGGGGGACGCCGAGGCTTTTCGCCAGAAACCGCAGCAGCTCGTCGTTCGCCGAACCGTCTACCGGCGGGCTCTTGATCCGCACTTTGAGCGCATCGCCGAACCGCCCTGCGTATTCGGTGCGCGCGGCCCGCGGCTGAATGTGCAGCTGGAGCCGCACGCCACCTTGGATGGGCATCACGGGGTTCATCGAAGAAGAGCGGCGAGCAGGCTTCGCAGCAGCAGCAGCAGGACGTAGGCAATCAGTGGGCTCAGATCGATTCGGCCCATGGGCGGCAATCGTCGCGCGATCGGCTCGACCAGCCAGTCGGTGAGATAGTACACGGGCCGCATCAGCTTGTTGTACCGGCCGGCGCCGAGCCAGGAGGCGATGACCCGGATGAGGACGGCCATCATCAGGAGCGAGACCGCCGCATTGATGACGAGCTTCATCCAGGCGCCGGGTCCGGCGCCCCGCATCGCGTGCAGGCGAGTGCCGGCGGAGGCGATCCATCGCACCAGCCCGGTGGCGAGCAAGCCCGTCACGGCGACCGCGCCAATGAGCCAAAGGGGCGCATCCACCGGATTGGCCCCCGCTCGCATCAGGCGCCGCCGCAGGGGTCGCAGCACCGGACGGGACCACCGTTCCACCAGGCTGGGCCACCACCCCGATGGTCGGAGATGCCGGCGCCGCACCGCCCAGTCAGTGGCCAAGACGAGCAGCGCTCCCCCGAAAGCGAGGAGCGCGAGGCCACGGACCACGAATTCGAGGTGTGGGATCAGGGGGCGAGGCGCTTTTCGAGCAGGTACCACGTGCGCCCGCCGATGTAACCGTTTCGGCTGACGATACGATTCCAGCCCATTACGCCGAGGATCGCTTCGTCTTCGATGTGATCGGTCCAGAACTCGAGCACATGGGCGCCCTGTTCCGTGGCTCTGTTTTCGAACGCGGCGAGCAGCCGGTGGGCGTGGCCCTGATGGCGTTCATTGGGGAGGACACCAATGTCGATGACCTGCGCCACGCCACCTCGGAAGGACCAGCGCAGACCGCCGATCCAATCCCCGATTTCGTCGGAGAGGACAAGATGGCGTTCCTGAACGGAATCTTCGCCGGGGCTCTCGTCATACCGCTCGGTGAGATCGTTGAGCCAGGCGGCAAACTCCTCCCCCTCGTCCATCTCGCGAATGGTCAGCTGGCGCTCGTCCTGGACCATGGCCTCCTCGTTCTTGCAGATACCGGATAAGTCTTTATGCATACGTTGTGCCGTTACGTGCCACGGCACTGACGGGTAACCGGTTCGGCCTTGCCGCAGGCGATCGTGGCATCCATACCGCTCGCAAGCGGGCCACAGGCAGTGGTTTGCGCGTTTTCAGCCGCCATTTTTTCATCGGTGCCAGAGGCAGTGGCGCAATTCCGGCCTTTAGCGAATTCGACACAGACCTGACACTCCACTTTCTGACTTGACACGGTTGTCCATGCCAGAAACGCCACGAATGCCAGAATACCCAGCGCAACGAGGATTCTCCTGGATTGGTTACTCATAGCTCCTTCCGCGCTGGCGGAACCGGTCTGGGCTACTATGGTTCAGACGATGAGGAAACCGAGCAAGATTCACCGGCTGGCGGCCGCCCTGGCCGTGTTGGGACTGCTGCTCCCTGCGGTCTTGCCGGTCCACTCCAGGGCACACTGCAGCGGGATCGCTACAGCCGACGCGGCCCACCACGGGCACAGCTACGGGCAGTCACCCAATAATACTCCTGCGCCGGACGATGATACCTGTCCGCATTGTCCTCCCGACCAGTGCGCCACCAGCTCGGCCTGCGTTTCGGGGGTTGCCGCGCTCACGCTTCAGTCACCGCCGGAGCCCAAGCAGTCCGCGCCGGCGCTTCCCCGGCACTCGGCCACAGCGCTGACAGCATCCTCGAGACAACCTCCCACCCCACCACCCCAAGGCGCTTCCGTTTTTTGTGAGCTGACAATCCTCACCTGACGGACAAGGGGGAAACTTGAGGGTGTTCATCGCCTGGCTTGGCGTGGCGCTGGTGGCCGCGCCGGCCCGGGCACAAATCGACTATCGGAATCTCGATCACGGCCGGCCTGGAGCGGTGGAAGACGCCTATCCGGTGGAGCGGTACGGCTTCGAGGCGAGCACCGGGTCCCGGGTTCACCTGGGATCCGGTGCCGGGCGGTATCGCATTGTACAAGGTTTGGGCTACGGCCTCTTCCGGGGCGGGGAAGTGGCGGTGCACCTGCCACTGGCCGGGCGGTTCGGATCCAGCGGTGGCCTGAGCGGGCTCGCCGGTGCAGACCTGTCGCTGCTGATGAACCTCAGCATCGAGAAGGTCGGTTTGCCCGCTCTCGCGGTTCGCCTCAGCGGCTCGCTCCCTACGGGAGCGGCGGGGGGCGAAGGCACGGGGGTGACTCTTGCCGGCCTGGCGACCCGCTCGTTCGGGCGGAATCGGATCCATGTCAATGCCTTGCTAGCGCTCGCGACACCGGAGGCCCTCGGTGCGCGCGAGGGGCCGTCCCGTTGGTCGGTCGGCCTGGCGATCGACCGAACGCTCATCCGCAGCAGCACACTACTCATTTCGGAGCTCGAGGTGGCCTCGGCGCATGAGGGTGAGCCATGGCGCTACTCCATCGGCCTGGGTGCCCGTCGCCAGATTGCATCGACCTGGCTCCTGGACGCCGGGCTCGGGTGGGAAGTTCAACGCCAAGCCCGGTCCGAAGCTTCGGTGACCGTCGGACTCTCCCACTCGTTCGGTTTCGCCGGGATCATGCCACGGAGGGCCCGATGAAACGAGTGCTGATGGCAGGACTGCTCGTCCTGCTTGGCGGTTCGGCGGAGGCGCAACGCTCGGACGACCGGTTCTACCTGCCGGGCTCCTTCAACTGGAGCTTCCACCGCACCTATCCCGACGCAGAGCGGCTGTTCCACGCCTTCGATTACGGGCATGCGGTGCTCTACGAGCATTTGTGGACCGACCCTGCTGCTGCGGAAGTACGCCTCAAGAAGGATTTCGAGTTCCTCACTACCGACCTGCTGCGGCGCCCACCCCGGTTTGGGATCGCCGAGGAGGCGGTCATGCCCGGCTACGCGCGCGTGGCCTGGCGGGCCAGGCAGATGTTCGACTGGGCGCACGAGCTGCACCGCCAGATCTACGACGTGTACGCGGACGAGCGGATCCCCGCGGCGGCCAAGGCGGCACTGGTCGAACGGATCACCGACTACTACCTCACTAACCGGGCGAATGCCTTTACCAGCACGCCGAAGTCGATGGCGCTGATGGACGACGCGCCCTACAGCCAGGTGTTCCGGAGCGGCTATCCCGAATTCAACGGGCTGATCTGGGCCTACCACTGGCTGCAGGTCGGCCTGTACGAGCCCTTGATCGGGGCGGAGTCCCCCGCCGGACGGGCTGAGGGAATCCGGACGACCCTGGGCCGCTTCTGGGCGATGGTGGACGCACGGCCCCGCCGCTTTCCCGAGCTGATGCCGATGACGGCGGGCGTGGCGCCGCGGTTCGCGGCGCGGCATCCCCGCGCGGCGGCGATCTTCGACAACCTGCACATGATGCACGACATCATCTCGGATATCCTGCTCTCGGACCGGGTACCGAGGAATCTCAAGGCCAAGGCCATCGAGGGCGCGCTCGCCGAGTTCCGGGACGCGACGCGCAACACGATGTCCATGCAGGAGTGGCTGGAGATGCCGGCCATGATGGGAGGGGTGGACCGGATGGGGGGCGTCGCGTGGACGCCCCCGGTCCGGTAGCGCTATGCCTGGCTCATCGCTTGCCAGAGCACAGGAGCGGCTCCGAGCAGCCAGACGACCGCTGCTCCCATCACCGCTTGGCCGGTGGTGACGCGTCCCATCACCTTGAGGCCGATCACGATCAACGCGGTACACCAGAGGGTGAAGACATCCACCCGGCCCGCCAAGGCGTGGACATAGGCGTTGGTAGTGGAGGGATCGAGGATCCGCCCTAGCCCCAGGCTCACGCTGAGTCGTGAGGTGAGCTGCGATTCATCCATCAGCAGAGCCTGAATCGCGTTCACCACCGTTTCGACCAGGCGAGGGAACATCGCGAAGGTGGCAATAGCGACCGATTGCACGTACTTGAGCGGGCCACCGACCAACTTGGTTACCAGGAAGATCGTCACGCCAAGCAGGAAGGGCCCGATCAGGAAGAAGGCGATGACGGCGACCGGCGCGAACGTCATGCCGATACGCTTCGCCGTCTCCACCTGTTCCGGGGTCATGTTCGGATTGGACTTCATGGCCCCGGCCATGCCCTTGGTCATTTCGGCGTCCATGATCGGTGCCATGGCGCTCTTGGTCGCGAAGAAGAGGATGGCGACGAGTACCACGAGCACCACCAGGGCCTGGCCGAATTTACCGTCGCTGCGGCGCTCAAACAGCTTCGACGGGGAGACGAAGACGTCCAGATAATCGTCGATGCGGGACGGCGTGGCGTCGCTCATGATCGCTCCGGGTCAGGGGACGTTTCGCGTTTCACCCACTCCAGATAGCCGGCGTCACCGGCGGTAATCGGCGTCGCGGCGATCTCGGGCTGCTCGTAGGCGTGGAGACTTCGAATCCGGTCACAGAGCGCCGCGAGCCGCGTGTTGGCCGTCTTGGCCAGGCAGATCCACTCGGTGCTCCTCTCCACGGCGCCACGCCAGCGGTAGACGCTCCGGATCGGGCCGATCACCTGGACGCATGCCGCGAGCCGCTCCTCCACCAGGACCTCGGACAACTCGGCGGCGGCGGACTCGGTCGCGACCGTCGTGGCCACCTGGCAGCAGTCCGTCATCCGCAGGGGCTCGGACCGAGCGGCGGGATGCCGGGCGTCGCATCGGGCTCGACGCCGTCATCCACCGGCACGACAGCGGCACGCCACCCGCTCTTGAAGCGGATGGTGAGTCGATGCCCGAGAGGATCCGGGTCGACCCTTTGCACGTCGGGGAACCGGCGCGCGAAGCAGGAGGCGCTTTCCGCCTGCTGGGCGAAGCCGGCCGAGTCCTGGGTCATCCGCCATTTGGCGAGGGAGCGGCCGATCGCGACCAGCTCGGCCTGCTCGTGGCCGAACCGGGCGAACTGCTCTGCGGGAATCAACCCGCTCTGATCCAGCAGGCGGCCGTAGCTGTTGTAGGGTCGGCACGCGCCCAGGGAGAGCGCGGCAATACCGGCAAGCGCGAGTCGGCGCATGGGCTGCTCGGGTCCGTGCGAAGGGGAGCGCAGAATATAGCCGCCGCGGGTATCTTGGGGGACCTGAACTCCGGAGGCGAGGATGCGCCCTCGGCAACCATTTGCCCCGCTCCTGCTGATCCCGTTGATCCTCACGACGCCCATGACTGCGCAGTCCTCCTTTCGGCGCCCGCCGGCGACCGCGACCGGGCCCGTGGCCGACACGTACCACGGCGTGCGCGTAGCCGACCCGTATCGCTGGCTCGAAGATCACGACGGCGAAGCGACCGCCGCCTGGGTGCGAGCGCAGAACGAGGTGACCTTCGACTACCTCCGAAAGCTCCCCGAGCGGGAGGCGATCCGGCAGCGGCTCACCACGCTGCTCGACTATGAGCGGTTTTCGGTGCCGACCTCCCGTGCCGGCCGGTTGTTCTTCTTACGGAACGCGGGGCTCGAGAATCAAAGCCCTTTGTACGTGCAGGACTCGCTCGAAGTTTCCCCTCGGCTGCTGCTGGATCCGAATCTGCTGTCGGCGGACGGCACCGTGGCGCTCTCGGTGACGGCGCCGAGCGCCGACGGGCGGCTGCTGCTTTATGGCACGTCGGCCAGCGGGTCGGACTGGATCGAGTTCCGGGTGCGCGACGTGGCGACGGCCCGGGATCTGCCGGACCATTTGCGGTGGATCAAGTTTTCGGACGGCGCCTGGACCAAAGACGGCAAGGGGTTTTTCTACGGTCGCTATCCGGCGCCCAAGGAAGGGGAGAGCCAGGTCAGCGCCAACCGGAACATGAAGCTCTACTACCACCGGCTCGGCGCTTCCCAGGAAGACGATGTGCTGGTGTACGAGCGGCCCGACCAGCCGGAATGGGGTTTCGGCGCCACGGTCACCGACGACGGCCGCTACCTGGTCATCACGGCGTGGCAGGGTACCGATACGCGGAACCGGGTGTACCTGGCCGACCTGGGCGATCCCGCCGCGCCCAATGTGCATGCCGCGGTTCGGCCGTTGCTGGACAAGTTCGACGCCGCCTACAATGTTCTGGGCAACGACGGCGGCGTCTTTTATTTCCAGACGACCAGCGAGGCCCCGCGCTGGCGGATCGTGGCAGTCGACGCCGCCAGTCCGGCGCCGGCCGGGTGGCGGGAGGTGGTTCCCCAGCGGGAGGCGGTGCTGCAGGGCGCCGCGTTGTCGGGTCAGACGGTCGTCGCGAGCTACCTCAGGGATGCCCGGGCCGAGCTGCTGCGGTACGGATTGGACGGGCGACTGCAAGGGGAGATTGCGCTGCCTGGTATCGGGAGCGTGACCGGGCCTTCGGGGGAACGGAGCGATCCGCGACTGTTCTACGCGTTCACCTCGTACCTGTCTCCCACCACCATCCTCCACTATAACGTGAAGACGGGCACCGGCGGGGTGTTCAAGGCGCCGCGGGTGGGCTTCGATCCGACGAAATACGAGACCCGGCAGGTGTTCTACGCCAGCAAGGACGGCACCCGGGTCCCGATGTTCATGACCCACAAGAAGGGTCTGGGGCTCGACGGGAGCAACCGGACCCTGCTCTACGCCTACGGCGGGTTCAACATCTCGGTGACCCCGGCATTTTCCGCGACACTCATTCCGTGGCTGGAGCGAGGCGGCGTCTACGCGGTGCCCAACCTGCGAGGAGGGGGAGAGTACGGAGAGGACTGGCATCAGGCGGGGATGTTCGAGCGAAGGCAGAATGTCTTCGACGATTTCATCGCGGCGGCGGAATACCTGATCCGCGAGGGTTACACCACGCCGGAGCGGCTGGCCATTGAAGGTGGGTCCAACGGAGGCCTCCTCGTGGGGGCGGTGATGGCGCAGCGGCCGGAGCTTTTCGGAGTGGCGCTGCCCGCGGTGGGGGTGATGGACATGCTCCGATTCCACAGATTCACCATCGGCTGGGCGTGGGTATCGGAGTACGGCTCGGCGGACAGCGCGAGCCAGTTCCCGGCGCTCAAGGCCTATTCCCCTCTGCACAACCTGAAGCCGGGCACCGATTATCCCGCGACGCTGATCACCACCGCGGATCACGATGACCGGGTGGTGCCGGCGCATTCGTTCAAGTTCGCCGCCGCGCTCCAGGCGACCACGAAATGGCGGAGACCGGCGTACATCCGGATCGAGACCAAGGCGGGCCACGGGGCGGGGAAGCCGATTGCGAAGATCATCGAAGAGCAGGCGGACATCTACGCGTTCGCGCTCGCCAATCTGGCTCCACCCGGCGCGGTGCCGTGATCGGCAAGCTGCTCGCGGCATTGGCCCTGGCGGTCACGGTGCCGGCCGCTCCGGCGGCCGCGCAGCGGCTCTCCGGACCGCTGGTCGTGTTCAACGCGGGGAGCCTGGCCTATCCGTTCCGCGAGCTGCTGGCCGCCTTTCAGCGCGCCCATCGCGACATTGACACCAAGCAGGAGAGCTCGGGCAGTCTCGAGGCGGCACGGAAGCTCACCGAGCTGGGCAAGATTCCCGACATCATCGCGGTGGCGGACTACGGAGTCATCGAGAAGCTGCTGAAGCCCACGCACGCCACCTGGTATGTGACCTTCGCCTCCAACGCGATGGTGCTGGCGTTTACCGATCGCTCCACCGGTGCCAGTGAGATCCGGGCGGACAACTGGTGGCGGATCCTGTCGCGACCGGGAGTCCGCTGGGGAGCCTCGGATCCAAGCCTGGATCCGAACGGCTATCGCACGCTGATGGTCTTCCAGCTGGCCGAGGCGCACTATCGCGAGGCGGGGCTCGCGGCTCGGCTCCGGCAAGCGCTCCGACCGCGATTCGTCCGGCCCAACGAGGCGCAGCTTACCGGACTGCTGCAGGCCGGCGAGCTCGACTACGCCTGGTCCTACCGGTCATTGGCCCGCGCCGCGGGTCTCCGGTGGGTGGATCTCCCCAAGGAAATCGACTTAAGCGAGCCGAGCCTGGCCGATTGGTACCGGCAGGCCCTGGTGCGCCTGCCCGGTCCGCGGCTCGGCTCGCCGGATTCGGTGGAGTTCCGGGGCGAGCCGATCGGGTATGCGCTGACGATTCCTGCCGGGGCGCCGCACCCGCAGGTCGCCCGCGCGTTCGCGGCGTTTGTGCTCTCCCGCGAGGGCCAGGATATTCTCGCCCGTGCGGGCTTTCGGGTGCTGGACCGGCCGAGTTTCGTCGGGACGGATCGGATCCCGTGAGGGGCTAGATTAAGACGCTAAGACGCTAAGGCGCTAAGACGTACACGTCACCAGGAGATCGCATGAACGGCACCCCGAACATCCCCGCCCCGCGCAACGAGCCGGTGCTGACCTACGCGCCGGGAACGCCGGAGCGCGCGGCGATCAAGGCGGAGCTCAAACGACTGGGCGGCGCCGTCACCGAAATCCCGGTCATCGTGAACGGACAGGATATCAAGACCGGGAAGACGGTCCGGGTGGTTTCGCCGCACCGGCACTCGCATCACCTGGCGGACACGCATCAGGCCGACTCGCGGGCTCTCGGCGCGGCGGTAGCCGCGGCCCGGAGGGCGCATCGGGACTGGGCGAGCTGGCGCTTCGAGGACCGCGCGGCAGTCTTCCTCAAGGCAGCCGAGCTGCTGGCCGGCCCATGGCGCCACCGGGTGAACGCGGCCACCATGCTGGGCCAGAGCAAGACGATCTTTCAGGCGGAGATCGATTCCGCCTGTGAGCTGATCGACTTCTTTCGCTTCAACGCGTATTTCGCCGAGCGGATCTACGCGGAGCAGCCGATGTCGTCGGCGGGCATGTGGAACCGGATCGATCACCGGCCGCTGGAGGGCTTCGTCTATGCGGTGACGCCGTTCAACTTCACGGCGATCGGCGGCAACCTCCCGGCGGCACCGGCGCTCATGGGGAATACGGTGGTCTGGAAGCCCGCGGCGACCGCGGCGCTCAGCAACTACATGATCATGCGACTGCTCCAGGAGGCGGGGCTGCCTCCTGGGGTCATCAACTTCGTCCCGGGAGACTCGCAACAGATCTCGGCCCGGCTCCTCTCCGACCGCACTCTGGCCGGGATTCACTTCACCGGGTCCACCGGCGTTTTCCAAGGGCTCTGGAAAGAGGTCGCCTCCCGGCTGGAGAGCTACGACTCCTATCCCCGCCTGGTGGGCGAGACGGGCGGCAAAGACTTCATTGCGGCGCATCCCAGCGCCGATGTAGAAGCACTCGCCGTCGCGATGGTGCGGGGGTCCTACGAATACCAGGGACAGAAATGCAGCGCGGCGAGCCGGGCGTACGTTCCGCAGAGTCTCTGGCCCAGGGTCAAGGAGCGGGTCCTCGAGATGATTGCCGAAATCAAGGTGGGGGACGTGGCGGACTTCCGTAATTTCATGGGCGCGGTGATCGACGCGAAGTCCTTCGCGAAGATCACGGGGTATCTCGATCAGGCACGGAAGGACCGGGGGGTCACCATCCTGGCGGGCGGCGGGGCGGACGACAAAAAGGGCTGGTTCATCGAGCCGACCCTGATTCAAGTGAAGAACCCGCGATACCGGACGATGTGCGAGGAGCTCTTCGGCCCGGTCCTCACGGTGTACGTGTATCCCGACAAGGAGTGGAAGGGCACGCTCAATCTGGTGAACTCGACCAGCCCCTACGCACTTACCGGCGCGGTGTTCGCCCAGGAGCGGTCGGCGCTGGTGGAGGCGTCCGCCACGCTGCGTTACGCCGCCGGCAACTTCTATCTCAACGACAAGCCGACCGGGGCGGTGGTCGGGCAGCAGCCGTTTGGCGGGGCGCGGGCCAGCGGCACCAACGACAAGGCAGGGTCGATTCTGAACCTGCTGCGGTGGGTGTCGCCGCGGTCGATCAAAGAAACCTTCGATCCGCCGTACGACTACCGGTATCCATTCATGCGCGGAGAGTGATTCCACCCGGCAGCGACGCCCCGGTCCTCAGCGTCATCCTCACCGTCGTCGAAGGAGGAAGCTCCGTGGGGCGCTTCCTCGACGCGATGCTGGCGCAGGACGACCCTCCGGGCATGGAGATTCTGGTGCCGTACGACTCGAGCATCGCCGATACCGGCAGTTTGCGCGCGGCATACCCCGCGGTGCGTTTCCTCGACATGGGCCGGGTGCCGACGGAGCGGCCGGTGGAGTCGGCCGCCGGGCAACACGAGCTGTACGACCGGCGCCGTTCCGCCGGTCTCGCCCAGGCGAGGGGATCCCTGGTGGCGATCCTCGAAGATCGCGCGCCGCCCCGCCCCCGATGGGCTCGAGATATGGTGCGCCTGCACGACAGCCTCCCCCACGCGGTGATCGGGGGCGCGATCGAATCCACGTCCAGGGATTCGCTCAACTGGGCCTTCTATGCCTGCGATTTCAGCCGGTATTCCCTGCCGTTCGAGAGCGGTCCCCGGGACTGGGTCAGCGATGTCAACGTCTGCTACAAGCGGCGAGCCCTCGAGCAAACGCAGGAGCTCTGGCAGGATCGCTTCAGTGAGCCACGGGTGCACTGGGCGCTTCAGGACGCCGGCGACACCCTCTATCTCTCGTCCGAGGTGGTCGTGGACCACGAGACGCGGTACGCTTCGCTCGCTCGAGTCCTTCCCGAGCGGTTTCATTGGGGGCGACTGTTCGGCTACCAGCGAGCCCGGCAGGTGAGCTCCGCGCAGCGGCTCCGGTATGTCGTGCTGGGGCCAATCCTCCCACCGCTGCTCCTCTTTCGCCATGGCCGCACTCAGCGCGGGAAGGGCCATTTCGGGCGGTTCCTGCGTGCCGCCCCGATCATGCTGCTGCTGTTGACGGCCTGGACGGCGGGCGAGGTCTGGGGAACGATCACCCGGAAGCCCTAGATTGCTTCGCCGCCGATGGCGGCTCGCAATGACTTCGCCGTCGTTGGCGGCTCGCGATGAATTCGGCTGAGGTGCCTACCGTACCTTCGAGAGCGCATTGCCGCCGCCGAACCAATAGCCCACGATCTCCCCGAGTCCCCACGACATCACGAAGATCCCGATCAGGGGCAGAGTTCGGAGCATGAGCGGCCGCGCGACTCTCTTCGCGGTGAGCCGTTGCACGGTCCGGTAGAGCAGAAGCGGCGGCAGCAGGAAGGCCGCCGCGCCGTACGCGAGCCGCCGGGCTATAGATGCACCCTTCAACCGCGCACCGGCATATGACCGGGCGTAGAGGTACCGCTGGGAAAGATATTCCAGGAAGCCGAAGTGTTTCTTGTGACCGACCAGCAGGTCCGGCTGACACCAGAGGACCGTTCCTCCAGCCTTGATGGCGTCATGCAGCCGGTTTTCCCAGTGCCCCTCCGCGATCACGCTGCGGTGTTGTTCGAGAATGCCGCGGCGGTACACCACGTTATTGCCCGGCAGCCACTCCGCGGTTCCACCGGGAAGCGGCGGGAGGCACCCGCTGTACTCGCAGAGAAAGGTGGCCCAATCGAGCAGGCGTCCAGTGGCGGCGTTCTCGATGGGACCGCCGACGACGTCATGCCCTTCGGCCAGCGCGTCGAGGAGCTGGCGGCCCCAGGTGGCGGGCACGATTACGTGATCCTCGATGACCGCGATCGCGCTGCCGCTCGCGAGGCCGAAGGCCCGCTCGCGCATCCGGGGAATCGTCTCGTGCGGAGGTGTGGAGACCACCCTGACCTGCGGAAAGAGCCGTTGCACCGTCTCCGGCACCTCTCCACCCAGTCGATCCACCACGAGGACTTCCAGGCGCACCGAGGCGCGCAGCCGCTCGACCGCCTCGAGGCAACCTCGGAGATCGGCGAGACCGTTGACCGAGGGGATAACCACGGTGAGATCAGGCGTTTCCATTCACGGCTCCTCGTGATTCGCGGAACATATATTGCAGCGCCGCGGCTTCAAACTCAGCGGCTTCACGGCGAGCTTCGAGACCTACGAGGAGACTATGCGAATCGCAGTCGCAGGCGCAGGCCGTATCGGACAACTCCGGGCCCGTTCCGTCGTCGCGGAGCGGGGGACGACACTGGTGGCGATCGCGGACGTCGACGAGGCCGCCGCGCGCCGGGCGGCCGGCTCATCGGGCGCCCGAGTGGAGCGGGATTTCCGGCGTCTGGCGGATGATCCGGGCATCGACGCGGTCATCATCTCGACCCCGGTGGGCCTCCACGAGGAGATGGTCCTCGCGGCGCTCTCGGCCGGCAAGCACGTCCTGGTGGAGAAGCCCCTTTCGAATTCGGTGGCCTCCTGCCGGACAATTCACGACGTCGCCCGGACATCCGGGCGCACGGTCGCCGTCGGCTTCAATCATCGCTACTACCGTGCCATGAAGTACGTGAAGGCTGTTGTGGACGCCGGGACTCTCGGGACCCTCGACAACCTCCGGGTGCTGGCCGGCCATTGCGAGCTCCACACGTTTCCGGCCGAGTGGATGTACAAAGGGGAGTTGTCCGGCGGCGGTGCGATGATGGACATCGGGCTGCACGCCACCGACCTCGCCCGCTTTGTGCTGGGCGAGATTCGCGAAGTGTATGGGCTGGCCGCGGGCAATATCTGGAAGGTAGCCGGGTCGGAGGACCGCGCCGTGGCCGTATTCAAGGCCGAGTCCGGCGCCTCCGTCATCTACGAGGCGACCTGGAACGAATGGCAAGGGTACCAGATTGCGCTGGAGGCATTTGGCGAGAAGGGCATGGTGAAAGGCACCATCGCGCCGCAGTCGAATCTGCTCATTACCCACGAGCGTCCCGGCACTCCGCGCCACCGGACCGCCCGCACCTACCTCGACATCAAGGTGCGAGAAAAGCTTCAAGGATGGGAGACCACGACGCTCGCGTCCTTCCAGGACGAACTCACCGATTTTCTGCGGCGTATCGAGGGCGGCAGCGTGCCGCTCGGCGACACCCTCGACGGACTCCGCGCGGTGCAGATCGCCCATGCGGTGTACGACTCGACCCGGACCGGGAAGGTGGTGCCGATCAACTGAGATCGCTTCGGCCCTCCGGGCCTCGCGATGACTGACTGATCCGGGCCTCGCGAGGACTGACCCTTCACACGGAAAGCCCGGGGAGCTCTCCCCGCCGGAACCGCACGCCACCCACCAGCGCCAGGGCGATGAGATACACGGCCCCGCCCAGCGGAACCGCGGCCCAGACCGAGTCGAGCCCGGCGGCCAGCAGCGCGGCGGCCATGACGGCCGCGGCCACGGACGGGCGCCAGGCCCGCCGGATGGGCGGGACCGGAAAGCCGAGCGAGCGGGCGTACCACATCGACAGAACCATCCGGAACACCTCGGTGCCAACGGTGGCCGCCGCCGCCCCGATCATCCCGAACGGCGGGATCAGCCCGACGTACAACACGACGCTCATGGCCGCCGAGGCCGCGAGGATGCGAAACAGGAGGTCCTCCCTGCCCCGCGAGAGCAGGGCGACGACCGACATGTCGCGTACCGCCGATATCGGCACCGAGCAGACCAGGATGGCCAGCACCGGCCCGGCGGGCCCAAACTCCGGCGAGAAGATCAAGGCGATGATCTGCGGGGCGACGAAGACTCCGCCCACGGCGAGCGGGAGCGCCACGGCCATGACGTGCGCCGATGAGGTGTGGTACAGGTCGCGCTCGGCCGCGGGGTCGGTGCGAAGGCGGGTGAGGGTGGGCAACAGGCTCATGGAGTAGGCGACCGCCACGTTGCCGAGGAAGCTGATCGGGGCGTACGCCGCCGCGTAGTAGCCGACGGTGACGACATCGCGGAGGACGCGAAGGAAGATCAGATCCGCGTTGTAGATCACCAGTCCCAGCAGCGTGCTCCCCACATAGGGGACGGCCCGCCGCAGCAGCGGACGAAGGACTTCGGGACGCCAGGCCAGGCGGAGAATGCCGAACCGGTGGAGCGCCAGGGCCAGCACGAGTGCCGCAAACGCGTCGCCCGCGAATTGTGCAAGGGGAGCGCGCGCGATGTCCGCGATGTCGCGCACCCACAGCAACACCCCCAGCAGCATCAGCGCCTCGCCGGCGCACCGGGCGAGTCCGACCAGCCCGGTGCGTTCCAGACCGACGTGCACCCACCGGGTGCTGGCGGCCGCGCACAGGAGCGTGAGGGTGTAGAGCGCGATGACCAGGCCGTCCGGGCTCGGCAACAACAGGAGGGCGCCGACGCCGAAGACGATGATCAGGCCGAACGCGAGCAGCAGGCGAAGGGTGAGAATCGTCGGGACGATCTCACTCAGACGGTCCCGGGCGTGCGCAATTTCGCGGATCCCCAGCCCGAGGTCGATGCCGGCATCGGCGATCTTCGAGAGGTACAGGACCAGGGCGGTCGCGATCGCAAGACTGCCGAAGCCGGCGGCACCGAGCCGATGGGCAAGGATGACCGTCGCGCCGAAGGCGAGGACCCGCGCGAGAACCTCGCCGGACCCGAGTGCCAGGAAGTTCCGGGTTACGACCTGCTGGGAGGAGGTCAGAGGGGCTCCGTCACGTTGCCGTCCTTGCACGAACCTTGCCAGGACCCGCACATTTCGCGCAACCTTCCTTCCGGATTCCGATGAACATCGCCGCCCTGCCCCTGGTCCAGTGGGCCGGAGTCGACGGAAAGCCGCTGATCATCGCTGGCCCGTGCGCCGCCGAGACCGAGGAGCAGCTGCTGGAGACGGCCGAGCGCGTGGCCGCCCAGGGGGTTGGCTACCTCCGTGCCGGGATCTGGAAGGCGCGGACCCGGCCCAACAGCTTCGAGGGTATCGGGGAGCCAGCGCTGCCCTGGCTCCGGGCGGCGGGGGCCCGCTCCGGACTGCGCACGGCCACCGAGGTGGCCACACCGGCCCACGTCGAGGCTGCGCTGCGCCATCAGATCGACCTGCTCTGGATCGGGGCTCGCACGACCGTCAATCCCTTCTCGGTGCAGGAGCTCGCCGCCGCGCTCCGCGGCACCACGGTGCCGGTTCTCATCAAGAATCCGACGAATCCCGATCTCGCGCTCTGGCTGGGCGCCGTGGAACGAGTCTATTCCGCCGGCGTGCGAGCGCTCGGAGTGATTCACCGGGGGTTCTCCATCGGGGGGCAGGCCCGGTTTCGCAATGCGCCGATGTGGGATCTGGTGATCGAGATGCGGCGGACGCTTCCGGGCGTTCCGATTCTCTGCGATCCGAGCCATATCACCGGGCGGCGCGACCTGGTGCCCGAGGTGGCCCAGCGCGCGATGGATCTCGGCCTCGACGGACTCATGATCGAAGCCCACCGGTCACCGGACCAGGCATGGAGCGACGCGGGGCAACAGGTGACCCCGGAGCGGCTCGGCGAAATCCTGAGACAGCTGCACATCCGGGTTCCGGAAACCGATGACGCCCGGTTCAACGCGCGGCTCGGCGAGCTCCGCCAGGAGATCGACGAAGTCGACCAGGAGATTCTGGAGGTGCTCGCGCGCCGGATGCACATCGTGGAACAGATGGCCGAGTGCAAGCTGGCGAGCTCGGTCACCACCTTTCAGGTCGCCCGCTGGAAGGCGCTCCTGGACGACCGGATGACGCGGGCGGCTCACCTGCGGCTCGACGCCGACTACGTCAAGGCGCTGTACGAAGTGATTCACGGGGAGTCGCTCCGGTGCCAGAGCGAGATCACCAGCGCCTCCCAGACCGGTGTGCCGGCGTCTCCGTCCTCCGACTGACGCCCGAGGACCCCCGACGTTTACGCGGGCGATGAGGATCGCCGGCCGATTCGCCACACAGCCCAGACCGTCAGCGCAAGCACCAGGACGACGATGATGCCGGCGGGCTGAGCCGCTGTTTCCAGGAACGGCGCGTACGCCGCCGCGGTCTTCCGCAGAACGATCAGCATCGGAAGGGTGGGACCCTCGGTGAAGACCATCCGGATGGCGACCGCCGGATCCTCGCGGGTCATCGCGGTTGCCCAGGACACGAGGAGCGTTGCCCCGATCACGATGGCCGATGTCCAGCGCGGCAGGGCGCCGAGCACCGGCACCAGAAGGAAGAAGAGCAGCGGGGCCGCGGGCACCATGTAGCGCACCCCGGTGTTCCACTGGAGGCTGGCAAACTGGTTCGAGCTGCTGAAGAGCCAGAGGGCACCCACGCTGAGCAGGGCGATCGTCACCTCCCGACCGGTAGGAGATCCCCCGGTTCGGCGCAGAAAGGGGGCGGCGAGCGCCAGCACCAGCATCGGACAGAAGACGAACAGTCCGAAGCGGGGGTCGAAGAGATTCCCCCACAACAGGTCGAAGCTTGGGAGCGTAAAGCCGTTCCACCCCAGCACGCTGTACTCCGTGGCGGGCATGTAGCGCTGGGCTGGGAACCACGGACTGCCAAAGGCCGACCATTGATAGACGAGCAGGAGGGCGACGGGGCCAGCGGCACCCGTGATGTAGGCCAGGCTGCGCAGGGCGGCGGCCCGAAAGCCTCCCGCAGCCCAGCCTTCCCAGATCGCCCAGGAGCCGAAGACGATGGCCAGGGGGACCGTGCTGTAGTCGCACAGCAGCCCGATCCCGAGGAAGACGCCGGCGCCCAGCCAGCGCCGGACTCGCGCCGAGTTCTGGTCGGCGCCCGGCCATCCGAGCCCAACCCAGGCGAACAACACCGCGTGGGCCACGATCGCATTCTGATTGAGGAACGCGGAGCGGAAGAAGAGCGGTGTGGCGAAGGTGTACAGCAAAGCGAGCCAGAGCGCCTTTTGTTCGTCGCCGAGCCGGTGGGTCAGGAACCGGAACAGGACGACGGCTGCGACGGCGCCCAGCGTGGCCATCAATCCCAGCTGGATGGCAAAGGCGGCGAGCGCGAGCTTCACGTCGAGCCCGCGGGCCCGCATTTCGTTCATGAACTTGGCGCGGTTGGGCCGGGGATCGTGGTACGCCGCGGGCGGTTTCGGCTGGGCGAGGGCGGGCCTCAGACGAAAGAGCGCGGCAATGGCCGGCCGCGCCAGAGCGTAGGGGAGCGCCCCGAGTATCGAGGCGCCGGGGTTGCTGTTGATGTAGGATCCGCGACCGGGGATCTGGAAGAGATCGTCGTGAAGCCCCAGATAGGGATCCACCCGAAAGGTGAGGCTCTCCCCGATGGCCACGGCGAGATAGGTCTCCCGAGCCACGTTGGAAGTCAGGTGCGCGCCGTACACCAGCCAGGCCGTCAGGAAGAGCCGTGTGGCGATCCCACTCCGTCCCATGCGCGTCGTGCCTCGCTCGGTGGGGCCGGTAGACCACCCAGGCGTTGTAGAGAAGCCAGAGGGCTACGGTCGCGACCAGCGGCTTATCGTTGAACACGGTTTCGGTGGGGCTGCCCAGGTCCTTCTGGTGGACCAGGTAGAGGTATCGGAACACCCCGTACAGGACGAAGGGGATCCCGTAGCTCAGCGCCTCGGAGCCCACCTTCAGGGCGGTGTCTGAGGTGAGCGAATACATGAGGTACGACACCACCGTCACCGCGAGGAGCACCGCCGAGATCTGGTCGAGGAAGGCAGGGCTGTAATGGGACAGCACCTTGCGGTGCCCGGCCGACTCGTCGCCGAGAATAAGGAGCTCGTGCCGGCGCTTGGCGAAACCGAGGTAGAGGGCGAGCAAGCCGCCACAGAGGAGCAGCCAGACCGATGGCTTGACGTTCACGGCCACCGAGCCGGCGATCAGGCGGAGGAGGAAGAAGGTCGCAATGGCGAACACATCGAGCAGCACCAGGTGCTTGATCGACTTCGAGTAGGCAATGTTCAGGGCCAGGTAGCCCCCGATGCATGCCAGGGCGGGCAACCCCACGATCCCGCTGAGCGAGAGGGAGAGCGCGGCCAGCAATGCCGCAGCCGCCATGGCGCTTCCGGGGCGGATCCGGCCCGCGGCCACTGGCCGGTGCCGTTTGACCGGGTGGGCACGATCCTCGGCACCATCGATCACGTCGTTGAACGCGTAGACCGCGCTGGCGGCGAGGCAGAAGGCCACGAAGACCAGGATCGCGTCCATCACCACGGCCGTTTCGGTGGCCCGTCCCGAGAAGAGCAGGGGGGCCAGGACGAACACGTTCTTGGCCCAGTGCTTCGGGCGCAGCAGTTTCAGCCAGTCGCGCGCTCCCGCGCTCCGGCCGGCGGCCTCAACGGTCATCGTGCCGCGCACGGCGGAGGTCATAGCGTCTCAACATAGCCGATCTCCCGATCCGGTATGCGGGTGGCGAGTCAGTACAGCAGGGCGAAGAGCAACGATTCGATGCGCTGCGAGATCCGTACCGACCATCGGAAGCTGCCGGGCTCCACCGTGGGCAGCTTCACCGACCGCACGCCCGCGAGGTTGGCCCCAGCCACATCGGTCAGGTACTGATCGCCGACCATCAGCACGCTGTCCCTGGTGGCCTCGAGCTCCCGAACGGCGTACTCCACGAGGAGCCGGTTCGGCTTCCGGATAACCCGGGCGCCTTCCGCCAACCGAGCGGCGAGCTCGTCCGGCGTCCAGGAGTCGGCCCCCTCGAACAGGCGGCGGAAGAGCACCGCATCGCCGAGGGCATCCCGGACGATCCCTTTGATGGCGTGCCGCTCCACGAAGGCCGGATCCAGGGCCAGGAGAGAAGGGAGCCGCCAGGTGGGGCGCATCTGGTGGAGCAAGCTCAACAGCCGTGGTGCCGACTGCACAAATGTGGCGATGGCCGAATCGTCCGTGGCGATCCGGCTCACCAGGCGGCTTCCGGGGCTGGGAAGGCTCGACGTTGCATTCCGGGCATAATAACGGAGGATTGGGGCCGTGGAACGGGGCTTGCTATGCTGACTGGGCTTCCGCTATGAGGTGTGGATGAGACTTCAGGTTCGCGGGCTGCCGCCCCTGGTAAAGGCTACGTCCACCCCCGGTGGAGCCCGTTGGGCCGTCGGCGCGGTCGCAATGCTGCTGGTGGTCGGTCTGGTCCTGCGCATTCTTCACCTGGGCTCGGGTCTCTGGTTCGACGAAATCCAGACTCTGGTGGATTACGTTCGGTCCCCGCTCGGCACCATCGTCACCAACTACGACAATACCAATCAGCACCTGTTCTATTCTGTCCTCGCCCGCCTCAGCACCGTACTGCTCGGTGAATCCGGCGCGGCGCTCCGGCTGCCCGCCGCGCTCCTCGGGACGGCAAGTCTTCTGGCTTTCTATCTGCTGGCGATCCGGGTGACCGACCGGGTTGAGGCACTGTTCGGGACTGCCCTGCTGACTTTCTCTTACCACCATGTCTGGTTCTCCCAGAACGCCCGTGGCTATTCGGGTCTGCTGCTCTTCACCCTCCTCGCTACGGCGGCGTTTCTGCGGCTGGTGAGCGAGCGGGACGCGGGTTGGGGCACGGCCGCGGCCTATGGAATCAGCGCGGCGCTGGGGACATACCTTCACCCGTTGGCGATCCTGGTCCCCATCGCCCATGGCCTCGTCCTCGCCGCGCTGTGGTGGCACGCCCGTCGGACCGCTCCGGGCGCAGGCTGGCGGCCGGCCGCCGGTATCCTTGTCGCCGGGCTTCTGACCCTGGCCCTCTACGCGCCGGTCCTTTCCCAAGCCATCGAGACGCTGACCGGATCGAACCCATCGGCCGCGGAGACGGTGTGGAAGAGTCCCCTCTGGCTGCTCAAGGAGACGCTCTCGGTCCTCGGGACCGGATTGCCGGGCGGGTGGCTGTCGGTGGCTGCCGCGGGGCTGGTCTCCATCACGGGCCTGGCAAGCTACGGCCGGCAAAGCGCAGCTGTCGCGGCGCTTCTGGTGCTTCCCGGGATGCTCACGGCTGCGGTCATCCTGGCGCTCAATCACAACCTTTGGCCCCGATTCTTCTTTTTCAGCGCCGGATTTGCCATCCTGATCGCGATTCGAGGCGGCTTCGTCATCAGCCGGGCGGTATTGGGGCAGCGAGGCAACACCCTGGCTACCGTGGGGGCGGTGCTGGTGATTGTCGCCAGCGCGCTCACGGTGCCGAGGGCCTGGCGGCCCAAGCAGGACTTCGAGGGAGCGCGGGACTTCGTGGAACGCACCCGGGCGCCCGGCGATGCGGTGGTGACGGTCAGTCTCACCACGTATCCGTACGCTCAGTGGCTCCGCCGCGACTGGGCCGGTCTCGGAAACCTCGAACAACTGAGAGCGGTGGAGCAGACTCACCCGCGCACCTGGGTACTGTATACCTTCCCCATCCGGCTCCGGACGATGCTGCCCGGAATCTGGGAGCGCCTGACCGCGGCGTACGACACGGCGGCGGTGTATCCCGGCACGATTGGCGGCGGCGACATCGTCGTCATGAAGTTCCGGCCAGCCTCTCCCGCGCCATGAGGATCCTGTGATTGAAGAGATCGTGCTCGATGAGCTGGCCAGGCTTCCGCGCGCCGTCAGCGTGGTCATCCCGGCGTACAACGAGGGCGAACACGTTGCCGCACAGGTGGTCGCGGTGCGCGACGTCCTGGAGCGATCCGGCTGGCCGTTCGAGATCATCGTCGTGGACGACGGCTCGACGGATCGCACGGCGGAGGAGGCCGACTCCACCGGGGCGCGGGTGCTCCGCCGGCCGGAGAACCGCGGTTACGGCGCGGCGCTCAAGCTGGGAATCCAGCAGGCCAGCCACGGGTGGATCCTCATCACCGACGCCGACGGCACCTACCCGGCCGAAGCGATTCCGCTGCTGCTGGCGGAGGGGGAGCGGAGCGCCATGGTGGTGGGAGCCCGCCTGGGCAAATTCGTGAAGATTCCGGTCATCCGCCGGCCCGCGAAGTGGTTTCTTACCCGGTTGGCGAGCTACCTCGCCGGCCAGCGTCTGCCCGACCTCAACTCGGGGCTCCGCCTGATCCGGCGCTCCCTCGTGGAGCGCTACGAACCCCTGCTCCCCGACGGGTTCTCTTTCACTACGAC
>JAXIPC010000218.1:0-6929 GCA_045403135.1 Gemmatimonadales bacterium | reverse complement strand
GCGAGGCGCCGGCGTCGACCAGCGCATCGATGAGCTCGATCTGGACCCCGCAATCCGCCGCAACCCCCGACCACGCTACCAACCGCAGCGCGTAGTCGAGCTGCTTTTGCAGGGTCTCTACACCCTCACGCCGCGCCGCCTGGATGATGGCGCGGGTCACCTGTGCGATGTTGCGGGGCAGCCTCCCGTTGCGGCCCGGATCCTCCGCCACGAACCAGAGGAGGTACGGCTTCTTGAAGAAGCCATCGAGTGCACGGCCGACCTGGTCCCGCAGCCAGGGCCCAGGATTCGTCAGCCGATCGCGCACCAGCCCGGGGTGCTCGGCCAGGAGGCGCTCCAGCGCGGCCACATCCCCGGCGTCGATGGCGGCCACCGCTTCGCGAAAGTGCGAGTCGTCCATTGAAATCCTCTTGCGGCGCGGAACGCCGTAGTATTATGCTCCACCCTCAGGAAATAGCTACCGCGTGTCGAAGACGCGAAGTTCACCCTTCGCTGCCGCACCCTCCATCCCGATCTCTTACGTGAACGCCCCACGCCGGCGGTGACGCCATGAAGAAGAAACCGCAGAGCAAGGCGGCCAAGTCCCGGAAAGCCGGGACTCCCGCGGCGTCGGCTCCCATCTCGCTGGTGCTCATTGACGACAACCGGCTCCTGCGCGAGGGGCTCGCGGCGCTGATTCACTCGCAGCCGGGCTTCAAGGTCCTGGTCGCATCCGCCGATGTCGACGAGGCCCTCCTGAAGGCGCGGGAAGCCAAGCCGGACGTGGTCCTCCTGGATTTCGGACTGGAGGACCACGACAGCCTGAGCCTGACCGCGACCGTCCACAACGAGATTCCCGCGGCCAGGGTGATTGTCATGGGTCTCCTCCCTCTCCTGGAGGATGTCGGCGGCTACGTTCGCGCGGGGGCGTCCGGCTTTATCATGAAGGATGCCTCCTTCGACGATTTTTTCGCTACCATTCGCGCCGTGGCCGGTGGCGCCGAGGTTTTGCCCCAGGCGCTGACCAACTCCCTCTTCACCCAGATCGTCCGGAATGTGGCCACCGTGGGCAGGTCCAAGGTTCTGGAGTCGGTGAGCCTGACCATTCGGGAACGCCAGGTCATCGAGCTCCTTGGCGAGGGCTTGAGCAACAAGGAGATCGCCACACGGCTCCACATCGCGGTGCATACGGTCAAGAGTCACGTCCACAACGTCCTGGAGAAGCTGGCACTCCGGAGCCGATTGGAGGTGGCCGCCTTCTCCCACGCGGGAGGCGCCAGGACCCCCCAGCCGTAGGGCGTCCGCCGCGACTCGCTCTTTCGAGCGGGTCCTCAAGTGGTCCCTCGGATCGATTGTTGCCGTCCGCGGGCCCCTCCACATTGCAAAGCTGGACTCTCACCCTCAACAGGTCCCCTCCGATCCAGGGACGGCTCGCGTTGCGGAAGCGCATCTCGTTGGTCCTGATTGACGACAATCCCACGGCGCCCGAAGGCGTCGCGTTCCGGATCCGAGCCCAACCGGGATTTCATGTCCTGGCCGTCTCGGCGAAGATCGTGGAGGCGCTTGGGCTGGTCCGGAAGGCCCGGCCCGAGCTCGTGCTCCTGAATCTGCGGCGGAAGGGTAGCGCCCGCCTGGCGCTGGCCGCCGCGTTGCATGGAGCGGCGCCGGAGTCCCGGCTGATCCTCATGGGCCTCGAGCCGCTTCACGAGGATGTGGCGAGCTATGTCCGGGCCGGAGCCTCGGCGTTCATCATGGCGGATGCGCCATTCGACACGGTGCTTGGCACCCTGCGCTCAGTCGCCGAAGGGAATCAGATCCTGCCACCGGAACTGGCCGGCTGCTTGTTCGGCCAGCTCACCGGGTACGGCGCCTGGAGTCGTCCGGACCGGATGGCCGGCCTCGAGTCGAAGCTGGCCGCCAACAGCCGCCTGGAGGTCTCTGCCTGCGGGTTCCCTTCCGACTAGTCCCTTACGCTCCATCGCATTTCAATCCTAGGATCGATGGTTTCTCGGTCCCCTCCCGATGATTTTGAGTCCACGAGGGTAACCGTCCCGACAGGCCCGACGGCTTGCCCCCCATCCAAAGGCCGGATCGGCCACGCGACGACATGATCAAGGCAAGGATTCAACGGGAACGCCGGCCCGGGCAGGAGCGACCGCGGTGGCAGTACCTGCCCCGCTTCCACGATGGGAGCGCCAGGACGCTCCCGGCCCTCGTGGCGCACTGCGACCGCGTTCCCGCGCGCAAAGTTCACCGCGCATCGACAACGTGACCTGGTCGGGTACCTGAAATCGCCGTGAGTTCTCGATGCGGTCCACCAGCCCTTAGGTGCGCCGCCCCCTGCGAACGACCCGGAGCAACAGAAGGAGCACGACCGATCCGATGAACGCGACGACAATCGTGCCGCCGATACCGCTGAAGGGAACCCGGATGCGCAACGCGCCGAAGAGTCAGCTGCCCAGAAACGCCCCGACGATGCCGATCACGATATCGCCGAGGATGCCGTATCCGACGCCGCCAACAACGAGACTGGCCAGCAGCCCGGCAATCAGGCCAACGACAAGCAGGGTCAAGAGGTCCATGAAGTACTCCGATGGTGGGAGGAACGGTTTACTGGCGTTGCTGGCTCATGAGCTCCGAAACCCGCTGGGCTCCCTCATGAATTCGTTGGAGCTCATGAAACTGGCGCCCGCCAATGCCCAGCAGGTCGGGCGGGCTCGCGCGACGATGGGAC
The DNA here is from genome assembly GCA_045403135.1 of Gemmatimonadales bacterium. Classification (GTDB taxonomy): domain Bacteria; phylum Gemmatimonadota; class Gemmatimonadetes; order Gemmatimonadales; family GWC2-71-9; genus JABFSM01. The sequence goes on along the minus strand of JAXIPC010000218.1, from coordinate 4,216 downwards.
GGCAACTGGCCCACATGAAACGGCTGGTCGATGACGTGCTCGATTTCACCAGGATGGGACGCGATCTGCTCGAGCTCCGGAAGACCAGGGTGAACGTTGGCACAATCATCGCGGACGCCGTCGAGGCGAGTCGCTCAACTCCGGCGGCTGCAGGGCACGGCCTGACCGTCACCCTGCCACCTGAGCCGCTGTATCTCGAGGCGGACCCGGTCCGGCTGACCCAGGTGTTGGGCAACCTGCTCACCAATGCCTGCAAATACACCAACCCTGGCGGCCGAATCGACGTCGCCGTCGAGCGGTGGGGGAGCCACGTCGTCGTGCGGGTCTCCGATAACGGCATCGGAATCCCGCTCGGCATGCTGGCGAAAGTGTTCGAGCGGTTCGTGCAGATCGACGGTCTGGCGGAACGGGCCCAGGGAGGGCTTGGCATAGGGCTGGCGCTCGCGAGGCGGCTGGTCGAGCTCCATGGCGGCACCATCACGGCGCACAGCGAGGGACTGGGCCGGGGGAGCGAGTTCGTCGTGCGACTGCCATTGCTCGCCGTCAATCCGGTCGTGCTCGATCTCAGCCGGCGCCGGCGGAACGCGGCCACCTGGCTGTGCACAGGAACCTTAGCCTAAGTCATTGCGAGCCGCCGTGGCGGCGAAGCAATCTCGGGGATCGCGGGGCCAGGCGATGACCCGCCAGAGTCACGCTATCTGGAGGCTTCCCATCGTCAAGAGTCCGTCGGTGTCGGTCAGCGGTACCGGCGGGGTCACCGCCCGCCCCTGCGCCCAGCCGATGCCCAGCGCCCGGAGCTTCTCCAGGACCGATTCGCTGCCGACCTGCATCGCGATGGTGGAGATGCCCATGCTCCGCCCGATCATATGGACCGCGCTGACGATGCTGCCGTACATCGGGTCCTCGACGACGCTTCGGACGAACTGACCGCCGATCTTGAGAAAATCCACCGGCAGCGTTTTGAGGTAGGTCAGCGAGGTCACGCCGTTCCCGACATCGTCCAGCGCCACTTCGCACCCGGCGGCCCGGATGGCCGACACCAGCCGCACCGCGCCGGCCAGATTGGCGAGCGCCGCGGTCTCGGTGATCTCGAAGCAGAGGATTCCTGCCGGGAGGCCGTGCGCGACCAGCTGCTGCTCCACGAAGGGCACCAGGCCGGCATCGGCGAGCGCCGACCCGCTGAGATTGATTGAGTACACCGGCATCTCGGCGGCCGGGTGCCCCCGATGCCATTGCCCCAGCAACGCGATCGTCTCCCGAATCACCCACCGGTCGATCGCGGGCATCAGGTTGTGGCGCTCCGCCTGGGGGAGGAAGTCGGCCGCTGGCTGGATCTGGCCCTGGCCGTCGGGAAGGCGCAGAAAAATCTCGAAGCGCGGCCGCGCCGGGCTATCCGGCTGCAGCGGGACGATCGTCTGGGCGTACAGCTGGAAGTGGCCCTCGTCGACGGCTCGAGCCAGTCGGGTGACCCGGCGGGCCATTGCCGTCGACACGCCGGCCGAGTCCTGGCCGAGCCGCTCGCAATGGACGCGGTTGCCTCCGGCCTCTTTGGCCACATAACAGGCGGCGTCAGCCGCCTGCAGCACGGTGGCAATGCCGCCGCCCTCTGCGAGCACCGGGATCAAGCCGATGCTGGCGCTGACGGAAAAGACCTGGCCCGCCCATTCGAGCCGATACTGCTCGATCTCCGCCCGAAGGCTCTCGGCGATGCGCTCCCCCTCGACCAGCGGACAATTCTCCAGGAGGACGCCGAACTCGTCGCCCCCAAGGCGTGCCAGGGTGTCGCGCTTCCGCAGGTGACGGCTGAGCAGCGGGCCGAGGCTCCGGAGCAGCTCATCCCCGGCATCGTGGCCACAGGTGTCGTTGATCACCTTGAATCGGTCGAGGTCGAGGCACATGAGCACCTGCTCCGATTCGGCGCTGCCGAGGTCCTTGACCACGCGTGCGAGCCGGCGCTCGCACTCCCGCCGGTTGAAGAGGCCGGTGAGACCGTCGTGGCTGGCCTCGTAGGAGAGCCGGTTGCCCACCCGGCGCTTCTCACTCTCGTTCTGGATGACCAGCACGACCCCGACGATGGCCCCGTCGCGGTCCCGGATCGGAGCCGCCGAGTCGCCGATCGGGACCTCGGTTCCATCGCGACGGAGCAACAACACTCCGTCTTCCAGATCAACCGCGCGGCCTTCCGCCAGACAACGCGCCGACGTGTTGGGGATCGGCAGCCGGCTGGCCTCGGAGACGAGCGGCAGGACCGCGTCCAGTGGCTGCCCCAGCGCTTCCTCCGCGTCCCAGCCGGTCACGCTCTCGGCGAACGGGTTGAGAAAGGTGATCCGGGAGCTGGCGTCGGTCGTGATGACGGCGTCCCCGATTGATTCCAGCGCCGCGCGAGCCTGTTCATTGTTGTTGGAGCGGGTCTCCTGGGCGCGGCGCCACTGGGTGAGATCGCGCAGCGTCACCAGCGATTGTGCGTCGCTGCCCTCCCCGATCGGACGACGAGCCAGCTCGACGGGGAACTCGCTTCCATCCCGCCTCCGGGCGAAGCAGCTGACGGTTCCGCCGTTCATGGAGACCGCGAGCGATCCGCCGTTGGCCTCGGCGTCTGCGCCGAGCAACGGGTGGAAACGGGTCGGGATGAATCGGCTCATCGGCTCCCCGAGCAGCTCCTGCTCGGCCCAGCCGAAGAATCGCTCGGCTTCCAGGTTGAGCGCCGACACCAGCCCGTCCCGGTCCACCACGACCATGGCAACCGGCGTGGCATCGAGCAGTTGGTGAAGCTCGCTGGGGCTTGAGATCATCGGGTCCGCTCCTATTGGTTGGCTGCCACCTCTGTGGTGCCGACTCCGCGTCCCTTGAGGGTGGGCGCCATCGAGGGGATGTCGGCGACAAATGGGGCGCGGACACCGGCCCCACTGGAAGGGTAAGAGTTGCGGGGCAACATACCATCCATCGAAGGATGGGTTTAGCACTAGTCCTCACGGCGGATGGTGGATGGCGGGGTCCGGGTTATGCTTGAGAACGATCCTTCATCCTACCGAGGAGTCACCGATGGTGTTCCGGATTTCCAGAATAGCCACCGCGCTCATGGCTGCGGCCGCGCTCGCCGGCACGGCGCAGGCCCAGACCAACCGGCTCCACCTGGGCCCGAGGGTGTCGTACCAATTCGACGTCGAGGAATTCGGCGTGGGCGCCCAGCTCAGCGTCCCGATGGCCCGGTACCTCGAGTTCTATCCGTCGTTCGATTACTTCTTCGTCGACAACGGCTCGTTCTGGAACCTCAACGCCGATCTCAAGTACCGCATCGCCGCCGCGACGGTCCGCTGGCTCTACCTCGGCGCCGGGCTCAACATCGCCCGAAGCAGTAATGGGTCATCGAATACCGACGCGGGCCTCAACCTGTTCGCGGGCGCGGAGTCGCTCAAGGGCCGCATTCATCCCTTCGGCGAGTTCCGCTTCACGGCGAACCACGGCTCCACGGCCCAACTCGCGGCCGGGCTGAACTTCACGCTGGGGCGCCATTAGAGCGAAGCGAGGGTGGGGGGGCGTCCCGAGCCACGCGCCGACGACGCCGATCACGGTGTCGCCGAGGATGCAGTAGCCGACACCGCCCGGGCTAAATGTCGGGCAGCCGGCTGCGGATTCGATCGCGCCGCGCCGGGTCCATACCGGGAACGTCCTGCCAGACCTGTCGTGCCGTTGCCCGCAGCCGCCGGAGGCTCCGGACATACTCGCGGCAGTAGCCGCACACCACGATGTGGACGCCGAAGCCGATCCGCTCCCTGAGGGACCGCCCTCGCAGTCCACCGGCCGCGGCCAGTCGCACGATCTCTCTACAACGTAGCATCTGAGCTCCCCCGGATTCCCTTCGCTTCCAGGCATTCGCGCAGCGCGGCCCGGGCCCGGAAGAGCATCACACCGAGATTATTGGCGGTCACGGCGAGGATCTTACAGATCTCGCTGGTCGGCTGGCCGTCGCCCTCCTTGAGCAGGAAGGCCAGGCGATGCCGCTCCGGCAGTCCTTCCAGACAAGTTCGCAGCCATTCCGCGGCCTGACCCAGGGCGACCGCCCGGTCCGGCGGGATCGGAGGGCGGGTCCACAGGCCCTCAGCATCAAAGCGGGCCTCCAGGACGGCCTCGACCTCCACCATGACCTCCTCCCAGCCAGAGGAGCGTCGCAGCTCCCGGATCTTGTTGAGCAGAATGCCGTACAGCCAGGTGCGCA
>JAXIPC010000057.1:0-12339 GCA_045403135.1 Gemmatimonadales bacterium | reverse complement strand
TCGCCGCGGCGCTGACCATCGCGGAAACGGGTCACCTGGTGCTGGCCACGCTGCACACCAACTCCGCGGCCGAATCGATCAACCGGATCATCGACGTGTTCCCGGCAAGCCAGCAGCCCCAGGTGCGGGCCCAGCTCGCGTTCGTGCTCGAGGGCGTGCTGACCCAATGCCTGCTGCAGCGAGCCCGGGGCAAGGGCCGCGTGATGTGCTGCGAGATCATGGTGGCCACGCCGGCCATCCGGGCCCTGATCCGGGACGACAAGGTGCACCAGATCTATTCCGCGCTCCAGTCCGGCAAGAAGCACGGTATGCAGACGATGGTGGACTCGCTGTACCAGCTCTATATGAACCGCGAGGTCACCAAGGACGAATGCTTGCGGGTGGCCGGCGACGCCAACGAGTTCCTCCGCGCCATCGGCGAGAAGCCGGTGGAGGAACAGGGCATCGCTTCGATGGAGAAGGGGAGCCCGGCGCTCCGCCGCTGATCCTGACAGGAGAAACCGACCATGCCGATGTTCGAGTACACCGCCAAGAACGCCACGAGCGGGCGGATCCTGAAGGGGACGCTCGACGTCCCGACCAAGGACGAGGTCATTGCCTTCATCCGGAAGAACCGGATGATCCTGGTGAGCGCCCGGGAGGCGCCGGCCCAGGTGCGGCTGCCCTCGTTCAAGAAGGGGGTCAGCACCCGGGATGTGGTCATCTTCACCCGGCAGTTCGCGACGATGATCAACGCGGGCCTGCCGCTGGTGCAATCGCTCTCGATCCTTGCGCAACAGACCGAGAACAAGACCCTCAAGGACGTGACCAAGCAGGTCGTCTATGACGTCGAGGCCGGCAACACGCTGGCCGACGCGCTGTCCAAGCATCCCCGGGCCTTCCCCGAACTCTACGTGAATATGGTGGCGGCGGGCGAGGCCGGCGGCATCCTGGACACCATTCTGCTCCGGCTGGCCACCTTCCTGGAGAAGAACGACGCCCTGATGCGGAAGGTGAAGGGCGCGATGGTGTACCCGGCGGTCATCATCAGCGTCGCGGTCGTCGCCGTCGCGGTGCTGCTGGTCTTCGTGATCCCGACCTTTTCCTCGATGTTCGCGTCGGTGAACATGACCCTGCCGCTGCCCACCCGGGTGGTGATCGGCGCGTCGCAGTTCCTGCTCCGCTACTGGTACCTCATGATCGGCGTGATCGTGGTCGGCGCCTTCGGATTCCGGTCGTACTACAACACTCCCAACGGCAAGAAGGCCATCGACGGCGGCCTGCTGCGCGCGCCAGTCCTGGGCGACCTGCTCCGGAAGTCGGCGGTTTCCCGGTTTACCCGGACGCTGGGCACGCTGATCTCGTCCGGCGTGTCGATCCTGGACGGCCTCGAGATCACCGCCAAGACGGCGGGCAACCGGGTCATTCACGATGCCATCATGCAGTCGCGGCAATCGATCGCTGGCGGCGAGACCATCGCCGGTCCGCTGCAGACGTCGGGAGTCTTCCCCCCGATGGTGATCTCGATGATCTCTGTCGGCGAGCAGACCGGCGGCCTGGACGAGATGCTGGCCAAGATCGCCGACTTCTACGACGCCGAAGTGGACGTCGCTGTGAGCGCGCTGCTGTCCCTGATGGAACCCGTCATGATCGTGGTGCTGGGCGTCATCGTGGGCGGCATGGTGGTGGCCATGTACCTCCCCATCTTCGACATGGTCAACGCGATCCAGTAGTTTCCGGGCCGTGTCCAACCCGTGAGCGGGGCGATGCCAACGATTGCATCGCCCCGTTCACGCGTCAGGCCGCCCACCAACCGCTCGCTGGCGCGACCGGTGCGGGACTTGCAACAGGCTCAGCAGTGGCACACGTATCGTGAGATTCATCGGCCCCATTCCGGAAGGTCTACCATGTTGAGATTCCGTCACGCGTCCGTCACCGTTCCGACGTTGCTCGCCGTCGTTGCCGCGGCTCCACTGGCCGCGCAGCGAACGGCGGAACAGCCCCGCATTCATGCCGTCGAGCTCACTTTTCACGGCGGGTATTTCCAGCCGACCGGGACCAGCGGGTCGACCGGGGGCGCGAGCCTAACCCGGCGTGCCGCGTGGGTCGGCGGCGCCCGCTTCAACGCCTACGCGCCTGGCGGCCGCTGGGGCATCGAAGTGGCGGGCAGCTATTCCCCCGAGCGCATCCTCCAGTCGGGCAGCACCGGCACGCTGGGCACCCGGCGCACCAACGCGCTGATCGGCACCGCCAAGGCGATGCTGGGCCGAAGCCCCCGGAAACCAGGGGTCTCATATATGGTGGGCGGGGGTCTGGGTGCGTTCCACCGGAAGAAGAGCGTCCTCGACTCCAACGCGAAATCCACCGACATCACCGGCGTGCTGAGCGCCATGCTCCGCATTCCGCTGGACGGACAGGTGGGGCTTCGCCTGGATGCCGACAATCTGATCTACAGCGCCGACTACGGCACCGGCAGCAAGATGCGAAATGACTTCGTGCTGACCGCGGGGCTGGGCATCTCCTGGTAGTCGCACCTCCGCAGGAATCACGCGAAACGCCCGGCCCCGGTGGCCGGGCGTTTCTTTTTGGTGCAGGGTGGCCTTTTTATAGGGGTGGGGGGTATCTTGAGATGTAAGACGCTAGGACGCTGAGAGGCTAGGAACAATGTCCCTGGATCAGATCCTCGTACTCCTCGGCGGCCTCGCCGCCATAGCCTGGGTCAACTGGTATTTCTTCCTGGCCCAACGGGCCACCGTGTCGGCGCGGCTCGACCCTTCAGGCACCCAGCAAGTCGAGATCGTCGTGGCCGGCGGCTATAGTCCCGCGCTGGTGCGAGTGAAGGCCGGCCGGCCGGTGCGACTGGTCTTCGACCGCCGTGAGACCAACCCCTGCTCCGAAGAGCTGGTCATCCCCGACTTCGGTATCCGCCGGTTCCTTCCCCCCAATCAGAAGACCATGGTGGAGTTTATTCCGGAACTGCCCGGGTCTCACGAGTTCGCCTGTGGAATGGGAATGCTCCGGGGGAAGGTGGTGGCCGAGTGAGCCGGACCGTGACGCTGCCGGTCACCGGGATGAGCTGCGCCGCCTGCCAGGCGCGGGTGCAGCGGGCTCTGGAAAAGGCGCCAGGCGTCGAGGACGCGGCGGTCAATCTCCTGCTCAACTCGGCCGCGGTCCGCTTCGACCCGAACATCACCTCGCCCGAACGGCTCGTCGCTGTCGTCAGAGACACCGGCTACGGCGCCGAGCTGCCGGCGGCCGCGCCCGACCTGGCGAGGGAAGAGATCGAGCGCGACGCCCAGGCCGGAAGGGAATTCCGCACCCTTCGCCGCAAGGCGGCGGTGAGCCTGGTGCTGGGCTTCGTGGCGATGGTGCTCACGATGCCGGTGATGGCGGCGGGGGACGCGACGGGGCACCCGCACACCGCCGACCCGTTCCTTCGCCTGGCCACGAGGACGATCGATCCGGTGCTGCGGAGCGGGCTGCCCTGGCTCTACCAGGCGTCGGCGCGCACGCTGGCCTTCGTCCTGCTCGGCATCACCCTGTTCGTGGTGCTGTGGGCGGGCCGTCACTTCTACGTCCGCGCGGGGCAGGCGTTCCGGCACCACGCGGCCGACATGAACACGCTGATCGCCGTGGGTACCGGAGCCGCGCTGCTCTTCTCCGTCTTTGCTACCGTGGCGCCCGGCTTCTTCCAGGCCCGCGGCGTGGCGGCCGACCTGTACTACGAGGCGGTGATCCTGATCATCGCGCTGATCCTGGCCGGCAACGCCCTGGAGGCCCGGGCCAAGCGACGCACCTCGGCCGCGCTCCGGGCGTTGACCACGCTGCAGCCCGCCACCGCACGGGTCGTGCGGCAGGGCGCCGAGCTGGAGGTTCCGGTCGAGCAGGTCCGGGAGGGCGACATCGTGCTGGTCCGCCCCGGCGAGCGGATCGCCGTGGACGGCACGATCGTCGAGGGCACCAGCGCGGTGGACGAGTCGATGCTCACCGGGGAGTCGCTGCCGGTGGAGAAGCTGCCCGGCAGCGGAGTGATCGGCGGCACGGTGAACGGTACCGGCGGACTTCGGTATCGCGCCACCACGCTCGGTGCCGAGAGCGTCCTCGCCCGGATCGTGCGCCTGCTGCGCGAGGCCCAGGGGTCGCGGGCACCGATGCAGCGGCTGGCCGATCGGATCAGCGCGGTGTTCGTCCCGGTGGTGGTCTCGATCGCGATCGCCACCTTCGTAGTCTGGTATCTTCTCGCCCCCAGCGCTCCTTTTGTGCGCGCCTTCGCCGCCGGTGTGGCGGTGCTCATCATCGCCTGCCCCTGCGCGATGGGACTCGCGGTACCGACGGGGATCATGGTTGCCACGGGGCGCGCCGCGGAGCTGGGACTCCTGATCAAAGGCGGCGAGGCCCTGGAGCGCGCCGGCCGGGTCAACACGGTGGTGCTCGACAAGACCGGCACCGTGACCGAGGGAAAACCGGTCCTGACCGACGTGGTGTCCGCCCCCGAAGCAGCGAACTCGTGGCTGGGCAAGGTAGGCTCGCTGGAGGCGGCTTCGGAGCACCCGGTGGCCGCCGCCATCGCCGACGGGGTCCGGCTCCGCGGCCAGCCCCGGGAAGAGGTGACCGAGTTCCGCGCCACGGTGGGCCGAGGGGCATCGGGCCGGGTGAGTGGTATTCCCGTGGTGGTGGGGAATGAGGACATGCTGCGGGAGGCAGGAATCGAAATCGGTCCGCTCCGTGAGGAGGCGGCCCGTCTCGCTTCCCAGGGCAAGACTCTGGTTTTTGCGGCGGTCGGCGGCCGGCCGTCCGGAGTGCTGGCGGTGGCGGACCGGATCCGCCCTACCTCAGCTGCCGCCGTTGCGGCACTGGAACGCCTGGGCCTCGAGATCGAGATGGTGACGGGAGATGGTCGCGGGACCGCGGAGGCGGTGGCGCGAGAGGCGGGGATCGGCCGAGTTCACGCGGAAGTGTTACCGGAGGGCAAGGTTGCCGAAGTACGCCGACTCCAGGGCCTGGGCCGCACGGTCGCCATGGTGGGGGACGGGATCAACGACGCGCCCGCCCTCGCCGCCGCGGACGTTGGCATCGCGATGGGCGGCGGCACGGACATCGCAATGGACGCGGCGGACATCGTGCTCATGCGGGGCGATCTGAGCACCGTCGGCTTGTCCGTCCGGCTCTCCCGCCGAGCGATCCGGATCATGCGTCAAAACCTGTTCTGGGCGTTCGTCTACAACGTGATCGGGATCCCGGTCGCGGCAGGGGTGCTGTATCCCGCTTTCGGGATTCTGCTGAGCCCAATCTTGGCAAGCGCCGCCATGGCGGCAAGCTCGGTGAGTGTGGTGGGCAACAGCCTCCGGCTCCGGCGGTTTGGGTGAGACGCTACGACGCTACGACGCTACGACGCTAAGACGCTAAGCCGCTAGGAGGATTGCATGGTCGAACGAGCAGCGGAAGCAGAGTCGGTGGCCCGATGCGGCTGCGAGGCGTCGGAGTCCGAGGGCCGGAAGGCCGTCGGGGTAGACCCCGACATCAAGGATCGCAATCTCAAGCGGCTCCGGCGGATCGAGGGCCAGGTCCGCGGCCTCCAGAAAATGGTGACCGAGGATCGCTATTGCCCGGAGATCATGGTGCAGATCTCCTCGGTGCACGAGGCGCTTCGCGCGATGGGACGGGAGCTGATGCGCAATCACCTCCGCCATTGCGTGGCCGAGGCGGTGCGGGCCGGAGGCGCAGAGGCGGAAGCGACGTACGACGAGCTGCTCGACCTTCTGTACACCGCGTCGCGATGAGGAGACCTGGTTACATTCTGTTGATGCGGCCGACTCGCGGCGTCTCCCGGCTTCTCCGGGCGATGTGATTCAGGGCGTACTCCAGGTTTCCGGACGCGGCGGCCACATCCGCCGGCGTGAGGCAGGCTATCTCCCCCAGGGCGGCGACGTCCGGGTGGACGACCGGGTCATCCGCCGATACGGACTGCGCAGCGGCGATGACGTGGCGGGAGAGGCCCGGAACGGGAAAGGGGGCGGCGCCCTCGAGTCGGTGGCGACGATCAACGGTCGCCCCGCCGCGGAGCTCCTTGATCGTCCCGAATTTCAGAATCTCAGCGCGATCCATCCGAACGAGCCACTCCGCCTGGAATGCGGGCTGGTCCGGCAAGGGCAAGCGGATCAGACCAATCGGATCATCGATCTCCTCTGTCCCCTGGGGAAGGGCCAGCGGGCTCTGATCGTGGCGCCGGCCAAGGCCGGCAAGACGATGGTGCTCCAGGCTATCGCCGAGGGAGTGAGCACGAACTACCCCGCGGCGGCGCTGTTCATTCTGCTGGTGGACGAGCGGCCCGAGGAGGTGTTCGAAATGGAGTCGGCGGGATTCGGCGAAGTCGTCGCGTCGAGTTTCGACAATCCACCGTCGCAGCATGTGTCGGTGGCGGAGCTGCTGCTGGAGCGCGCCCGCCGGCGGGTCGAGCTGGGCCAGGACGTGGTCCTGGTGGTGGATTCGATTACCCGGCTCGCCAGGGCGTACAACGCGGTGGTCAAGGGCACCGGCCGGACCCTGTCGGGCGGACTCGATGCCCAGTCGCTGGAGCGCCCCAAGCGATTCTTCGGGAGCGCCCGGAAGGTGGATTCCAAAGCGGGCGGCGGCTCGCTCACCATCATCGCCACGGCCCTGATCGATACCGGGAGCAAGATGGACCAGCTGATCTTCGAGGAATTCAAGGGGACCGGCAACAGCGAGCTGGTCCTCTCGCGAGAGCTTGCCGAGCGCCGGGTCTATCCGGCGATCGACATGATTGCGAGCGGCACCCGGAAGGAGGAGCTCCTCCTCTCCGAGGAGGCGCTCGCCGCCTCGCGGAAGCTCCGGCAGCGGATCGCCCGGATGACACCCCTCGCCGCGATGAACGACCTGCTGGGCGACCTGCGGCGCCATCCCACCAACGCCGCCCTGATCGGCCTGCTCAATGCACCGTGACCCCGAACCCGCGGAGCAACGCGTGATTCGTTCCGTCTCGATCGCCGTCCTGCTGCTGGTCCCGCCGCTGGCCGCCCAGACCACAACGACCGTCACGGTCCCCCCGCGCCCGGTGGCGCAGGCGGTGCGGGTCGCGACCGGCCCGGTGCTGGACGGGCGGCTGGACGATGCGGCGTGGGCGTCGGTTCCGGCGCTCGCCGGTTTCCGCCAGCACGAGCCCTTCGACGACCGGCCTGCCACCGAGCGCTCCGAGGTCCGGATCGTGTTCGACGGGGAGGCGCTCTACATCGGCGCGCGGCTTCACGACACCGAAGCGTCGGGGATCGTTCGCGGCGAGGTGCGCCGGGATGCGGAGCTTCGGGAGCAGGACGCCTTCATCATCGTGCTCGACACCTACCGGGACCGACAGAACGGCTTCGTCTTCGCGACCACTCCGGCCGGCATCGAACACGACGGCCAGGTTACCAAAGAGGGCGAAGGCGGATTCGGCGGACCGCGCATGCTGCGCCGGGATCAGGCCGGCGCGCCCAATCTCGCGTGGGACGGTACCTGGAAGGTGGCCACATCGGTCGACTCGGCGGGCTGGACGGCCGAGTTCCGGATCCCGTTCGAGACGCTGCGATACGCGTCAGGCAGTGACCAGGAATGGGGGCTCAATCTGGCCCGGTACATCCGGAGAAAGAGCGAGGAGGATTTCTGGTCACCGGTCCCGCGGCAGTATACCCTCTACCGGATCTCCCAGGCGGGAACGCTGTCCGGCGTGCAGCCTCCAGCGCGCCGTATCGCGCTGCTGACTCCCTACGGGCTCGGGACGGCTCGGCGCAACTACCTGGACCTCACCACCGACAAGGCCGACGCGTCGATCGAATTCGGAGCGGACGCGAAGCTGGGCCTTACCCACAGCCTCACCGCGGACCTGACGTATAACACCGATTTTGCCCAGGTCGAGATCGACGAACAGCAGCTCAACCTGACCCGGTACAATCTGTTTTTCCCTGAAAAGCGTCCCTTCTTTCTGGAGAACGCCGGAACCTTCGCCGTGGGCACGCCCCAATCGGTCGAGCTGTTCTTCAGCCGGCGCATCGGGATCGACGCGGAAGGCCGCGCGGTGCCGCTCATCGGCGGGGCGCGGCTCACCGGCAAGGCGGCGGGCCTGACACTCGGCCTGCTCGACATCCAGACCCAGCAGGTCGAAGTCGCCGGTCAATCGGTCACCCCACCGAACAACTTCGCGATGGTCCGGGTGCTGCGCGAGCTGCCCAATCGCTCACAGCTCGGCGCCATCGCGGTGAGCCGCCTCAACACCGACAGCACCGGCGACTACAATGTGACCCTGGGGGCCGACGGACGGCTCGGGATCGGGGAGGTGGTGACCCTGGATGCCTACGTGGCCCGCACCGAGACGCCGGGACGCAACAGCGCCTCCAATGCGTTCAACCTGGCCGGAACGTACACCACCCGGCAGTGGGAACTGGGCGCGGCGGTGCGGCAGGTAGATGAGGACTTCAACCCGGAGGTTGGATTCCTGGAGCGGCCCTCCTTTCGCTATTACAACCTGCGGATCCTCCGGCATCTCCGCACTCCGCGGAGCAGCTGGTTTCGAGAGGCCCGGCCCCACATCAACTTCCGGTGGTACGACGACACCAATGGCCGGCCCCAGAGCCGGCTCCTCCACATCGACAGTCACTTTGCGTTGGCGAACGGCGCCTTCTTCGAGGCACCGGGACTGAATTTCGTGCGCGAAGTGCTCCAGGTGCCTTTCCAGATCGCCGACACCGTCACGCTCCAAGCGGGGCAGTACGACTGGTTCGAGTTTGCCTCGAACTACAACACGAATCTGAGCGCGCCGCTGTCGGTGGGAGGAACGCTGACGCTGGGCGAGTTCTACACCGGACGGCGGGCCGGCCTGCAGGCGAACATGACGGTGCGGCCGAACGAGCGGTTTTTCGCGACCGCGCGGGTCGACTATCAGAACGTGCACCTGGATGAGGGCAATTTCGAGCGGGTGCTCCTGGGACTCCGGCTGGCCTATGCGTTCACGCCCAGTGTCTTCCTTCAGTCCCTCACGCAATACAACAACGCGGACAAGAGCCTCTCCAACAACATCCGCTTTGGATGGGTCGGACCGGCCGGGACCGGGCTGTTCCTGGTGTTCAACGAGGGCAGGGAAACGGGGTCAAACTCCCGGCCGCTGGACCGGGCGATGATCGTGAAGTTCACCAAGCAAATGGAGCTGGGGAGGTAGGGGGCGGGGAGCTCCCCGCCCCCTAGTAATTCCGCACCTTCAGCGCCGCGCCGATCGAATCGGCCAGCATCCTGATGAGATTCCGGCCGTGACTGTCCCGGATGTTGAGCTTGACTCCGTGGTGATCCGCCTTGAAATCCACCAATGATCGGCCCGCGTCGTCGTGCACCGAGATCACCGCGCCCTGCGAGTCGGCCTGGAGGGTAAAGCTGCCGCGCTCCGGCCCGCCGTGACTCCGGACGTCGAAGGTGCCCTTGGCTCGCACGCCGCCCCGATCATCCTTGGCAAGCGAGGCATCCAGACGCCGGATGTCTGGGGAGCGCCAGCGATCCACATCGCGCCGGAGCAGCAGCAGCGGACGGGTGACCGAGCCCGGCTCGAAGGTGATCTCGCCGCTCTTGACGAGGTCGCCGGCGTCCAGCTCGGCACGGTCGGCGCAGCGGAAGTCGAGGCGCTCGCGGAGGTGAGCGAGGTCGTCGGCAGTGAGGGTACAATCGCGAACCAGCTCGAGATCACCCGCGTCACTCAGATCCACGCGGATGGTTACCCGGCCGGGATCCTCCGGCCCGGTGCGCTGGACATCGATCCCGGAGACCTCGCCGATGTTGCGCCCCTCGAACCGGAACTTGAGATGGGCCAGCTGCAGGGGGATCCGGCGGCTCACGCTGGCCAGGAACTGACCGACCTCGGCTTTCCCCTTTCGGACGGCGGCCATCGCACCAACTCCGAGCACGAAGACCAGGAGCGCGCCGAGCGCGATTCGGAGCCAGTACCGGTTCATGGGAGGCCTCCCTTTGTACCAAGGGTTGGAACGTTGCAACTCGATACGTTCACCCCTGTGGCTTTGTTTCAGTTTGCTTGCTCTGGCGGCCGGGTTTGTCCTATTTTCCCGGCGGTTTTGGGGAGGCCGTCACTCGCGACCAGTCACCGGTGATGCGGGACTGGTATGCCGAAGGGAGCTCGACGTTGGGAGGGTTGCTCAGGGCTGGTTTCCTGCTGCTGGCGGCCATACCCGGATGCAGGATCGAGCAACGCACGCCGCGGTCTCCAGCGAGTGCGGCGGCTGAGATTCTGCGCGTCCCGCACGACTCCACGATTCCCGACGGTCCGCTGGGCACCGCGATCCGGCGAGGGCGGGCCCTGCTGGCCCACACCCGGGACAGCCTTCCCGGATATGTGGGGAACGATCTCCGGTGCTTCAGCTGTCATCTCAAAGACGGAACCCAGGCGGGATCGCTCCCGCTGGTGGGGGTGTACTCGCGTTTTCCGCAGTACCGCGACCGCAACGCGATCGTCAACCTGCTGGAGGACCGGATCAATGACTGCTTCGAGCGGAGCCTGAACGGCAAGGCGCTCCCGCGCGACGGGCCGGAGATGAGGCAGATCATGGCCTACTTTGCGTTCATGTCTCAGGGCATCGCACCACCGGGGATCGTCCCGGGTGTGGGCCTCAGAACCTTGCCGGTGCTGACGCCGGACACTGCCCGGGGCCAGACGGTATTCGATTCGACGTGTACCCGGTGTCACGGTACTGACGGACTGGGCACACCGCTCGCGCCACCGCTGTGGGGCGCCCGCTCGTTCAACGTGGGCGCCGGCATGGCGCGGCTCAGATCGGCGGCTTCCTTCATCCGCGACAACATGCCCAACGATGGCGCGGTGGTGCTCACCGATCAGCAGGCGTTCGATGTCGCGGCGTACGTGGTTTCGCGGCCGCGTCCGGATTTCGCGCGCAAGGGGGACGATTGGCCCAACGGCAATCCACCGCCGGATGTGGCCTATCCCACCCGGGCGGCGACACTCAAGGCTTCGGGCACTCCTCCGAAGCCATAGCCCTTCCCCTGTACGATGGAGGTGTTCGATGCATTCCTTCGGTTCCAGCCCCCGCCGCAGCTTCCTGTCACGGCTCGCCGGGGCCGCCGCGGCGGTCGGCGTCGGCGGCGCCTTTCCCCGCGCGCTGGTGGCCCAGCCCACCCAGGCCCAGGACGCCTGGCTCGACAAGCAGACCGGCTCGCACCGCTGCCTGTTCGACTTTCCGACCCATTCGGAGGGTCTGCCGCTGCTGCACATGTTCAACTATCTGAACACGTACGCCAGCGCCTACGGGACCAAGCCCGGCGACGTGAACGCGATCGGTACCCTGTACTTCGTCGGGCCGACCTCGAGCATTCCGCTGGCGTTCAACGACGCGATGTGGCAGAAGTACAAGCTGGGGGCGTATCTCAAGCTCGACGATCCGAAGACCAAGGCGCCCTCGGTGCGCAACATGTTCAACGCGCCGCAGGCGGGCGATCCGGTGCTGTTCGGCGGGGCCTTCGCGCAGGCGTCGATCGCGAATCTGCAGAAGATGGGTTCGACCTTTCTGCTCTGCAACAATGCGCTGACCCTCTTCACCGGACAGATGGCGCAGCAATCGGGCGGCACACCGGAAGCGGTCGGCGCGGAGCTCAAGGCCAATCTGCTGCCGGGAGTCGTGATCGTTCCGGCGATGGTGATCGCGATCGAGAAGGCGCAGTCGAAGGGGATTGCGTATAACAAGCAGTGAGCGATGGTTTTCACTGACCGTCCTTCAACCGCCGAATCTCTCTCCGATCCCGTTTGGTGGGCCGGCCTTTGTCGCTTCCGCCGTGCAGGGCGGCGGCGAGGCGGTGCTGCTCGCGGAGGCGCTCACGGCTGGCCCGGCTCTCCGCGTCCTCCTGGTACAGGCCGGCGGCCACGCTGGCGGGACCTCGCTGCGCCGCCACCGCGACCACCGTGATCCGGTGTTCGTAGGGTCCGAGCCGGATGCGGAGCGTGTCCCCGGGGCGGACCGGTTTCCCGCGTTTGGCCTTTTCGCCGTTGCGCTCGATCCGGCCGCCGTCGATGGCCGCGGCGGCTAGCGCGCGGGTCTTGAAGAAGCGCGCCACCCAGAGCCACTTGTCGAGCCGGGATTCGGGCATGCGCTGGATTCCAGGTTAAGACGCTATGACGCTATGACGCTAAGACGCTAAGAAACTACTCTGCGAGGCGGTTTCCTAGCGTCTTAGCGCCTTAGCGTCTTAGCGTTTAAGTTCCGCGTCATCCCGGTGCCAGGTCCTTTCATCGAACCTTCCCGCCTGCCCGCCGTGCCCGAGGGCTCCATCCCGCCTCACGCGGGAGAGCGGCGCTTCGGTCCT
>JAXIPC010000246.1:0-14689 GCA_045403135.1 Gemmatimonadales bacterium | reverse complement strand
GGTGCGGCTCCACGCGACGAAGACCGAGTCCACCCGGCGCAGGAGGGCCGTGTCCGCAGCTTGTGCCAAGGAGCAGTGCGAAGGCCAGAATCATGGTGTCGTTCCCTCAGGCAGGAGCGTCACCCGGACGTAGCGGGACGAGTTGAGATAGGTCCGCGCCGCGTCGCGAATCACCTCGGGCGTAAGCCGCGCCAATTGCGGCTCGAGCACGAACCGGGTGGCCGGGTCTTCACCCTCGCGCCGGGCGCCGGTCAGGAGCGAGAGCCACCATCCGTTCTGGCGCAGATCGGTTTCGCGGGTGCGGATCGAGGTCTCCTTGTACTTGGCCAGGTCCGCGGCGCGCGGTCCGCTCGCCTTGAGGGAATCGATCTGGGCAAAGATCTCCCGCACCAGCGCATCGGCCCGGTCCGGCGCCGACCCGTAGCTGATGGACACGCTGTATTCCGATCGGGGAATCCGGGTGGCCGAGGCGCTGACGCTCACCCCGTAGGTGGCGCCCAGCTCTTCGCGCAGCTCCTCGCGGAGCCGGATGTCCAGAATCTCTCCCAGCGCGTTGAGCGCAAACCGCTGCTCCCGGGTGGCGTCGGCCGGCCCGCTGAACACCAGGGTGGTCTGGCTCTTGGCCTCGATGCCCTTGCGCACCGTCCGCTCCACCACGCCGACGGGCCGGGTGATGCCTCGGTCGCCGGCGCGATCGACGGCGCCCCGGGTCGGCAGGTTGCCGAGGTAGCGCTGCACCAGCGGCCGGATCGAGTCGAGGTCGAAGGATCCCACCAGGAAAAAAGTGAATCCTGCGGCATTCGCAAAGCGGGCCCGGTAATACTCCAGCGACGCCGGCGGGCGGATCTCGTTGACCAGCGCGACGCTCAACGGCCGGGCCCAGGGATGATGCTGGGCCAGCGTCACCGTCAGGGTGTCCTGGAAGGCCGCCCCGGGACTGGCGCTCCGATTGGCCAGGGAGGCCTTCGCGTTGCCGAGGAAGGCGCCGACCGCGGCGGTGTCGAGCCGCGGCGCGGTGAAGTAGAGGTAGGCGAGCTGGAACATGGTCTCCGCGTCCTTGGGCGACGCCCGGCCCGAGAGGCCCTGCTCGTAGGAGCCCATGAGCGGGGAGACGCTGGCCGCCTTGCCGGCCAGCTTCTTTTGCAACTCCACGGCCGAGAAGGGACCTAACCCGCTGAGCGATACCACCTGGCCAGCGAACTGGGCGCTGACCCGCAGGCTGTCGGGCACCAGCGAAAGCCCTCCCGGACTCATCGCCTGGAAGAGCAGCTCGTCGGCCTTGAAGTCGGTGGGCTTGAGGACCACTCGCACGCCGTTGCCGAGGGTCCATTCGGTGGTCCCGAGTACGGTGTCCCGTCGCGTGGCGGTGATCGCGACGGGGGCGAGGGTGGCGGGGACCAGCGCCTCCGCGGAAACCGTCTCGACATAGGGCGCGATGGTGGAGCGCTTCACCGCCGCGAAGAGGCCGAGCAGCTCCGCGGGCGTGGGAATCAGCGCCTGGTTCTTCTCGGGCGCGTTCACCAGGATCACCGGCGCGCCGGCCGAGAGCCATCCCCGGGCGACCGCATTCAGATCCGCGATCGTGATGGAGGGCAGGACCACCTTGGCACGGGCAAAATCGTGGCTGATCCCCGGAATGGCGCGGCCGCTCAGGAAATGATCGGCGTATTGACCGGCAAAACCGCCCGACTCGCTCTTGTCGCGCTCGGCGTAGGCCTGCTCGAGGCCGCGGAGGTAATCGGCCCGGGTGCGGTCCAGCTCGGCCTGGGTATAGCCGTGCCGGCCGGCCCGTTCCAGCTCGGTGAGCACCACTTCGAGCCCGCGGCGGACGCCGCTGTCGGGCACCCCCGCCCCAAAACTGAACGCTTCGGCGCTCCGCACCAACTCGGTCCGGCCGGCGCCGGCGCCGATGAACGGCGGGTCGGCCTTCTGGGTCAGCTCGTAGAGCCGATCGTTCAGGATGCCGCTCGCGATGCCCTCGACCATCTCTTCCCGCCAGGCGGACACCGTGCCGCGCGCGCCGATCGGCGTCTGCACGTAGACGGACACCGACGTGCTGGTGGCTTCGGGATCGGTGGCGATCGAGACCTCGGCCTCACGCCGCGGCGGGACGGTGGCCTGGGTGCGGGCGCGTGGCGCGGTGGCCGGCTGGATGGTGCCGAACCGCTCGCGGATCAGCGTCTCGATGCGCGCAGCGTCGAAGTCTCCCACCGCGACCACCGCCATGAGATCGGGCCGGTACCAGTCGGTATAGAAGCGGCGGAGCGCGGGCGGCGGGCAGCGATCGATGCACTCGGGCGTGCCGATCGGAAGCCGATCGGCGTAGAGCGAGCCCTGGAACAGCACCGGCAGCTGCTTGTCGAACATCCGCTGGCCCGCGCCTCGGCCCAGACGCCATTCCTCCTTCACCACGCCGCGTTCCTTGCGGATCTCGGTCGTGTCGAGGGTCACGCCCCGAGCCCAGTCCTCCAGGATGTCGAAGGCGCGGCTGAGAATGTGCGCGCTGTCGGTGGGCACCTGGAGCTGATAGACCGTCTCGTCGAAGGAGGTGTAGGCGTTGAGGTCGGCGCCGAACCGCATGCCGATCGACTCGATGTAGTCCACCAGCTCCTGCTTCTTGAAGCGGGTGGTGCCGTTGAACGCCATGTGCTCGATGAAGTGGGCCAGCCCACGCTGGTCGGCGTCTTCCTGGGTCGAGCCGGCGTTGACCACAAGCCGGAGCTCGGCGCGCTTCTCGGGACGGCGGTTGACCCGGACGTAGAACCGGATGCCGTTGGGCAGCCGGCCAACGGAGACCGCCGCCTCGACGGGCAGCAGCGAGTCGCCCGGGGACTGCGCTGCGAGGGGTGCGGCGAGCAGCGACGCAAGGACGACGGGGCGCAAGGACGCAACGAGACGACCGATCATGGACTCACTCCTTGGGGGCAGTCGCTCAGCTCCGGAAGAGCTGGCCGAACCGCCGCTTGAATTCGGCTTTCCGGGATTCGGCGCCGGTGGCCTTGATGCCGCGGCAGCGCATGGCGGCGTGGCCGTCCCACCCTTCGGGCCAGGACTGAAAAACCAGCGTCCGGCAGGCGGGGCAGCGCACCCGTTTCCCTACGACCTGGTCCACCGAAAGTTCTTCGGCGTTGACGATGACGCCGGCCGGGTCGTTCCGGGGCAGCAGGGAGCGCTGGGTCGGACCCGGCTCGAGGGGCACCGCCTTGAGCAGGGCCTCCAGCCCGAGGGCCAGGGCGTCCTGGAGCACCTCGGCACGGAGCTCGGGGTGGAGCGCGGCAAAGGCGCCGAGGTCCTTGCCCCGATCGAGGTGCTCGAGCAGCTGACGCACCGGGACCCGGGTCCCGGCGAACACCGGCGTTCCGTTCCAAATCTCGGTGGACCGGACGATCACCTCATGCAGCGCGCGCACCCGTTTCCTCCCCCAGGGCCTTTGGGTGCGAAGCTAACCCAGCGCGAGTAGCGGCGCAGCCCCGCCGCTCCTAGCTTCTCGTCCCATGACGTACATCGGGTCGGTCCTGGTCGAAGCCTGCATCGATACCGCGGTGTCGGCGGGCCGAGCCTTGGCCGGGGGGGCGGGTCGGCTGGAGCTGTGCGACAACCTCGTCGAGGGAGGTACGACGCCGAGCCCGGGGATGTTGGCGGTAGTCCGGGAACGGAGCCCGATTCCGGTCCATGCCATGATCCGGCCCCGGGGCGGCGACTTTCTGTATTCGGGAGACGAGATCGCGGTGATGCTGGCCGACATTGCGGCGGCCGAGCGCCTTCGGGCCGACGGAGTAGTGTTCGGAGGCCTCACCGAGGAGGGCCAGGTCGACCGGGAGCTGATCGCGCGGCTCATCGACGCGGCGCGGCCGATGACGGTGGTCTTCCACCGGGCCTTCGATCTGGCGCGCGACCCGCTGGAGGCGCTCGATGCGCTGATCGCATTGGAGGTGGACCGGGTGCTGACCTCGGGACACGCGCCGACGGCGGAGGAAGGCATCCCGGTGATCCGGGAGCTGGTCCGACGGGCCGAGGGCCGGATCGTGATCCTGGCCGGGGGCGGGATCACCGAGACGAATGCCGCGCGGATTGTTCGGGAGACGGGAGTGCGGGAGCTTCACCTGCGGGCGAGCAAGGCGGAGGCGAGCCCGATGCGGTTCAGGCGAGAGGGGGTAACGATTGGGAAGGCCTACGAGTCGGGGGAGTACCTGCGGGTGGAGACGGACTCGGAGCGCATCCGGGCGGTGGTGGACGCGGTGAGCACTGAGCGGTGAGCACCGTTACAGCCCTAAATGCCGCAGCACCTCCGGCGGCGGTCCATCCCACTTCGGCAGCGCCACATTCCCGATGTATTGCAGGTCCCGCATGCCGGCGTCGGTGGTGTAGAACCCCACCGCCGTGAGATCCCGGATCAGGTCGAAGAATCGCGCGGCCGCCTGGAACTCCGGTTTGGCGCGCGGCAGGTAGCAGATATCGTCGCAGATCTGGCTGCGCTCGGCAACGCTGAGCCGGATGAACTGCTTGCCGAACCGCTCGTTGCTCTCGGTGTTGAGCCACGCGAGCCCGCCCCGGACCCGGACCAGATCCCGCATCTGCCCGTCGTACGGCGCGCTCACGTATTCGTTGATGTAGGCGGGGACACCGACCGTGCTGGCCGCCGGGCTCTTGTCGTCGGCGGGGATGATGGTGTCACAGAGCACGGCGACGGTGGCCAGCTCTCGCGCGGAGAGCTTGCGGGGCCAGTCCTTCCTGGGGTGGAGCAGGTCGGGATCGGTCGGGGTACCGCGGGGGCCGATTGCCGCGGACTGGGGTTTGGGGGTTGGGGCTTGGGGGGCCTGCGCCGCTGCCTTGCCGGTAATGGCGACGAGTCCGCTCGCGGCGGCCATCGCCTTCAACGCATCGCGCCGCTCCATGCCGGCCTCGCTAACAGCGCCCACAGATTTCACAGATTCCGCAGATTGATCCTTTCCAGAAGGGCTGTCACCCTTCTTGTTATTCGTGTCTGAATCGGGGTCATCTGGGTAATCTGTGGACAAAGAGTCCGGTGCACGATCGTCGCTCATAGATTGCCTCGCTTGAGCTCGTCCACCAGCCGGTCGCAGGTTCGCCAGGCCAGCGCCAGGATCGACAACGTCGGATTCTTGTCGGCATTGGACACGAACGGCGCGCCGTCCGTGACGAACAAGTTCCTGGTTTCCCACGACTGACACCATTCATTCAGCACCGAATTCTTCGGCTCGGTGCCCATGCGGCAGGTGCCCACCTCGTGGATGATCTGGCCGCCCCGCGCGATGGCCCGCGCGCCGTCGGTCTCCACTCGGCCGCCGACCACCGTGCCCCCCATGGCCCCCACGATGTCGGAGAAGGTCTTCAGCATGTGGGCGGCCTGCTTGGTCTCGTGGTCCGACCACTTCCAGTGGAACCGGAGCACCGGGATGCCCCATTGGTCCACTACGTCGGGATCCAGCTCGCAGTAGCAGTCTTCATTGGGGATCATCTCCCCGCGCCCGTCGAAGAACATGAACGAGCCGTAGTAGCGGCGGGCCGCCTCCTTGAAGCGCTTGCCGTAGGCGCCGTTGGTGAAGTTCTCGAGGCCGCCGAAAATCCCCGCGCCCGGCATGCCCCGTCCCCCGCCGAATTCGATGTGGTAGCCGCGCGCAAAGCCGAGCTGTCCCGCGAGCTGCTCCTTATAGAGCCACCACGGCATGTACATGTGCATCTGGGAAGCACCGTCGTGGTTGTGCGGCGGACAGTTCTCCAGCGTGGGGATCTGCCCCTGCAGGCCCGCGCCGACCGTGTCCATCAGATATTTCCCGACCAGCCCGCTGGCGTTGGAGAGCCCGTTGGGGAACTGGGTGCTCTTCGAGTTGAGCAGGATGCGCGCGGTTTCGCACGCGCTGGCCGCGAGCACCACGACCCTGGCGGTGACGTGCTTGTCGGTGCGGGTCAGCTTGTCCACGTAATTGACGCCGGTGGCACGGCCGTTCCGGTCCACCGTCACCTCGCGCACCATCGCGTCGGCCACGATGTCGCAATTCCCCGTGGCCACCGCCGGAGGGAGCAGCACGGTGGTGGACTGGAAGTTGGCCTTGATCGAGCAGCCCCAGCCGCAGGGGGTGGCCCAGAAACACGCCTGGCGGCTGCGCATCGACTGCGCCAGCACCCGCTGCGCCAGGCGGTTGCCGGGATGGAGCTTCTGCGGCAGCGTGTTGGGGTCCTGGCGTGTGGTCATGACCGCGATGTGCGCCGGGATCACCGGAATGCCGATAGGATCGCACGCCTTCTTGGCGAGCAGCTCCGTGGCGCGGGGCCTGGGAGCCGGCATCAGCACGCCGGGTGAAGAGCCGGGCGTGTTTTCCAGGTCCTCCGGCCCGCCGTAGACACCGATCAGCATCTCGGTCTTGTCGTAATAGGGCGCCAGGTCGTCGTAGGTGATGGGCCAATCGGCGCCGAGTCCGTCGCGGGTCTTCGGCTTGAAGTCGTAGGGGCCTTGCCGGAGGGAGATGCGTCCCCAGTGGTTGGTGCGGCCCCCGAGCATGCGGGAGCGCCACCAGCGGAAGTCGGTGCCCGGTGCCTGGGTGTACGGCTCGCCCGGCACCTCCCAGCCCCCATCCACCGTCGCGTCATAGAAGCCGAACGGCTTGTCACGGGTGCCGCCCCCGCGGAGCGGGGCCTCGCGGGGGAGCTTGAACATCGGGGTCTCGCGCACCGGGTCGTAGAGGCGCCCGGCCTCCAGCACCAGCACATTGAGCCCCGCCACGGCGAGCTGGTAGGCAGCCATGCCCCCTCCGGCGCCGGAGCCCACCACAATCACGTCATAGGCCTGCTGGGACTTGGGATTCTTCAGAAACACGAGAATGGCTCTCCGGGGAGTAAGGAGTCCGTTTAGCCTCTTCGCCTCTTAGCCTCTTAGCGTCGTTGCGTCAATTCAAGGAGTTCCTTGAGATAGCCGCTCCACAGCCCCGGCACGGAATGGCTCCCATGCCCCCGAGTCGCGTCGCTGATCGGAATCAGAATGTAGCGCCCCCGGGCTACCTTGCCGATCTCCCGCTCCATGAGCCCGAGCTCGGGGGGATTCACCTGATCGTCGGCGGAATTGACGGCAAAGAGCGGTGCCGAGATCCGGCCCAGATGCGGCGACGGGTTGTACTCCCGGGACGCCTGGAATTGATAGATCATGTCGTTGGCATCCTGCGCCGCGACCGACCGCGCCGTGCGCGCTACCAGGGCCGAATCGGCCGCGGCCCGGGTGGGGAAGTCCTTCTGCCATTGGAGCGGCACGCTCGTCATCAACAGCAGCACGTGCACCGCGTTCTCGAGCCCGCGCGGCTGGGTGGTGTATTCGCCGTTCTTCCAGTCGGGATCGTGCTGAATCGCGTCGATGATCATCTGCCGCATCATCCGGTTCCGGCCGGCGATTTCCACCGGGTTGCTCGCCAGCGGCATCAGCGCATCCATGAAATCGGGATAGCTGTAGCCCCAGACCCAGGTGTGCATGGCGCCCATCGAGGTGCCCATCACCAGACGAAGGTGATCGACCTTGAGGCCCTCCGTCACCAGTTGATACTGGGCGCGAACCATGTCGTCGTAGGTGTACTTCGGGAACTTCATCCGGAGCCCGTCGGAGGGCTTGCTCGACCGGCCGTGGCCGATCGCATCGGGCAGGATGATGAAGTATTTCGTGGCGTCGAGCAGCTGACCCGGTCCGAAGAGCTGTCCCGCGTATCCGGCCGAGAGGAACCCCCGGCCCGACCCGCCGGTGCCGTGGGTGATCAGCACCGCGTTGGTCACCCGGCCGGACCCGTCGCGCTCCGGGGCGCCGATCGTGGTGTAGTGCAGCCGGAGCTCGGGTAGCGAGTCGCCGGTGCCGAAGCGGAAGCTCCGGGCGATGAAATCTCCCTCGACGGGGGCAGGATAGGCGGCGGGCGTCTGGGCGCGCGCGGCCCCGGCCAGGCACGCCAGCAGCGCGAGCGCCGGACCAGGTCTGCGCCGGGTCATGGCGGGGTTCCGGCGATTCGCGCGCGAATCAGCCGGTCCAGTTTGGGGAAGTTCGCGTCCAGGTAGCGGTTGCCCGCCGCGAAGAGGGAGTCCTGCCGGCCGGCTCGCATGCCTCCGCCGGACGACTCGTCATAACCCGCGTAGAGGGCGTCGACCACGGCCATCCCCGAGACGACCCGCCCGATCGGGGCGAAGCCCTGACCGTCCAGCTGCGGATTGTCCTTCAGATTCACATACAGCTGCGTGGTGCGGGTGTTCGGACCGGTCATCGCAAAGGCGAGCGTGCCCCGCTGGTTTGTGGCGCGCACCGAGTCGTCGGGGATGGCACGATACCTCCATCCACCACCCCAAACTGTCTGGGCAATCTGTGGGCCCCCGGTCCCGGCACCGGGAACCCCGAACTGCGCGATGAATCCCGCCCGGACGCGGAAGAACCGCGAATCGTCGAAATACCCGCCCCGCACCAGCTGATAAAACCGGTCGGCGCCGATCGGCGCCCAGTCCCGGCGCACCTCCACCACAAACGAGCCTCGCCCGGTCGTGAGCTCCACCTGAAACTGCTCGGGGCCCGGCGGCGGCAGGTCGGGAGACATCGCCCCCGTCCCGATCAGCGACTTGGGCATGATCATGTGCACGCCGACCCTGCCGTCCACCAGCTGGGTGATACGCAGATCACCGGCGATGCTGGCCAGCCGGTACGCCTCCACCTGCGGCAGGCCGCGGGCCTCCATCAGGTAGGTGATCATCTCCCGCAGCGCGATGCGCGTGGCCACCGTCAAGCTGGTATCGGTGCCCATCGTGATCACATGGGTCGGCGTCTCGCCCCGCGGCCATGCCAGCCTCCGCCCCTTCCTCACCGTCAGTTGCAGCCGGCCGGTGAGCGAGGTCTCGATGGCGGTCTGGTCCACTTCGCCGTCTCCCTGAGCCGCGTGGCCGTCACCCACCTCGAACAACGCGCCCGCCACGTGGACCGGAATAAACAGCGTGGTGCCCGCCACCAGCTCCTTGTTGTCGAGGTTGCCGGCGTGAATCCCCGGTGGATTGCTGCTCACCCGCCCCGAATCCGGCGGCGGCGCCACCCCCATGCTCCCGAAGAAGGGGTGCAGCGGGACCATGATGCCGCCAGCCAGCTCCCCGGTCATTCGGACCGTATCGATCGGGATGATCCGGGTGCGCGGCTCCCCGCACGCGTCCCGCAAGAAGCCGCTGCACCCGTTGTAGCCGTAGGGGATCTTGAGCCGGACGGCGAGGATCTTCACCTCGAGCACGTCTCCCGGTTCGGCGCCCTCGACGTAGATCGGACCGGTCAGGATGTGCCCGCCGGGCCCCTTGTCGGTCACCTCGGCGACGATGGCGCGGAGGGAAGACTCGACCCGGTCCGCGGCCACCCCGGCCGCCACCAGGCGGTCGGGCGTCGAGGTGATGAGCGTTTCGACCTCGACGATGTCTCCCGACGCGATGCGCAGCACCGGCTTGGCCAGGGCCGAGTAGTAGCCGTACGCGACCGTGGCCGGCGTGGCGGGGAGACGGTGGAGCGTGGGACCCGACTGCGCTGCGATGAGTGAGGGAGCCGCGAGAAGTAAGATTGCCCTCATACCCACGATTCTAACCCAGCCGTCCCGGTAGCGTTAGCTTAGGCGCCCATGCCCCCGCCCGTCCGTCCGTCGGCTCAGTCGGTCACCTATGTCCGCGGACTCGGTCTCTTCAGCGGGACCTTGGCAGTGATCGGTGGAATCATCGGGTCGGGCATCTTCCTGAACCCCGCGATCGTCGCGGCGCGGGTCGGCACCTCGTCGCTCACGCTGCTCGCCTGGATCCTGGGAGGCGTGGTGGCCCTCCTCGGCGCCTTCATCTACGGGGAGCTCGCGGCCCGGGTGCCACGGGTGGGTGGTGGATACGCCTATCTGCGCGATGCCTTCGGGCGCCTGCCGGCGTTCCTGTACGCCTGGGCCCTGCTGCTCATCATGGCGACCGGTGCCATCGCCGCGGTGGCCTTCACCTTCGCGAGCTACGCCGGCGCCCTGTTCGGACTGTCCGAAAAGAGTCTGCCTTTCGTCGCGGCCGGCGCCATCGTCTCCCTTACCGCGCTCAACTATGTCGGGGTGCGGCCCGCCGCGTGGACCCAGAACGTCTTCACGGTGCTGAAGCTGGCCGCGCTGGCCATCCTGATTCTCGCGGGTCTGTTGCTCTCTCCCGACTTACCGACCTACCGACCTACCGACTTTCCGCCCATCCTCCCGTCCTCTCGCCCTCCCGTCTTGATTGCCCTCGCCACCGCCTTCGTCCCGGTGCTCTTTGCTTACGGCGGCTGGCAACAGACCAACTTTATCGCGGAGGAGCTGGTCCAGCCGGAGCGCAACCTGCCCCGGGCCCTGGTGCTCGGCGTGATGGGTGTGGTGGTGGTCTACATCCTCGCCAACATCGCGTACCTGAAGACGCTGGGAGTTGCCGGGCTCGCCACCAGCACCGCGCCCGCCGCCGATACCATGAGCGCCGTTTTAGGGCCCACCGGCCGCACCGTGATCAGCGTGGGGATCCTGGCCTCGACCTTCGGCTTCCTCGACCTGGTAATCATGGTCTCGCCCCGGGTCTACCAGGCGATGGCCGCCGACGGGCTTTTCTTCGACTCATTCGCCCGGCTGCACCCCCGGTTCCGCACGCCGGCGGCGGCGATCGTCGCCCAGGGCGCCTGGGCCTGCCTCCTCCTGGCCACGCGCAGCTACGGGCAACTGCTCGACTACGTCACCTTCGCCGACTGGATCTTCTTCGGCGCCACCGCGGCAACCCTGGTGGTGTACCGGCGCGGCGACCGGGCCGGGAACGGCTCCGGTTTCCGGCTGCCCGGCTATCCCTGGACGCTCCTGGTGTTCATCCTCGCCTCGGTCTACGTGGTCCTGGGCTCGATGCGGTCCAACCCCGGCAACGCGTTCCGGGGCGCTGCGCTGCTCGCCGCCGGCATCCCGGTCTTCCTCTTCTGGTCCGCATGGAAGAAGCGAGTCCGCTGAGCCGGGCATGCGGCCCAGGATCGGATCGAGGAGGAGGATCCGCCGGATGGTGCTGATATCCCGGGCGTGGAGCGCCTCGAGAAACGAGCGATCGGACATGCCGACAAAGTAGGACAACGCGGTAACGACACGTGGTGATGTGGATCACACTTCGGCAACGAGTGCATCGATTGTCACTCGCGCCGCCCGAAATCGCTCCAGTCGGCTGCCCCGAATCTCCACGAAGCGGAAACCCCGAGACATCAACGCCCGGCGAAACAGCGCCTGCATCGCCTCCCGGGTGTCGGGACGGTCCCGTTGCGGATCCGCGGTCCAGGGCACGTCGATGTCGCACAGCAGATAGAGGTCGGCGCGGCGGGCGACAGCCAGCGTGGAAATCCACTCCGGGCAGGAGCCGTAGTAGTGCTCGGCGTAGACGACGGTGCTGAGCAGATCGGTATCGAGCAGGAGGAGATGGCGGACCCGCTCCAGCGCCGCATCGTGGGCCGCGATTTGCCCGCGGGCGATGGGCTCCACGTCGTCGGCGTCGAGCGGTGCTCCCTTCGACTCGGCGTATCCGCGGACGTATTCGGGCAGCCACACGGCGCGATAGTGCCGGGCCAGATCGGCCGCGAGCGTGGTTTTCCCGGTGCACTCCGATCCGGTCAGGACGACTTTGCGAACGACGTTTTCCACTGGAACCATCCCGAGACCGCGAGGCCGAGAAACACGCCGTACTGGATAGCGGTCGGGTACTCGGCTCGGACCAGGAAGAACGGCACCGAGATCAAATTCACGGCTATCCAGATGGCCCAGCATTCCAGAAGCTTCCGCGCCATCATCCATTGACCCACCAGACTCACCGACGAGAGCAGCGCATCCACCAGCGGCGCGGGATCGGCTGTATAGTTGCGCAGGATGTGCTCGAGCCCCGCGGTCAGCGCGCCGGTCACCAGGAGCAGGATGACGCCGAGCCGCGGAGAGGTGCGGGAGACCTTGAGCGGGGTGCGCCGCTCACCGCCGAACAGCCATTCGTACCAGCCGTAGAGGGCGATGAGCCCGAAAAAGGCCTGCAGCGCCATCAGCGCGAAGAGCTTCTGCTCGTAGAAGTAGATCCCGTACATCGACACGTTGACCAGCGACGTGGGCCAGCTCCAGACCTGCTGCCGGGTGGAAAGGAAGACCGACAGGATGCCGAAGGCCGCTGCGACCACCTCGAATGCGTTCATGCGAGGCCGGAGAGTCGGCGGGTTTCGGGCGGGCGGTACTCGGCCATGGCGCGGAGCAGCACGGCGGGATCGCGGTCCACGATCAGCATGCCGCGCCGGGTCTCGTGAAAGAAGCGGTCCACCAGCGCATCCGGCGCGGTGCGGAGGAGGCCGGTGTAGTAGTCGGCGCGATTGAGCAACCCGCAGGGCTTCTCGTGAGCTCCCCCCCAGGTCCAGATGGCAAACAGCTCATCGAGCGAGCCGATCCCGCCGGGCAGCGCCAGGAACCCGTCGGAAACCTCGGCCAGCGTGTCGTTCCGCTCTTCGAGGCTGGAAGTAATTCGGTGCTCGGTGAGCCGGGGGTGCGGGGGGATCAGAGCGGCGGTCGACTCGGTGGCCACGCATACCGCCGGCGCGCCGGCCCCGATCACCGCCTCGGCCAGCGCGGCTCCGGCCCGGCTCGCGCTCGCCGGAAAGACCAGGGTGAGGCCGCTGTCGGCAAGCAGCCATCCCACCGATGCCGCGAGCTCCTGGTGCTCGGGCCCGGCCGCGGGGCTCGGATCGGAGAACACGCACACTCGGCGGAGTGCCATCGGGCTGTATAATAAGTGATGCCTACTCGCCGCGAATTCCTCGAGCGCTCCACCGCCGCTGCCGTCGCCGGCGTCCTGGTACGTCCCGTTCCGCCCGACGCGAGCCCGATCCAGGGCCCGCCCATGCCGCCCTCGATCCAGGCGCTCAGCTCGATGCGCCACCTGGCCAAGCCCGTCACCATAGAAGAGCGCCAGGCCCGGATCGCCAAGGCGCGGCGGCTCCTCGCCGCCCAGCGTCTCGACGGACTCTTCCTCTCCGGCGGCACCTCCCTCAAGTACTTCACCAACATCAGCTGGGGACTCTCCGAGCGGCTCCTGGCGCTGGTGCTCCCGACGGAGGGTCGCGCGTTCGTGGTGTGCCCTGCCTTCGAGCGCGACCGCGCGCTGGAGCAGATCGAAGCCGGGCCGCTCAAGGGCACCGCCGACGTCCTGATCTGGGAGGAGCACGAAGACCCCTACCAGCGCGTGGCCGAGGGGCTCAAGGCCAGCGGTGTCTCCACCGGGCGATTGGCGGTGGAGGAGACGGTGCGCTACGTCTTTGCCGCCGGGGCCGGGGCGGCCCTCCCGGCCGTGCAGGTGGCCAGTGGTACCCCCGTCACCGCCGGGTGCCGGATGGTGAAGGACCTCCACGAGCTGGAGCTGATGCGGCTGGCCTCGACGGTCACCCTCAAGGCGTACGCGGCGGCACATGCAGCACTCAAGGATGGCATGACCCAGGATGAGTTCGCCGAGCTGGTGGCGCTGGCGCACCGCCGGCTCGGATTCACCGGGGGCGCCGGCGTCCAGGTGGGTAAGTACTCCGCGCTGCCCCACGGCTCGGCCACGCCCCAGGTGATCCGCCCGGGCACCATTCTGCTGATCGACGGCGGCTGTTCGGTGGAGGGCTACGCGAGCGACATCAGCCGCACCTTCGTACTGGGCCGCGCCACCAGCCGGATGAAGCAGGTCTTCGAGATCGAGCAGCGAGCCCAGCAGGCGGCGCTCACGGCGGCGCGGCCCGGCGTGGAGTGTCAGGCGGTGGACGCCGCGGCGCGGAAGGTCATCGTCGACGCCGGTTTCGGGCCGGACTACAAATACTTCACCCACCGGGTCGGGCACGGGATGGGGATGGATGGACACGAGTGGCCCTACCTGGTGCGGGGGAACACTCTGCCGCTCGAGCCGGGGATGACCTTCAGCGACGAGCCGGGGATCTACATCCCCGGAGAATTCGGCGTGCGGCTTGAGGACGACATGGTGATCACCGAGAGCGGTGCCGAGCTGCTCACGCCCACGAGTCCGTCGCTGGAAGATCCGTTCAAACCGCACTCGTGATCGGAGACCTCGCATGAAGCGCAGTTTTCTCTTCGGACTCACCCTCCTCGCGCCGGCCGGTGTCCTGGCGCAGAATCCAGCGTCACCCGCACCGGGCGGTTCTCGAAGGAGATCCCGCTCAGCCAGGGATGTTCACCATCCGCTTCAAGTTTCCGGACGGATTCCAGGTGAAACCACACTGGCACACCCAAACCGAGCATGCCACGGTCATCTCCGGTGTGCTTCACCTGGGCATGGGGGAGCGATTCGACCAAGCCTCGGCGCGAGCGCTTCCGGTCGGGACGTTCGAGTCGGTTACCGGTTCACGCGGTACACCCGGACGTGATTCACTTCGTCGGGGTCCCGCCAAAGGCCGATGATTTCGGTAGGCCCCACCTCATAGGGCCGCACCCGGTCGGGCGCCTTCACGGTGGCGATCGCCGTCCCGCTGGAATCGTAGACGATGTAGCGCCGGCCTTCGTCCTGGGTGTGCCGGGCGCGCTCGACCCAAAGATTCCCATCCCTGCCGATCAGCAGCCGCTCATAGAAGGGGAATGACTCGGCAAAGCGCGGGTTCTCCTGATTCTTCCGCCATTCGGCCTTGGTCTGCTCCGACGCCCGTTGCCGTTCC
>JAXIPC010000132.1:0-7095 GCA_045403135.1 Gemmatimonadales bacterium | reverse complement strand
TGCCCAGGTCCGTGGTGATCCGCCGGCCGATCTTCCCCTGGACCATCACCGGAAAGTCGATGTCCACCCCGCCGTTCACCGTGCCGGTCTCGAGGTGGGCCGAGTAGCCGCGCGACACTCGCAGGTGCACGCCCCCATTGGTCGTGATGGCATCCAGCCCTTTGCCGACCCAGCCGTCGCCATCGAGATCTACATGGAGGCCGCCGTTGGTGGTTTCCGCCACGACATCGCCGTTCACCGACTCCAGGTGGATGCCGCCGTTGAGCGTCTCCATCCGGAGCATCCCGGAAACGTCCGACACCGCGATGCCGCCGTTCCGAGCGCGCAGATCGAGGTCCATGCGCGCCGGCAGCTCCACCTCGAACGTCACCGACCACCACTCGTTCCGGCGGGTGTCCGGGCCCTCGGCGAAGATCCGGCCGCCTTCGGTCTTAATCCGAATCTCGCCGGCGATCTCTTCGGCCCGCTTGGTGGTCCGGGCGTTGGTCTGGATCTTGGCCCGGATCGCGATGTCGCGCCTGGTAGACCCGAACACCTCGATCCCGCCGTTGGCACGTCCATCGATGAACAGGGTACCGCCAGGTGCCGCCATCGTGGATTCGACGATGGTGCAGAAGCGCTCGCTATCCCGGTCGCCACCCCACCGGGAGCAATCGGACACCCAATCACGGTCGCCGGTGCGACGTTGGGCGGAGGCGGGGGCCGCAAGCAGGGCAAGCAGGGCACACGCGCCGGTGGCGCGGATGATTCTGTTGGGGTGAAGCATGCGAGCTCCTGGTTCCGGGTCTGATCTCTAGACGGGTCCCGGCCCCAAAGGGTTGCATGGGGGCTCCGCGGACTCCGCGTCCCCCTTCAGGAGGTGGTCAGGGAGCGGACCGATACCCCCCCGCCATGCCTCAGGTGGGGGCAGGTTTCGGCAATCGCCCGCGCCTCGGTCACATCCCGGGCTATCACAATGAAATACCCCGAGATGACGTGACGGCCGTTACCCGAGCCGTCCGGCATCCGTCCCAGCCGCTGCTCGATCGGGGACAGCTCGGCACCATCAGCCAGCTGCCCCCGGCGGGCCAGCCCCCGCGCCCACTCGGCGTACTCGGCCACCCGGGCGCCGTGGCTCGAGGAGAGGCTGTCATAGGACGGGCCCTCGAACAGCAGGAGCAGGAAGCGAGGCTGCTCCAGAGGAGATGCCGGCGCCATGGGTCGCGGCCAGACTCGGCCAACTGCGCCCCCGAGGGCAATCAGCGCCACCGCCGCAAGAGCCAGGGCCAATCCCCGGCGCCTTCCGCGACCTCGAAGCGCGGAGGCGATCCGATTTTCCAGCTCGGGCGGAGGCTCCAAGCCCTGGCGAAGCGGGGCGACTGCGTTGCGCCAGGCGCGGTCGGCCGGGTCTTCGTGCTCAGCGGACATGGTGAGATCCTTCCTTCGGCGCGAGCGCGCGAAGCAAAGCACGGCGCGCGCGGGTGAGCTGGCTCTTCGACGTACCTGTCTCGATGCCGAGGAAGCCGGCGATTTCCCGGTGGGTGTATCCCTCCACGTCATGGAGGAGGAAGACTTCGCGATAGCCAGGGGCAACGGCCGCCAGGGCCCGCTCGAGATCCACCCGGTCCAGCCCGGCGGGAGGGTCGTCGGGAGCGAAGGCCAGATCGTCCTCCAGATCTACCTCGGCCCGGCGAGCCGATGCTCGGCGCCACTCCCGGACGCAGTTGAGCAGGATCCCGGTTAGCCAAGTCCGGATCCGCGAGCGCTCGGCGAACCGGTTGACCCCTCGCGCCGCCCGGAGCCACATCTCGTGGATCAGGTCGTCCGCGTCGGCGGCGGAATCCGCCAGATGCCGCGCCAGCCGATAGAGCGGTGGGGTGTGCAGCCGGTACAGCTGCCGCCAGGCGGCTTCGTTTCCCTCGATCAAGGCCATTCGGAAGAGCCGCAGATCTTCGGCGGGCTCAGTCACGGCTTTCGCGCCACGGTCCCGGCCGGATCGATGAATGCGCGCACCGGGATGACCAACGTGGCCCAGGGCTTTCCGGAATCCGCCACCATGCCGACCCGGATGTCGACTGAATCGGACAGGCCAAGATCGCCGCTGGTGAGATACGGCATCGCGAGCATCAGATGAGGATACCACTTTCCGACTTTCCGGCCGTCATCGGAGATCAGCTGCTGCCCGGATGACATCATGTACTGCATCGCGGGACGGCGAGGGAGGCGAAATCGCCCATCGGCCAGGCGATCGCTCACCTCCCGCTCGATGGCGTCGTCGGGGCGACCAAGGTGACGCTGCTCGGTGCGGTAGAGCTCGACCGGGAGAATGGAAATACTCGCCTCGGCGTCGAAACACTCGGGCTCCAGGCTCTCGGGCCAGCTGCGGTTGACCAGGCAGGTGACGGGATTGGTGCCCGGGATCGCAACTTCAAATCCCCGGTCGGTGAGCACCAGGATCCGGGCCGAGTCGGAGACCGATGGAGGGGCGGCGCTTCGGGCCAACGCGATCTCCTGTTCCCGGGGCAGCAGACTGCGCCGCCCGCTCTTTCCGGAACCGGCGGCCTGCGCCGAGAGACTCTCGATCGCGACAAGACCCAGCAGGAAGACGGTGGACCAAGCTCGCATGGCGATCTCCTCGGGAAGATCGGCCCCTCGGGCCGCTTCCGATGAGTGACCTCGGCAGGCCGCAAGGTTGCATCCCGACCCCAGGGTGACCAGTCGCCCCATTCCAGTAGTACTGTTCAGCATGGCCGGCACCCCCGATCCCGCCGTCCTGGAACAGCTCCGGGCAACCCTCGATTCGACCTACGAGATCGAGCGGGAGCTCACCGGCGGAATGAGCCGGGTGTTCGTGGCCACCGAGCGGGCCCTGGGCCGACGGGTGGTCATCAAGGTGCTTCCGCCCCACCTCACCGCCGGAGTCAACCGGGAGCGGTTCCGCCGGGAGATCCAGTTCGCCGCGCGGCTCCAGCATCCTCACATTGTCCCGCTGCTCACCGCGGGCCAGGTGGGCGAAATCCTCTACTACACCATGCCCCTGGTCGAGGGGGAGACCCTCCGGAGCCGCCTGGAGCGCGAGGGACGGCTGGGCGCCGCGAACGTGGTGAGCATCCTGCAGGACATTGTGGATGCGCTGGCCTATGCCCACGGCCAGGGCCTGGTGCACCGAGACATCAAGCCGGAGAATATCCTCCTCCAGCGGCACCACGCCCTGGTCACCGACTTCGGAGTGGCCAAGGCGATCACCGAGGCGCTCCCCGGAAGCGGTGCCACCACCGCCGGGATCGCGGTGGGCACTCCCGCCTACATGGCTCCGGAGCAGCTCGCCGCCGATCCCGCGGCCGACCACCGGGTGGACATCTACGCCATCGGACTGCTCTCCTACGAGCTGCTCTCGGGTGCCTCGCCGTTCACGGGCTCGTCGCCGCAACAGACCCTGGCACGGCAGCTCACCGAGCGGCCGGCCCCTCCCCATCTCAACCGTACCGACGTTCCGGCGGCGCTCTCGGCGCTGATCATGCGCTGCCTCGAGAAGGACCCGGCGGCGCGCTGGGGCTCCGCCGAGGAGCTGCTCCAGGCGCTCGGTGGAGTGCGGATCACGTCGGCGGGGATGCCCGCGATCGCCCGGACCGAGCGGATTCAGGCCCGGCGCTCCCGGTGGCGAAGAGGATTGGTTATCGGAGCGGCGGCGGCACTGGCCGTTGTCGTGGCGCTCGGTGCGTACAACCAGTGGGGTCGGAGCCGTGCTGTCCCGTCGGACTCGACACCAACTGCAGCCACAGATTCCACCGATTCTGTGAAATCTGCGGGTCAACGTCTCCAGTCAACGGTCTCAGCGGCAGCGCCTTCGGTCTTGACCCGTGCGGATTCCGAAGCGATCGCCGCGTCTGTGGCGCGTCGGATGACCCAGGAACCCCCACCGGCCGCGGGACTTACCCAGGGAGACATCGACTCGATCCGGCATGAAGTGACGAGGGCGGTTACCGATTCCCTGATGCGGATGCTCGGACCCGCCCGTCCCAACTTCGGACCCGGGCCGGACCCGAAGGTCAATGTGGGGTCGGGGGAGCCTGGAGCCAGGACGGACATTTGGATCGAGAGCCGGCGCCCCCTCCGAGTCGTCATTCCTCCGTTGGCGGATGGAAGTCCCGACCAGAGCCTGCGCGGCCTAGCGGTGGCCATCGCCGATTCCCTCTCGACCGCTGCGCTCCGCCGCCCTGCCGTGCAAGTCATCTCGGGACCGGCCGCCCGATTGGCTCTGCAGCGTTTCGGAAACCCGCGATTGGCCGGTAGAGAGGGTGGCGGGGATGCGCTGGTCCAGGGAATCGTGAATCCGGTGGGTGACAGCGTCGAGGCGATTTTTACTTTGCACGACGCAACCAATCCCCGGTACCGGAAGTCGCTCCGACACGCCGTGCCCAGGAGCGATGCCGCGGCGCTGCCTGGTCTCGTCACCACGATGATCGTTGCCTGGATCGGGAACCGAGAAGAGGCCAGCCGCTCCGCACGCGCCGGAGTAGGATTCAGCCGTTTCCAGATCGATTCGGTGGTCCGGGAGGCTCAGCGCCTGCGCGAGGCCATGCGCAAGCGTCCCACGAGGCCCGACTCATCCCCCTAACTCCCCAAGTCATCGCGAGGCCCCGAAGGGGCCGTGGCGATCTCTGAGATCGCTTCGCCGCTAACGCGGCTCGCAAAGCCTTGGCCTACGGCCTCAGCTTGATATCCGATCCCGGGCACTTCATCCGGTGCATCCGCACCTCCGAGCTCGGCCCATCTCCCTCGTTCCGCGGGATCAGCGCACCGTCCGACGCCAGTCTGTATAAGATCCGTTGCGGGAAGGCCTTCTTGGGATTCTCGAACAGGACGTACTCGTCCACCAGGGTCTTCATGAGGTAGGTTTCTTCCGCTTTCCCCTTCGCCACAATGCTGAAAACCACCCCGCTGTCGGTGACTTCGATCCGGTTGAAGTCGTACCCCGTCGCCCAGTCTTTCTTCAGATAGCTGGTGACCGACAGCAGCACATTGTCGGCCGGCATCGACCAGATCTCTTCGGCGTGGTTGTCCTTGTCCAGCCGGACCTCCCAGCACCCCACCATGAACTTGAGCTTCGAGATGTCCGTCTTGGGCCGGCGCGACTCGGCCAGCTTGACCGAATCAGCTCTGACCTTGACGGAATCGACGGGTTTGGGAGGCGGGGCGGGAGTCTGGGCGGTGGCGGAGCTGACAATGGACAGAATGCCGACGGCGAGCAGGGAGGTTCGCATAAGGGAGAGAATCTAGTCCTTCCGGGGACAGGTTGGCGTGGCATAGACTGGACGCTTATTCCGCCCTACGGGAGCACAACGCGTCGGGTGACGCTCGCTCATTCTCGGCCCGACTGCCCATCCGCCCGTCCGCCCATGCCTTGACCTCGGCCTACCCATATATTATTCTTCAATCCGGATGCACGGATTGAAAGCATGAGCGCCCCCGCCGTCTTCGAGCGGCTCTCCGCCCTGGCCGACCCTATCCGGGGCCGGCTGCTCCTGCTGTTGGAGCGCCAGGAGCTGACCGTCCGGGAAATCCAGGCGGCCCTGCGGCTGCCCCAATCCACCGTCAGCCGTCATCTTAAAATATTGGCGGATTTGGACTTAGTGCAGCAGCGGAGCGAGGGAACCAGCAACTGGTACCGGATGCCGGCCCGCGAGCTGGGCGCCCCGGTTCGCCGGCTCTGGCAAGCCGTTCGGGACGAGGTGGCCAGCTCCCCAAGGGCCCAGCGGGACGCCGAACGACTCCGCCAGGTTCTGGCCGAGCGGCACCTCACCTCCCAGCGATTCTTCGCTTCGACCGCCGGCCAGTGGGACCGGCTCCGGAAGGAGCTCTTCGGCGAGCGCCCGGAGCTGCCCGCCCTGCTCGGCCTCTTGGACCATGACTGGACGGTGGGAGACCTGGGCTGCGGCACCGGCCAGCTGACCGCGGCATTGGCGCCATTCGTCAAGCGGGTGGTCGCGGTGGACGAATCGCCGGCGATGCTCAAGAGCGCGGCCCAGCGAGCGCAGCATCTGCCCAACGTGGAGCTTCGCAGCGGCACGCTAGAGGAGCTTCCCATCGCGGATGGAGAGCTCGACGCGGCGTTGCTGGTGCTGGTGCTCCATCACGCGGTGGATCCCTCGCGGGTGCTGGCCGCTGCGCGGCGCACCCTCCGACCCGGCGGCAAGCTGCTCCTGGTGGACATGCTGCCGCACGATAATGCCGAGTACCGGGATCAGATGGGACATCAATGGCTGGGATTTGCCGAAGAACAGATTCGCGGCTGGATGGAAGGCGCGGGCTTCGCTCGGGCACGGTTCGTCATGCTGCCTTCCGATCAGCAGGCCAAAGGACCGGGATTGTTTGCGGCCACCGCGGTCGTGCCCCCTAACTCCCTAACTCCCTAAGCATATGACAACCATGGTCGCGACGGCCCGCCCGCCGTTCAAGGTGAAAGATCTCTCCCTGGCCGAGTTCGGCCGCAAGGAAATCCGGCTGGCCGAGCAGGAAATGCCCGGGTTGATGTCGATCCGCGCCGAGTACGCGGGCCGGAAGCCGTTGTCGGGCGCCAGGATCATGGGCTCGCTGCACATGACGGTGCAGACCGCGGTGCTGATCGAGACGCTGGTGGACCTGGGCGCCGACGTGCGCTGGGTCTCCTGCAACATCTTCTCCACCCAGGATCACGCGGCCGCCGCGGTGGCGGTGGGCTGGGATGGTACCGAAGCCGCGCCGCGGGGAACACCGGTCTTTGCCTGGAAGGGCGAGACGCTGCCGGAGTACTGGTGGTGCACCGAGCAGGCGCTGATGTGGCCCGACGGCTCGGGCCCCAACCTGCTGCTGGACGACGGCGGTGATGCGACGTTGCTGGTGCACAAGGGCGCTGAGTACGAGAAGGCCGGCAAGATCCCGGCGTTCGACCCGGCGAACGACCCCGAGGAATGGGGCGTGATCCTGGATCTGCTTCGGGCCGAAGCGAAGAAGAACCCCGGCCGCTGGACCAAGCTCGCCAAGAGCATCAAGGGCGTGACCGAGGAAACGACGACTGGCGTCCATCGCCTGTACGAGATGATGAAGGCGGGCACGCTGCTGTTCCCTGCCATCAAC
>JAXIPC010000265.1:0-6740 GCA_045403135.1 Gemmatimonadales bacterium | reverse complement strand
CTAGCGTCTTAGCGCCTTAGCGTCTTAGCGTTTAAGTTCCGCGTCATCCCGGTGCCAGGTCCTTTCATCGAACCTTCCCGCCTGCCCGCCGTGCCCGAGGGCTCCATCCCGCCTCACGCGGGAGAGCGGCGCTTCGGTCCTCCGGAACAACGCAGCTTTCTCCGGTGGCTGTTCACCGGCCGCGTGGTGCTGGCGATGGTGGTGCTGGTCCGGGCGGCGCTTTCGCGGGAAGAGGCGCCGGACGCCGCGTTCACCGCCGTCCTGATCGTGCTGCTGGCCTTCGTGGTCACGGCGTACGGCATCTTCGTCATCTTCATCAAGAAGCAACGTGGCCAGCTCGCCTTCCTGCAGTCGCAGGCGGCGATGGATCTGCTGCTGGTCACCACGCTGGTGCATTTCGAGGGGCCGCAGCAGAGCGGATGGGCGGCGCTCTACGTGCTGGTCATCGCGGTCTACGCGTTGCTGATGCCGCTCCGCTCCGGGATCGTCACCGCGCTGTTCGGCGCGGCGCTCTTCCTCGCCGATGCGTACTTCGGTCAACCGGGACCGCCGGGCGCCTGGCTGTGGGGCCAGGTGGCGGTGTTCACGGTGGTCTTCCTGGTGGTGGCGTTCCTGGGCCAGCGACTCCGCACCGCGTCGGTCGAGCAAACCGAGCTGGTGAGCGAGCTGCATCGGGTCCGGCTCGAGGCGGACGAGATCCTGCGGAACATCCGTTCCGGTGTGCTGACGGTGGACGGGCAGGGACGTCTGGCCTTCATCAACCTCGCCGCCGAGCATTTGCTGGGGATCACCGCGGTGGACTACGCCGGACTTCCGGTGCTCGAGCAGCTCCGGCAGCGCTCGCACGAGCTGTGGGAGGCGGTCCTCTCCGGCATCCGGAAGGGCAGCCGGGTCGACCGGGCGGAGGGATTCGCGCAGCGGGAGGACGGGCGCAAGGTGCCGATCGGACTCTCGACCACCACGTTCGCGCGGCCCTCGGACGAGCTGCCCAGCGTTACCGCCATCTTCACCGACATCTCGGACATGCAGCAGCTCCAGGTCCTCCACACCAGGGCGGAGCGGCTGGAAGCGGTGGCGGCGCTGTCGGCTTCCCTGGCGCACGAGATCCGGAACCCGCTGGCCTCGATCCGCAGCTCGGTTGAGCAGCTGGCCCGCAGCGCCCACGACGACCCCGACGACCGCGTGCTGGCCGACCTGATCGTCCGCGAGAGCGACCGGCTCAGCCGGCTGCTGGGCGAGTTCCTGGATTTTTCCCGGGTGCGGGCCAGCCACTTCGTCACCGTGGATCTGGCCGCGGTGGTACGGGAAGCCGCGCAGCTGGTGCGGGAGCACCCGGACACCGGCCCGGGCGTGGACATCGTGGTGATCGGGGACCCGATCGAGCTCGACGCCGACGAGGATCTGTTGCACCGGATCGTGACCAATCTCATCCTCAACGCGGCCCAGGCGATGAACGGAGCGGGGCGGATCGAGGCCCTGGTCGACCGACCGCCCGCGGCGGAGCTGCCCCAGGGCGGCGACTTCGAGCATCCGGTGCGGCTGCGGGTGCGGGATGACGGCCCCGGCATCGACGCCGAGCTGCAGGAGCGGCTGTTCCAGCCGTTCGTTACCGGTCGGCCCGGCGGGAGCGGCCTCGGGCTGGCCATCGTGGAGCGCGCGGTGGCCGCGCACCGGGGGCTGGTCATGCTGGACTCTGCCCCGCGGAAGGGGACCACGTTTACCATTCTCCTGCACGGCAAATGGCCCATGGAGGACGGTGCATGACCCAGCAGCCTTCGATCCTGATCGTGGACGACGAATCCGGCATCCTCGACACGCTTCGCATCCTGCTCCGCAAGGAGCAGTTCGAGGTCACCACGGCGCAGGGCGGGAAGGCCGGTCTCGACCAGATCCGATCGGGCAGCCACGACATCGTGCTCACCGACGTGCGAATGCCCCAGGTCACCGGGCTGGACATTCTCCAGGCGGCCAAGGAGCAGGATTCGATGACGCCGGTCATCCTCATGACGGCGCAGGCCTCGCTCCAGACCGCGGTGGCGGCGGTGAACGCGGGGGCCTTCTACTACATCCAGAAGCCATTCTCGAACGACGAGCTCCTGGCCATTCTCCGGCGGGCCTGCGAATTCCGGCAGATCCGGGTCGAGAACCGGCAACTCAAGCAGGATATCCGCCGCAAGGACAAGAGCACGGTCACCCGCCCGATCGGCAAATCACGGCGCTTTACCGACGTGCTCAAGCTGGCCGAGGTGGTGGCGCCGACGGACTCCACGGTGCTGATCCAGGGTGAAAGCGGGACGGGCAAGGAGGTCGTCGCCCGCTACATCCACAACCTTTCGACCCGCGCCGACGGGCCGTTCATGTCGATCAACTGCGGCGCGCTGCCGGAGAATCTGCTGGAGAGCGAGCTCTTCGGCCACGTGAAGGGTTCGTTCACCGGGGCGGTCCGGGACAAGCAGGGCCTCTTTGCCGCGGCGCGAGGGGGCACCTTCTTCCTGGACGAGGTGGGAGAGATGCCTCCCTCGCTCCAGATCAAGCTGCTCCGGGTGCTGCAGGAGCGCGAGGTGATTCCGGTCGGCGCCACCGAGACGATTCCGGTGGACGTGCGGATCGTGGCGGCCACCAACCGGGATCTGGAGGAAGAGGTGCGCCGCGGCCACTTCCGCTCCGATCTCTTCTACCGGCTCAACGTCATCGCGCTGGAATTGCCCTCGCTCCGGGACCGGCGCGACGACCTGGTGATGCTGATCGACCACATCTTCGGCGAGCTGGCGAGCGAGCGGGAGGCGGTGCCCAAGGCGCTCTCCTCGGACGCGCTGGATGCGGTGATGGTGTACGACTGGCCCGGCAACGTGCGCGAGCTGCAGAACGCGCTGGAGCATGCGGTGGTGCTCAGCAAGGCCACGCTGATCGAGCCGGGCGCGCTGCCCGAGCGGATCACCCGGCGGCGGCGCGAGCCGCTGGTGGCGGAGCGGTCGTCGCCCAATCCGTCGCTGGAGGTGATCGAGCGGGCGTACATCATGTGGGTCCTTCAGGCGGAAGGCGGCAACAAGACGCGGGCGGCTGAGGTCCTCGGGATCGATCCCTCGACCCTTTACCGCAAGCTCAGCCGGTACGAGGAACAACCGGCCGCCGGTTGAGCGGCTGACTCGGGTCCCTGGCGCGGGAACGGCGCGATTCCTGCTCCGAACGCAGTTTCCTCAAAGGAATTCATCGATGGCCGATGAGATACTACCGGGCAATGCCGTCCCGGTGGAGCGGCGGTCCGGGTCGAGAACCGAGCCGATCCAGCCGGGCGATCACGCCGGGGCGGAGACCCTGGAGCTGCTGGCGGAAGCACCCCAATACAACCGGTGGCAGTTCGACATGATGGCGCCGTACCTCGGGAAGCGGATTCTCGAGGTCGGTGCCGGAATCGGCAACATGTCGGCGCAGTTCCTGGAGGGGCCTCCTGAGCTCCTGGTGGCCACCGACACCGATCCCTTCTACCGGGAGCGCTTGGCGGAGCGGTTTGCCGGGCGTTCCGACGTGGCGGTCGAGCCGCTCTCGATGCCCGATCCCTCCGCTGGATCTCGATTCGCCAAGTACCGCCTTGACACGGCGATCGCCACCAACGTGGTGGAGCACATCGAGGACGACCTGAGCACCCTCCGGACCATGCGGAGCCTGCTAGTACCCGGGGGCCGCGTGCTCATCCTGGTGCCCGCCCTCCAATCCATCTACGGACAGATGGACCGCGAGCTGGGCCATTATCGTCGCTACAGCCGTGCCCGGCTCCGCCTGCTAATGGAGCGCGCCGGACTCCGGGTTGAGCAGGTGCGCTGGTTCAATCGCGTGGGAGTGCTGGGCTGGTGGTTCAACGGCCGGATCCGCCGCGTCAGCCGAATTCCCCTCGACCAGCTCAGAGCCTTCGACCGCCTGGTGCCCTTGCTCCGGCTCGAGCGATTCCTGCCGCTTCCCTTCGGTCAATCCCTGATCGCGGTAGGTCGCGCCCCATGACCGAGCTGCCCCGCCTCTCGGTGGTGGTACCGGTGTACAACGAGTGCGCCACGGTAGGGACCATCGTGGACCGGCTGCGCACCGTGCCGCTTCCCATGGAGATCATCACCGTCAACGACGCGTCCACCGATGGCAGCGGAGAGATCCTCGACCAGCTCATGGCCCGCGAGCTGATCGACTTGGTCGTGCATCAGCCGAAGAACCGGGGCAAGGGGGCGGCCGTCCGTACCGGAATTGTGCACGCCACCGGCGATGTCATCGTGGTGCAGGATGCCGATCTCGAGTACGACCCCGACGATTTCGCCCGGCTCCTTGGGCCGATCATGTCCGGCAAGGCGGACGCCGTGTTCGGTTCGCGGTTTCTTGGGAGCGAGCGGCGGGTGCTGTATTTTTGGCACTCGGTCGGCAACCGGGTGCTCACGCTGGCCTCCAACATGTTCACCAATCTAAACCTCACCGACATGGAGACCTGCTACAAGATGGTGCGGGCGCCGCTGATGAAGTCGCTGCTGCTCACCAGCGACCGGTTCGGCTTCGAGCCGGAAGTGACCGCCCGGCTCGCCCAGGCGCGGGCGCGGATCTGGGAGATTTCGATCAGCTACAACGGCCGGACCTACGAAGAAGGGAAGAAGATCGGCTGGAAGGATGGTGTGGCGGCGTTCTGGCACATCGTGCGGTTCAACGTTCTGCCTCCCCGACGACGCACCGGATAGCGATGGGGCGCCTGGACCGAATCGTCACGGCAGGGGCCGTGATGGTCATCGCGATCCTCGGAT
Organism: Gemmatimonadales bacterium; assembly: GCA_045403135.1. Taxonomy (GTDB): domain Bacteria; phylum Gemmatimonadota; class Gemmatimonadetes; order Gemmatimonadales; family GWC2-71-9; genus JABFSM01. The sequence goes on along the minus strand of JAXIPC010000265.1, from coordinate 1,968 downwards.
TCCTCCCTATCGCGAACTGGATTCCGGGTGGACCGTCCCTTCCAACGTGGGGTGATCTGGTCGCCGGGTGGTGGAGCGGCACGGCGATCGTGGTCGGGATCGCGGTGCTGATCGCCGTGCTTACCCGGAAGGTCGCCGCGCTTCCCGGAGAGGGCGTGCCGGCCCGACTGGCGGCGAGCTTCGCCTCGGCGCCGCACCTCTGGACCGTCGCGATCGCGCTGGTCGCCCTCGGAATCTACCTCTCCATCGCGCGGGTGATCTTCTCCGCCAAGCCGCTGCTGATCGACGAAATCGCGCAAGTGTATCAGGCCCGGATCTACGCCGGAGGAGCGCTTGCGCTACCCGCTCCTCGGTACCCTGAATTCTTCAGCAGCTTGCAGGTCGTGAATCTGGGAGGCAAGGTCTTCAGCCAGTATCCGGCCGGCGGTCCGGCTATGCTGGCAATCGGCACCCTGCTCGGCACCGAGTGGATCGTGGGTCCGGTATTCGGAGGGACCTCGGTGCTGTTGTTCGCTGCGCTGGTCCGCCGGATCGAGCCACGCCCCGGCGTCGCTCTCGCGGCCATTCTGCTCTTTGGGTTTGCTCCGTTTGTCGCGTTCATGTCCGGCACCTACATGAACCATGTGATGGAACTCACCTGGCTTCTCCTCGGAATGCTCGGACTGGCCCGGGCAACCCAACGCCCGTCGCCATGGATTCGCGACGGGCTTCTGCTGGGCCTCGGATTCGGGATGGCCGCGACGATCCGGCCATTGGATGCGGCCGCCTTTGCTGCACCGGCCGGACTCTGGTTTCTCGTCCGGGCGGTGCGGCGTGGCGCGTGGGCGCCGCTGATCGCCGCCGGGGTCGCGATCGCCGCGCCGGTGGCGGTGCTGCTCTGGGTGAACGCCCGAACGACCGGCGCCCCGCTACTGTTCGGGTACAACGCCTACTATGGTCCCGAGCAAGGACTGGGGTTTCACCGAACGCCGTGGGGCGACGTCCATACCCCCGCTCGGGGCTTCGAGCTGCTGAATCTGTATTTCGTGCGGTTGCAATCCTACTTCCTCGAGCTGCCGATCCCCTCACTCCTGCCCGCGACAGCGGCCCTGGCGCTGACCCGACGGCTTTCGGGGTTCGACCGCTACTTGATCGCCACTGCGGCCCTCCTGTGCGGGCTCTACTTCACCTACTGGTCCGACGGATTCTATCTCGGCCCTCGATTTCTCTATGCAACCCTTCCGATGCTCGCGCTTTGGACCAGCCGTTCGGTGCCGCTGCTGCGGGATCGGCTGGGACCGGGGCTTGCAGGCCGATCGCTCGGCGTCGCGATCGTGGCCGCCTTGGCGCTTGGCCTCGCCACGGCGGTGCCACTCCGCGCGCGAGAGCACCAGAACCGGCTCACCACGATGCGATGGGGTGCCGACGCGGCGGCCCGGCGAGCGGGAGTTCACGACGCGGTGGTGCTGGTGCGAGAGAGCTGGGGGGCGCAGCTCATCGCGCGGATGTGGGCGGTCGGGGTGGGGCCGAACGTGGCGGAACAAGTCTATCGGAAGAGCGATGCCTGCGCGCTCGAGCGAACCGTCAGCGCCATCGAGCGGGGGAGGCATCGGGGCAGGGCTGCGGAAGCAATGCTGCAGCCGTTGGTCGCCGATTCCGCCAAGCTCGTGAGATCTCCCTTCACGGTGGACCCGAGCAACCGGTTGCTGCCCGGGTCGGCGTACACGGAGGAATGCCTGCGCCGGCTCGCGGAGGACCGGCGCGGGTTTACCCTCTTCCCACCACTCCTACTGGCCGGGCGAGACGACGTAGTTTATGCGCGAGACCTTCATGCCCGGGACAGTCTCCTGCTAAGCGAGTACCCGGATCGACCAGTCTTCCTGCTTCGGCCTCCCTCGACCGCCCTCGGCGCCACGCCGCGCTTCGAATTGCTCCGACGGGACTCGTTGCTGGCTGTCTGGCGCGGAGGGAGCTGACGCGGTTCGAGGA
>JAXIPC010000165.1:0-13549 GCA_045403135.1 Gemmatimonadales bacterium | reverse complement strand
GTGGAAACGCCGCTGGCGATGCTGGCGCAAAAGGCGCGCGCCATCGGCCTCCACCTGATTCTGGCCACGCAGCGCCCATCCGTGAATGTCATCACCGGGCTCATCAAGGCCAACTTCCCGAGCCGGATCGCCTTTCGCGTCGCGTCGAAGGTCGATAGCCGCACCATTCTCGATCAGAATGGGGCGGAGGCCCTGCTGGGCAACGGGGACATGCTGTTCCTGCCGCCGGGCAAGAGTGAGCCGATGCGGTTGCAAGGGGCGTTCATCGGCACCGAAGAAACCGAATCGCTGATGGAGTGGTTCAGGGGACGGAAGGAGGCCCGGGCTGCACAGGCGCGGGCCGAGGAGGACATCCTGGCCTTTATGCGGGCGCAGGAAGCGGGGGAGGAGGGCGGGCCCGACGCGTCCGAGGAAGGGGAGCGGGATTCGCTGTTCCGGGAGGCCGCCGAGGCCTGCATTCAGAACCAGGGTGGCTCGACCTCGCTGCTCCAGCGGAAACTGAGGATCGGCTACGGCCGGGCCGCCCGGGTCATCGATCAGCTCCACGCAGCGGGGATCCTCGGACCTCCCGACGGCAGCAAGCCGCGGGAGGTGTTGATCGGGTTTTCCCAGCTGGACGAGTACTGTCGCTAAGACGCTACGACGCTAAGACGCTAGGACGCTAGGACGCCCGTTGCGTCGGATGGTGCCCGCGTCGCACGGAATTGGTTCCAGCGATCCACGTCGGCTGAGTTATCGTCGGCCATGCCCGCCGCACGCACCCCCAAACCCGTCACCGAATGGACCGACCCGCGCCACCGGCGCGGCTACGCCGGCGAGAAAGCGGCAATCTCCCACCTGCTCCGACTGGGCTGGCGCATCGAGGCCCACCGGTTCCGGCTGGGGCACCACGACCTGGACGTGGTGGCCCGGCTGGGAAGCCTCGTGGCCTTCATCGAGGTCAAGACTCGGCGGTCTTCCCGTTTCGGGCAGGCAGTGGAGGCCGTCGGGGCGCGCAAACAGGCCGTCATGTCGCGCCTGGCGGACCTGTGGCGGCTTCGGTTTGGGCTGCCGGGAGACCGCTACCGATTCGATGTGATAGCGGTTGATGAGCGGGGCGAGTCTTCCACCTCTCCACAGCTCACCCACATTGAGGACGCGTGGCGGAGTGTTAGGAAGTGAAAAAGTGCCCACTTGTTTCGGCTAATATTCGGCATTAGCTTGGTTGGTAGTATAATTGTGTAGCAAATTCAGCCACAATCTTATGAACGAGGATCCCATGGCCGTCCCCGACGTCAAGGAGGTCAAGCTCGACGCAGAGCGTCGCAAGGCACTCAACCTCGCCATTTCCCAGATCGAAAAGCAGCTGGGCAAGGGCTCGATCATGCGCATGGGATCCGAACACCCGCGGGAGCGGGTCCAGGCCATCTCCACCGGGGCAATCAATCTCGATGCCGCCATCGGGATCGGGGGCATTCCTCGGGGCCGGATTACCGAGATCTACGGCCCCGAGTCGTCCGGCAAAACCACGCTCACCCTGCACCTCGCGGCCAACGTGCAGCGCGCCGGCGGAGTGGCGGCCTACGTGGATGCGGAGCACGCCCTCGACGTCGAGTATGCCCGCAAGCTCGGTGTGGACGTGGACAACCTGCTGGTCTCCCAGCCCGATACCGGAGAGCAGGCGCTCGAAATCGTCGAGATCCTGGTGCGGTCCGGCGCGGTGGACATCGTGGTCATCGATTCGGTGGCGGCCCTGGTGCCGAAGCAGGAAATCGAAGGAGAAATGGGCGACAGCCACATGGGCCTTCAAGCCCGGCTCATGAGCCAGGCGCTCCGGAAGCTGGCCGGTGCCATCAACCGCTCCAACTGTGCGGTGGTCTTCATCAACCAGCTTCGCGAAAAGATCGGGGTCATGTTCGGCAATCCCGAGACCACCACCGGCGGCAAGGCGCTCAAGTTCTACGCGTCGGTCCGGCTCGACATCCGCCGAATCGGCCCGGTCAAGGAGCGGGAAGTGATCATCGGCAACCATGTCCGGGTCAAAGTGGTCAAGAACAAGGTGGCGCCCCCATTCAAGCAGGCGGAATTCGACGTGATGTTCGACGAGGGCATCAGCCACTGCGGGCTGGTAGTGGATATCGCGGCCGAGGCCAACATCATCCAGAAGTCCGGTGCCTGGTACTCCTATGGGGATCAGCGGATCGGGCAGGGCCGGGAGAATGCCAAGCTCTTCCTGAAGGACAATCCCACACTGATGGCCGAGGTCGAGGGTCGGGTCAAGGAATTCCTCGGCATGCGTCCTGGAGCCGTGGTGGCGGCCGACGGTGATGACGGCGACGCTGACTGAGGCGCCGCCGCTGCGGGTGGTCGGGGCCGTGGTCCCCGATCCGCGCCGGGGGGGCAGCGTGCGGGTGATGGTCCAGGGGCGTCCGCTCCTCACCATCCCGCGCGAAGTGGCGGAGCGGGAACGTCTGGACGCGGGATCGGAGCTGGGCGAGGCGCTCTTCGCTCGGCTCTGCCGCGCCGCCGATGAGGAGGCCGCCTTCCGTACCGCCCTTCGATTCCTGGAACGCCGACCGTTCGCCGCCCGGGATCTGACCCGCCGTTTGGTGCTGAAGGGACACCCGCCCGAGGCGGCGGACGCGGCCCGGGTCCGGGCGGAGCGGCTGGGTCTGCTGGACGATGCCCGATTCACCCTCCACTACGTGCAAACTCGGGCGGCGCGGGGGCGGGGGCCGCTTCGTCTCCGGCGGGATCTCGCCGCGCTGGGGGTCGACCGGAAGGTGGTGGACGGGGCGCTCGCTGAGGCATTCGGAGCGGACGGGACCGAAGGCCCCCAAGCCGATGCCTTGGCGCGCCGCCGTCTGTTGCAGCTTCGTGGCTTGCCGCGGGCGGTCCAGCGTCGGCGGCTGCTGGCGTTCCTGGCGCGCCGGGGATTTGCGGGGCACGCGGTTACCCGAATGGTGGCGGAGCTGCTGGGCAGTGACCGGTGACCGGTGACCGGTGACCAGTAACCAGTAACCAGTAACCAGTAGGGCGGGCGCGAGGAGGACTAGGGAGCTCACGCCAACGGGTCACGGGTCACGGGTCACCGGTCACTGCTGACCGGATATATTCCCCGGCATGGAATCCGCTCGCATTCGCCGCCTTTTCCTCGAGTACTTCAGGGCCCGGGGGCACACCGAGGTTCCCTCCTCCCCGCTCGAGCCCAAGGACGATCCCACCCTCCTCTTCACCAACGCCGGGATGGTGCAATTCAAGCGCACCTTCCTGGGGCAGGAGCCGCGCGGGTACACCCGCGCGGTGAGTTGCCAGAAGTGCGTGCGGGCCGGCGGCAAGCACAACGATCTGGAGCAGGTCGGCCTCACCCGGCGGCATCAGACCTTCTTCGAGATGCTGGGCAACTTTTCCTTCGGGGACTACTTCCAGAGGGAGGCCATCGCGTACGCCTGGGAATTCGTCACGTCGAAGGACTACCTGGGCATTGCTCCGGAGCGCATTCAGGTCAGCGTACACGAGAAGGACACCGAGGCCAGGTTCCTCTGGGGGGAAATCGCCAAGCTCTCCCCCAGCCGGATCCATGGACTCGGCGACAAGGATAATTTCTGGCAGATGGCCGACACCGGACCGTGCGGGCCGAACTCCGAGGTCTTCGTGGATCTCGAATGGAGGCCCGGCATGGGCCCCACCACGATCGCGACACCCAAGTTCGAGGCCTTGGCGGAATCGGGGCGTTTCGTGGAAATCTGGAACCTGGTCTTCATGCAGTTCGACCGGGCCGCCAATGGTGCCCTTGCCCCCTTGCCAAGACCCTCAGTGGACACCGGCGCCGGGCTCGAACGGATCGCCGCGGTGCTGCAGTGCGAAGACGACACATTCCACACCGATCTTTTTCTGCCCCTGCTCGATCGGGTGGGGGAGCTGGTGGGCAAGCCATACCCGCGCTCCATGAGCGGGACGGGTGCTTCCTACCGGGTGCTCGCCGATCACGCCCGCGCGGTGACGTTTCTCCTGGCCGACGGCGTGTTCCCCAGCAACGAGGGGCGCGGCTATGTGGTGCGGCGCATCCTTCGGCGGGCGGTGCGGCACGCCTGGTTGCTGGGCCGGCGCGAACCCACGCTGGCGCCGCTCACCGACGTGGTCGTGGAGCAGATGGGAGGAGTGTACCCCGAGCTGGCGGCGGGCCGCTCCGAAATCCGGAAGTGGACCGAGGCCGAGGAGCAGCGTTTCCTCGAGACCATCGCCGGCGGGCTGGAGCGTTTGGAACAGATGTTCGCCGCGGGAGACACCGAGATTTCGGGCGAGGAGGTGTTCCGGCTCTACGACACCTTCGGCTTCCCGGTAGACCTGACCCAGCTGATCGCCGCGGAGCGGGGCGTGGGTGTGGATCTTCCCGGTTTCGAGCGCGCCCTCGAAGCGCAACGGAATCGCTCGCGCACCGCTCGAGGGACGGGCAAGCACGCCAGGGGCCCGAGCGTGCAGACCGGCAGGAAGCCCAAGTGGCAGGTGCTCAAGCGGGGCCGGCAGAAATTCGTCGGCTACGAGACCATGAGTGCCGAGACGGAACCGCTGGCCTTCCGGCAAGAGGGCGAGCGAGTCGAGCTGCTGCTCCACCACAACCCGTTCTACGCGGAGTCAGGCGGCCAGGTCAGTGATTTCGGCGCGGTCAAGGGGCAGGGTTGGACGCTGGCAGTCGAAGAAGTGAACCGGGTCGATCGCGGCACGGTGGTGTGCGGGCCCTTCCCGATCACGTTCCAGCCCACGCCGGTGGTGGCGCAGGTAGACGAGGCACGGCGGAGGAACATCGAACGCAATCACAGCGCGACTCATCTGGTTCACTACGCGCTCCGGCGTCATCTCGGCCCCCACGTGCGGCAGCAGGGGTCCCTGGTCGACCCGGACCGGCTCCGCTTCGATTTTTCGCACCACGGGCCGATCGAGCCAGCCTCGCTCGAAGTGATCGAGCGGGAGATCAACGCGGCCATCTGGACCAACTCGGCCGTGCGGACGCGCCAGATGCCCTATCCGGAGGCGCTGGCGCTGGGTGCGATGGCATTCTTCGCCGACAAATACGGTGACGTGGTCCGGGTGGTCCAAATGGGTGACTCGATCGAGCTGTGCGGGGGCACCCACGTCGCCAGCACCGGTGGGCTCGGCCTGTTCCGGTTCGTTTCCCAGAGCGGCATCGCCGCCGGGGTGCGGCGGATCGAGGCCGTCACTGGTCCAGGGGCCTATGCGGCGCTCGATGAAATCGGGGCCCGGCTCAAGCAAGCGGGCGAGCTGCTCAAAACCCAGCCGGAGCACCTGGCGCGGCGCATCGAGCAACTCCTGGCCGAAAGAGAAAAGCTCGAGTCGCGGATCCGCGAAATGGTCGAGCGCGGCGGCACGACCGGCCCGGGCGAGGAGATCGCCGTCAATGGCGTGGCCGTGACCCTCTCCGACACCACTGCCGAGGATCGTGAAGAAGTCGGCCAGGCGGCGGACCGGTTCCGCGCCGGGAAGAAGAACGCGGTGCTCGTCCTGTTCGGGACCGGTGGTCGCGGGGCCATTCACGTGGCGCTCACCGATGACTTGGTGCAGCAGGGACGGAAGGCGGGTGACCTGGTGAACCGGATCGCCGCGATGAGCGGCGGCAAGGGTGGTGGCCGGCCCGCCTTTGCGTCCGCGAGCGCCGGCGACCTGACGCGGCTGCCCTCGGCAAAGGAAGCCACGCCGCGAATCGTCGAGGAATGGCTGGCGGCCGGATAGTGGACTCGGCGCGGTGGTTTGCCGAGCAGAGCGCTGGCGCGCCTGCGGCGCTCCGCGCCCGCGCCGCCCGCTATCTCGCGGACCAGCCCGGTGCCTCCGACCCGGCGCCGGCGCTGGCGGCCGCGGCGCGCGAGGCGCTGGCCGCCTCGCTGGCTTCTGCCGGAGACCGCGCCGCGGCGCTCGACCTTCTGGCGGCCGACGCCCTGGTTACGCTCGCGCTCAAGGCGCGGGCCGTCTCCGATCCTGCCGGGCTGGGCGGCTTCGCCGCGGAGCTCTCGCACATGGGGGCGGAGCGCCGGTGATCGATCTCCACTCGCACTTGTTGCCGGGAGTGGACGACGGGTCGAAGAGCGTCGAGCAGTCGCTCCGGGTGCTGGATGCGATGCGCGAGGCCGGGGTCACGGCGGTGTGCCTGACACCGCACCACAGCGTCGGCCGGCTTTCCAGCGGGCTGCCCGCCTCCCACGAGCCGGCGTTCGTGGCGCTCTCGGCGGCGGCGCCGAAAGAAATCGTCCTCCACCGCGGGGTCGAGCTGATGCTGGACCGGCCGGTTCCGCCCGACATCCGGGATCTGCCGGGGCTCACGCTCGGGGGCACCCGCCACATCCTGGTGGAGTTCACCAGCCAGGTGGCCATCCCCGCGGCGACCAATGCGCTCCATCAGATCGTGCAGGCTGGTCTCATTCCGGTCCTCGCGCACCCGGAGCGCTATCGCGCCGCCACCCCGCAGGCGGTGGCGCAATGGAAGGCGGTGGGCGCTCTGATGCAGGTGGATGCGAACACCCTGCTCACCGGGCGCGGGCGCGGGCAGCGGGCGCGTGAGCTTCTGGCGTACGGCTTGGCCGATATCATCGCCGCGGACAATCACGGCGACAGCCGCATGATCGGGACCGGCTACCGGTTTCTTTGCGAGGCCGGCGGCCCGTCTCAGGCGGACCTGCTGGCGCGGAAGAATCCCGCCGCGATTCTGGCCGGCGAACCGGTCGACCCGGTTCCCCCACTCGCGATCAAGACCGGGCTCATGGACAAGCTGAAGCAGCTTCTCGGGCAGGAGGAATGACGACCAGCGACGGCATTCGCAAGGGGCTCGAAGCGCTGGCGCGCACCGCGGAGGCCAGCACCGCGCTCGCGGCGGATGTGGCCGCACTGGCGGACCGGTACGCCGCCACGCTCAAGGCCGGCGGGGTGCTGTACTTCGCCGGGAACGGCGGCAGTGCGGCCGACGCACAGCACCTGGCCACCGAATACGTGGTCCGATTCCGCGCGGCGCGGCGCCCGTTCGCCGCGCTGGCGCTGACCACCGATTGCTCGCTGATCACCGCGGCGGGGAACGACCTGGGATTCGAGCAGATTTTCGCGCGGCAAGTGGAGGCGCTATGCCGCCCGGGCGACCTCCTGATTCTGCACAGCACCAGCGGCACCAGCGTCAACCTGCTCGCCGCGGCGCGGGCCGCGCGGGCCAAAGGCGTCGTGGTCGCGGCCTTTCTTGGCCGGGGGGGCGGACCGCTCAAGGAGCTCGCCGATGTGGCCATCGTCGTCCCCTCGGAGGATACCAGCCGCATTCAGGAGCTCCACCTCGCGTTGGAGCATCTCATCGTGGAAGCGGTAGAGGAGGAGCTGGGGCGATGATCTCCCTTTCCGGGCAGCGGGCGCTGATCACCGGCGGGTCGCGCGGGATCGGCCGCGCGACCGCGCTCCTGTTCGCCCGCGCCGGCGCCGACGTCGGGATCACCTACCACAAGCGGGTCTCAGACGCGGAGGCGGTGGCCAAGGGGATTCGAGGCCTGGGGCGCCGCGCCTTCTATGCCGGGGGGGACCTGGCCGATCCGCGCGTCGTCGACAAGGTGTTTCGGGAGTGCAAGGCCGCGCTCGGCGGGCTGGACTGCTTCGTGGCCAATGCCGGCGTTTGGCCGTCGGACGAGGTCCCGCTGGGCCGGATGACCGACGCCCGGTGGCGATCCACGATGTCCCAGAACCTCGACGCGGTTTTTCTCACGACCAGGGCGGCGCTCGCGCTGATGGGCAAGGGAGGCCGAGTGGTACTGGTATCGAGCACCGCGGGACAGCGGGGCGAGGCCTTTCACGCCGACTACGCCGCTACCAAAGGCGCGCTCATCTCGATGACCAAGTCGCTGGCGATCGAGTGTGCCCCCGATATCACCGTCAACTGTGTGGCTCCGGGCTGGGTCGACACCGAGATGAGTGCGACGCCCTACGCCGCGGGCGGGCGGGAGCGCATCGCCGCGACGATCCCGCTCCAGCGGATCCCGCCGGCGGAGGACATCGCGGGGCCGATCCTGTTCCTGGTGAGCCCGCTGGCGCGGCATGTCACGGGAGAGGTACTCAATGTGAACGGAGGGAGCGTCCTGTGCGGGTGAGCAGCCAGGGATCAGGATTCAGGTGTCAGGGGTCAGGGAATCGCCTCTGCGCGGAGCAGCGTTTTCGAGGTTGTTACCCTGACCCCTGACCCCCGGCACCCGACCCCTTCAGAATGATCCACCTCCTCGCCACCGGTGGCACCATCGCCATGCAGCAGGACCCCGCCGCCGGTGGGAACGTGCCCGCGCTCGGCGGCCAGGCGCTGCTAGACCTCGTCGGCAGCCTGGGCGCGGAGCATGAGGTCTGGGTGGAAGACTGGGAGCGCCTGCCGGGCGTGCACCGCGGTCCGGTCGAGCTCTGGGCCATGCGGGAGCGGGTGGCGGCCATCGTGGCGGGCCCCGACGCTCCAGTCGGCGTCGTGATTACCCACGGCACCGACACCCTCGAAGAAACGGCCTACCTCATCGCGCGGACCGTCCCGCCCCAGGTGCCGGTGGTGCTGACCGGTTCGATGCGGACCTCCACCGATTCCCACTGGGACGGCCCCCGGAACCTGCGCGATGCGGTGGCCGTGGCGGGTCACCCAGGCGCACGTGGGCGCGGGGCAATGGTGGTGTTCGCGGGCGGGATTCTCGACGGCCGCGACGTGACCAAGCTCGACGCCTTCGCTGCTGACGCGTTCGGCTCGCCCCATGCACCGCTCCTTGGCGCCGTCGAATCCGGCGCACCCCGCTTCTTTCGCGCCGCCGATCCCGACCGCTCGCTGCTCCCCGCCACGAACCTCGCCCAGCGGGTGGCCGTCGTCAGCCTCATTCTGGGTGACGATGGCAGCCTGATCGATTGCGCGCGCGACCGCTTCGACGGACTGGTCATCGAGGGATTCGGGCGCGGCAACGTGCCGCCGGGCGCGGTGCCCAGCATCCGGCGCTGGCTCGACGCTGGCAAACCGGTCGTGCTGGCGAGCCGCTGTCCCTACGGCGAGGTCGGCGGCGAGTACGCTTTCGAGGGCGGCGGCGGGCAGCTGCTCCGGCTCGGTGTCGTTCCGGCTGGGCGGCAGCCGACCTCGCTGGCGCGCTTGGAGCTCGCGCTCTGTCTCTCGGCAGGGGTGCGCTACGGGGGATCGCCGGCGTGACCGGCCCAGCGGCCGGCCGGGTGATGCCGCTCCCCGAGCCGGTGGTGGACATCGCCCGGAGGCTCGAGGATGCCGGGTTCGAAACCTGGTGCGTGGGCGGCGCAGTGCGAGACTGGCTCACCGGCGAGTCGGATCAGGACGTCGACTTGGCCACCGCGGCGACACCGGACCAGGTGCAACGGCTGTTCCCGCGCACCGTGGCGGTTGGGGTCAAGCACGGCACGGTCGGCGTACTGGACCGGCACCGGCAATTACACGAGGTCACCACCTTCCGGCGAGATGTGAGCACCGACGGGCGGCACGCGGTAGTGGAGTACGGCGTTTCGATCGACGAGGACCTCTCCCGGCGCGATTTCACGATCAATGCCCTGGCGTACCATCCCTTCCGGCACGAGCTCCGCGATCCTTTCGGCGGCGAGCGGGACCTCGCCGCGGGGGTCGTGCGGGCCGTGGGCGAGCCGGCCAGGCGGTTCGCGGAAGACTACTTGCGGATTCTCCGCATGATCCGGTTTGCGGCTCGATACGGATTTGCGATCGACCCGGTCACCTGGGACGCGGCACGGGCCACGGCGCGGGAGCTCGCCTCCCTTTCCGCGGAGCGGGTGCGGGAAGAGTGGTTCAAGGGGCTGGCGTCGGCGCGTTCCATCGCCGGATTGGTGCGCGCTTGGCGGGATGTGGGTGCCGCGGCGATCTGGATACCCGAGCTGCCGGAAACTCCCCCGATTGTCGAGCCGGTTCGAGCCCGGGATCCGATCCTCCTGACAGCCGCGCTCTCGAGCTCGGCGCCGGAGATCCTGGAGCGCCTCAAGGCATCCAATGCGGAGATCGCGCGCGCGCAGGCCATGGCCAAGGGCCCCCTCGAGCCCGACTCCGGAGAGCCGGTGCCGGTTCGGAAATGGCTGGCACGGGTGGGAGACGCCGCCGATGATTTGATCCGCTTGGCCGAGCTTCACGCTGGGCGCCTCCCGGCGTGGGCCGGGATGGTGACGGGCATCCGGGCTCGCGGCGAGGCGACCTCGCGCGCGCAGCTCGCGGTCACCGGCAACGATCTGGTCGCGGCCGGCATTTCGCCGGGCCCCGAGCTGGGCCGGCTGATCGAGAAGTTGCTCGAGGCCGTGGTGGAAGACCCGGCCCGGAATACCAAGGACTCGCTGCTGGCCCTGGCGCGCTCGTGGCGATGACGCCGCTCCTGTTCGCGCTGGCCGCCGCCGCCGGGAACCTGGTGGGGGCGATCGCCGTGGTGCGGCAGGAGCGGCGCAGTCTGGCGTTTATCGAAACCTGTCTTGCCTTCGGTGCCGGGTTCATGCTGGCGCTGGTGCTGATCGGCGTGCTGCCGGTCGTCTTCGCCGCGACGGAAACGCCGAGCGCCACCGCGGGGCTCCTGGTGCTGGTGGGCTACGTGCTGGTCCACGTGGCCCAGCACGTGATCACGCCCCATTTCCACTTCGGCGTCGAGACCCACCCGGTGGGGCCGTCTGCGGGGTACAGCGCGCTGGTTGGTCTCACCCTGCACGCCTTCTTCGACGGCGTGGCCATCGCGAGCGGATTCCTGGTGTCCTGGGGCCTTGGCGTCGCGTTCTTTCTGGGTGTGATGCTGCACAAGCTCCCGGAGGGAGTGACCGTTTCCAGCATCATGCTGGCGAGCGGGCTGGGCCGACGGCGGGCGCTGGCCTCGGGGGGGATTCTGGGAGTGGCGACCATCATGGGCGCGCTGGTGACCGAAGCGGTAGCGCCACTGGCGCGGTATGGATTGGCGCTGGCCGCGGGCGTCACCCTGTACGTGGCGGCTTCCAACCTCGTGCCGGAGATCCAGGCAGGGCGGCATGTAAAAACCATCGTTGCCTTTCTGGGCGGCGCCGCCGCACTCGTGCTGCTCCGCTCCCTCACTCCGGGGAGCTGACCGGGCCATGGACGAGCCGGAGCTGTTCTCGACGCCGGCGCCGCTCGCCGCCCGCATGCGACCGCGCAGGCTCGAGGAGTTTGCCGGGCAGGAACACTTGCTCGCACCGGGCCGCTCGCTCGGCGATGGCCTCCGCCGGGGCGATCTGGGGAGCGCCATCCTCTGGGGCCCGCCGGGGACCGGCAAAACCTCCCTCGCCCATCTCATCGCCCAGCACACCGGGCGTGCCTTCATCGCCTTCAGCGCAGTCACCGAGGGCGTGCAACGGGTCCGCGAGATCATCAAGGAGGCCGAGGAGCGCCGCCGTCTGGGCCGGGGCACGATCCTGTTCTGCGACGAAATCCATCGCTTCAACCGAGCCCAGCAGGACGCCTTCCTGCCCCATGTCGAACGGGGCACGGTCACCCTGATCGGCGCGACGACTGAGAATCCCAGCTTCAGCCTGAATGCGGCGCTGCTCTCCCGCTGCCAGGTGTTCGTGCTTGAGCCGCTCAACCCCGCCGCGGTGGCCGGTGTGGTCCGCGCGGCGCTGACGGACCGGGATCGCGGCCTGGGCAGGCTCGAGCTCGACGTGGCCCCCGCGGCCATCGAATGGCTGGCGACCCAATCCGACGGAGACGCCCGCCGCGCTCTCAATGCGCTCGAGGCGGCCGCGCTCCAGGTGGGGCAAGGCGGGAGCGTCACGCTCGAAGTGATGGCGGAGGCGTTCGCGCGGCGGGTGCCCAAGTACGACCAGTCCGGCGAGGAGCACTTCAATCTCCTCTCCGCCTACCACAAGGCGCTCCGGGGCAGCGACCCGCAGGGCGCGCTCTATTGGATGGCCCGGATGCTGGAGGGCGGGGAAGACCCGCTGGTCCTCTTCCGCCGGGCCATCGCGATGGCGGCCGAGGATATCGGCCTGGCGGATCCGCAGGCGCTGCCGCTCGCGGTGGCCGCGCGGGAAGCCTTCCGCCAGCTCGGCGCGCCCGAGGGGTACCTGCCGCTCGCGGAGATGACGATTTACCTGGCCACCGCGCCCAAATCCAACAGCGTCGTGAAGGCGCTGGGCGCCGCGCTAGAGCTGGCGCGGGACACCCCGGCGGAGCCGGTGCCGGTGCATCTGCGGAACGCGCCGACCGCGCTGCTCAAGAAGCTGGGGTACGGGGCGGAGTACCGGTACGCTCATGACTTTCCGGGCCACTACGTGAAGCAGACCTATTTACCGGACGCAGTCGGGGACAAGGAGCTGTACACGCCCGGGTCGCTGGGGTATGAGCGGAAGGTGGCGGAGCGCATGGCCTGGTGGCGGAAGCTGGCTGAAGAAGGTGAGCGGTGAGCCGATGGCCGATAGCCGATAGCCACCAGCATTATCTTTGACGGGACGGCGGAGCGACCGATTCCCTGAACGACGAGGCCGACCATTCGAGATCTGATCAACGTCCAGCCACCGGTCGAAAAGGCGGTGCTGGTCTCCGTGTCCCGCAAGGGATCGCGCGAAGTGGCGCAGGTGCAGGAGCATCTGGACGAGCTGGCCCGGCTGGTGGACACTGCCGGCGCGGTCGTGGTGGGCCGACTGACGCAGCAGGTGGCCGCCCCTAACCCGGCCACGCTGCTCGGTGAGGGCAAGGTCGAGGAGCTCAAGGTCATGGTCTCCGAGAGCGGGGCCACCATGGCCATTTTCGACGACGAGCTCTCCCCCGTCCAGGGATCCAATCTCGAGCGGGAGCTCGAGGTGCGGGTCATGGACCGGGCCGAGGTGATTCTGGACATCTTCTCCACCCGGGCGCGCACCGCCGAGGCCAAGCTCCAGGTGGAGCTGGCGCAGCTGGAGTACCTGTTGCCGAGGCTCACCCGGATGTGGACCCACTTGTCGCGTATCCGCGGCGGCATCGGGCTTCGGGGCCCCGGCGAAACCCAGCTGGAAACCGACCGCCGGATGATCCGGCAGAAGATCCAACACCACCGCGGCAAGCTGCAGGACGTGGCGCGTCATCGCGAAACGATCCGGGGCGGCCGGCAGAAGCTGGTGCACGCCGCGCTGGTGGGCTACACCAACGCCGGCAAGTCGAGCGTGCTGCGTGCGCTCACCGGGGACTCCGACATCTTCGTGGAAGACCGGCTTTTCGCCACGCTCGACACCCTCACCCGCGAAGTGGACGTGGGCGACGGGGTGCGCGCCCGGGTCACCGACACCGTCGGATTCATCCGCAAGCTGCCCCATCACCTGGTGGCCAGCTTCCGCGCCACCCTCGAGGAGGCGCGGGAGGCCGACGTGCTGCTGCATGTGGTCGATGCCAGTCATCCCGAGTGGGAGGAACAGGCCCGGGTGGTGGAGGAGGTCCTGGGCGAGTTGGATCTGACCGACCGGCCGGTCGTCCTGGTGTTCAACAAGATCGATCTGCTCCCGGACCCGACCAGCTTCGCGGGAAGAATCCGCCAGCTCTACCCCGAGGCGGTGTTCACCACCACCACGGGGACCGACGGGGTTGACT